>JAISMM010000002.1 GCA_031276725.1 Clostridiales bacterium | reverse complement strand
ACTGTTACGATATGGCGGACGCTCTTGTCGTTGCCGGTCTGCTCTGTACGCTTATTAACCATTCGGATCGGGTAAAGATAGCGTGCTTCGCGCAATTGGTCAACGTGATCGCGCCGATTTTTACACAAAACGGCGGGGGAATGTTCAAACAGACGATTTTTCACCCGATCGCCGCGTTTGCCAACAATGCGGCCGGTACGCTTTCCCTTTCGACGTGGGCGGATATTCCGGTCTATCGGTCGCAGCGGTTCGGCGACGCGCCGTATATTCGGCATGCGGTATGTTATGATCCGCAAAACCGCGAATATCTTGTTTTTGCTGTCAATGCGGGCGATGCCGCCGAATTGCTATTGGAATTTACGGAAGCAACGGCGTTTACGCGTCATATCGTGTTAAAGCACCCTAATATCAGCCAAAAAAACAGCTTTGACGCGCCGAATGCGGTTAGTCCCGTAGATGCGGTTTGCGCGTCAGGCAAAAACAAAGTGTTTAGCGTCGACTTAGATGCAAAAAGTTTTTCTTTTATGAGGTTTTCGGCAAAATAAATATTATTTCGGAGGAATACTATGATGGAAATGATTAAGAAATCAAAACTTTGCGGGATTATCGTATTGGCATTGGGCGCGCTGTGTTTGCCGTTCATTTTGATTGCCGGCCGCGCGCAGGCTTCGGGCGCGCCGCCGGATTTTGAAACCGATAACGTACTTTCGGAGCAAAACCGCGTAACCGAGGGCAATGTCTGGACGTATTGCGTCGACGGCGCTTATAGTTTTGGCAACGAATATGAAAGGCAGTTTTTCTTTGGGGAGGAAGCGGATTATTATACATACGGCGGCAGCGGCTATGTCCGCACCGAAAATGCGGAGTTAACCGCTCTTTCCAAAGTTAAAATTGAAATTGGAGCTTTTGGGTCGCCGCAAGAAAGTTGGCACGGCGCGGGCTTTATTTTCCGATCCGACGGTACTAATAGGCTGTCCGTACGGTTTTTAGGCAGCACCATGCTTTTGATGCATAACGGCGATACGCTTGAAACCGTTACGTTGGGTAAGGCGATCGCCGAGGGCGATATTCTTGACGTTTGCGTGCTTAGCGAGCCGGATTCGGCGTCCGTTTGGCTGGACGGTATTTTGGTTGTGGAAGACGAACCGATCGCTTATCGATATCCGAACCGCGCGGGCTTTTGGATTATACACAACGCCGCGTCTTTTTCGGACGCCGGTATGTGGTACGACCGCGAAACACTGTTTTCAAATCCCGAATTTGCGGACGCGCTTGCCGGACAGAGCAGCGTTACCGACGGAACTTCCGTGTTCCACGCCGCGGACGGTATGTACAGCTTTCAAAACGGTTACGAAACGCAACAATTTTTTACGGTTCCGCCGGATTATTATACCGGTTCAAGCGGAAATTACGTTTTGTCGGCAAATAAAGAATTGACCGTTTTAAGTACGCTGCGGATCACAATCGGCGAGTTTCTTCAACCGGAACAAAACTGGTACGGCGCGGGCTTTATTTTTAGGCGTGACGCAGACGGTTTTTTAGCGGTTCGTCTGCTTGACTCCGATATTATCCTTATGCGATCCGGCGCGGAGATCGCCAGAAAACCGATGGGTAAAAAACTGACGCCCGGCGACGAGGTATCGTTGCGTATTTACAGTACACCGTCGCACACGGCGGTTTGGGTGAACGGCGCAAAGATGTTTGATCAAGACGTGGACGCGGCATTTGCAAACCGCGGCGCTTTATGGAGCATCAATAACGCCGCATCCTTCGGTTCGGTTACTATGGTTTACGACAAGGCCGTATATATCGGAAATCCGGATTGGTCTAGCGAGGCGCGGCTCGCCAAAATAACTTTGGACGGCGAGGATATACCGGGCTTCGATTCGGACAAAACCGATTATGTGCTGACGTTCGATTACGATGCGGTATTTCCGGACGAGAGCGCGTTCGCTTACGAAACGGTTGATAAAAACGCCTCTGCGGTTCTTACCTTAGCCGGTAACCGTTTGACGGTGGCGGTTACGGCGGAGGACACCGGTACGCGGAAAACTTATACGGTTTTGCTGAACCGCAGAGTTCCCGTTTATGAAACGGCGAATGTGCTTTCGGAGCAAAGCAGTGTTACCGAAGGTCATACGAATGTACAAAAAAATGATGACGTATTCACGTTTCCCAATACTTACGAGCGCCGGTTTTACTTTGCGGCGGAGCCGCAATACTTCCTCAAAGTCGGGGAGAACGAATATGTACGCACCGAAAATGCGGAATTAACCGCTCTTTCCGAGGCTACGATTGAAATCGGAGCTTTTGGGTCGCCGAAACAAAATTGGTACGGCGCGGGCTTTATTTTCCGATCCGACGGTACTAATTGGCTGTCCGTACGGTTTTTAGGCAGTACCATGCTTTTGATGCATAACGGCGATACGCTTAAAACCGTTACGTTGGGTAAGGCGATCGCCGAGGGCGATATTCTTGACGTTTGCGTGCTTAGCGAGCCGGATTCGGCGTCCGTTTGGCTGGACGGTATTTTGGTTGTGGAGGACGAACCGATCGCTTATCGATATCCGAACCGCGCGGGCTTTTGGATCGTCAATAACTCCGCAAGTTTCGGCGGTCTTTCTATGCGGTACTTAGACGCCTACGCCGTCAATCCCGCGCCTTCCGGCAACGCGAATCTTAGCGATCTAAGTGTGTTTGACACGACGGTCGTGAATTTCACACCCGATACGTGCGATTACGTATTGACGTACGATTATAGGGCCGGCGACGTTCTGTTGCCGGTAAGCGCGGACATAGATTATGAGGTCGCCCACCGCGAGGCAAGCGCGCAAATATCGGAACAGAACGGCGTCTTCACCGTTACCGTTACCGCCGAGGACGGCACGCAAAAGGTTTATACGATTACGCTTAACTTGATATACAGACAAGACGCGGATCTCATTGCCGTTTTGATCGGCGGCGAGCCGCTTGCGGAATTCACTTCGGATGTTTTGGAATATAGTATCGTTATGCCGATGTTTGCACCGCGACCCGGAATCGATGCGGTTACCTATACGCTTTCCGACGCGGCGGCGTCGGCTACCGTGTCGGCGGACGGCGACGCGATCACAATCGCCGTAACGGCGCAGGACGGGCAGACGCAAAAAACATATACTTTGATATTTATATTAACGCTTTCGGATAACGCCGGGCTTTCGGATATTCTGATTAACGGAATATCGTTAAACGGTTTCGATTCCGGTCAGAATGAATATACGGTTAATTTACCGGCGAATACCTTTCCGCCCGAGCTTTCACAAATCACTTTCAGCCGTTCGGACGCGAATGCCTCGGTTATAAAAACCCGCGACGGCAATACCGCCGTTTTGACCGTAACGGCTCAAAACGGAATTGCCCAAAAGATTTACAGAGTAACGTTTATACCGAATTTATCGTCCAACGCGGATTTGGCGTCCGTAACGATAGGCGGCGCGGTTCTTACGGGCGTTAGCGGCGATGTAACCGAATATACCTTTCAATACGCAGGAGCCGTTCCGACCGCCGCCGAAATCGAATACACGCTTTCCGATGCTACCGCCGTCGGCGCGATGACGGTGGAGGACGGGAAAGCGGTAATCAAGGTTACGGCCTTGGACGGCACCGTAAAAACTTATACGATCACTTTCGAGCAAAAATCGAAAGGTTGTAAAAGCGCGGCGGACCCGTTTACGGCAGGCCGACTTGCCGCGATATTCGGGCTTCTGTTATGCTTCGGTATCGCGTCAAAAAGGAAGGCCGCAGCCGCCGGCCGCGATTTTGGGAGCGGACTATGAAACGTTTTTTACAGTTAGCCGCAGTCTTTATTTCAGTCGTTTTAATTTTTATGACCGGCGTCTATACTTACTCCGTAAACGCAAGCGGCGACAATTTGTTTGATGCGGAAACCACGTTTGCAAAAGGGGTGCGTATGGGTGGCAATTTGGTCTACGGCGACGGGACGGCGGTATTTTCGGGAGGCGCGCAAGATATGTATCCGCTACATTCCGACACACTCTATTACGGGAAATTTTACCGCGGGGACGATGAGGTCGTGTTTTCCGAACTCGGCATCTCTTTTGCGGCGGAATTTACTATCGGAACAGCCGGTACGGAGAGCTGGCACGGCGTGGGGTTGTTGATAGGAAACGACGGCGCGGCGTATTATTTCTTTCGGTTACAGACCGACGGCAGTTGTCACATTATTTGTTGGAATTCCGCGACGAATGCCGAAACGATAGTATCGTCGAATTATTCTTCGGGCTTGTCGGCGACTCCCGGGAAAATTCCGTTAAGCTTTCTGCGCACCCCGCAAAAAGTTTCGGTCTATTCGGATGACGCCGTTTTGTTTGATGATATAGGTATTCCGCGGCTTGGCGCGCGTTTCGGACTGTTATTTGCGTTTGTAGGCGCCGGCGCGTCGGCAAATCGTTTGGCGTGGAATATTTCCGACGACGGTATACGTGTGGAAAAATACGAGGAGCCGCTTTACACGGAGGAAATTCCGGAATATACGTACAATACGCAGGTTATTCCCGTAAACACGCCCGGTTCGGGCGGTCTGATCGCGATGATCGTATGCGGCGGTGCGTTGATATTGATCGGCGCCGCGTCCGCAATAACCGTTTTTTTGATTCATAAAAGGAGGCAGAATCACAATGAAAAGAACACTTAAAATACTTGCTTTAATTTTAACGTTTATCGTCGCGTTGCCGCTTGCGCTTGCGGGATGCGGAGACGGTCGGGATTATTACGAGGACGAACACGGAAACCGCATAGCGATCAGCAAAATCAAGTTTTTGCACATTTGGCCGGAACATAACGCGGCGTTGACCAAAATAGTCAATGATTTTATGGCGGCAAATCCGGCTATCCGCGTCGAAACGCAAACGACGTCGTACGGCGACATACAGACATATTTGAATTCGCAGCTGTTGTCCGGTTCGCTGCCCGACGTATTCTTTTATTGGTCGAAGCAGGTTAAGGGTTATATCGACAGCGACGTGCTGCTTGATTTATCGCCGTATACGGACGACTGGAAAAACACATATATCAACAACGGAGAGGCATGGGAATGGGCGCACCGCAACGGCGGCTATTACAGCGCGCCGTTCCGCGTTACCGGAAACATTATCGTTTACAACAAATCCTTATTCGCCGACTGCGGTTTGACCGCGCCCGCCGATATAGTCGCTTTCGAGGACGCGTTAAAACGTGTGCGCAATCTGTCGGCATCCAATTCGTTCGCGCCGCTGGCGGTAACGGGCGTTGCCGGAGGAACTTTGGTGCAGTTGTATACCGCGTTTCAAAATTTTGTCGGTTTACAGCAGGAAGGCTACTTAGATCCAAATTATAAGACGGGCAGGCTTGAAACCAACGACGAAATATTAGCCAACGAGGCTAAGATGCTTACAAAGCTGCGCGATTGGTACAGAAAATACTACTTCGGTTATTGCGACGGCAAAACCGAATCGACGGCTATTCGTAATTTTGTGGAGGGCAACGCGGCTATGGTGTTGATGAATAACAACAATCTGTATTTGCTTGATGATATCGGCGACGACTTTGAAGTCGGTTTTATGTCGATTCCGGCGCCCTCCGACGTGGATTACACCTATATTTACAGCGATTTTGACGGATTTAGTATTGCTAAAAACACGCGATATAAGGAGGCGAGCGTAAAATTTTTAAAATATTTGACGGGCAAGGCCGTGCAACAATCATTTGCGGACACGGAGGGCAGTATTATGACGCTTTCGGATATTGTTTATAAAAATGCGGATCAGCAATCGATGGCGGTCGCGTTGAAAGATGCGGGAGACGCCCGTCTTGCTTATACCGACGCAGAATTTTCCACCGGAGATTACGACAACAAGAATGCCGAGTCCGTACTTAATTTCATTATGGACAAAAGCGCCGCCTCCGCGTCGAAGGTTGTACAAGACATTTATAGCAACAACGTCAAAGCGATGCGGGACGCGGGTTTATCGCCGCTGGCGTGGACGGTCGCGCCGAAAACCGCCGATTTGTCGTGGTTGGATTTGAGAACGTAAATTTATGAAAAAAACGCAAAATACGCTGTTAATACGTTACAGAAACCTAAAAGGATGGGTGTTAAGCTCGCAAGTGGTCGTTGCCGTCCTGCTAACGATGGTGTATCCGATCGTTTTTTCGCTGATCCTGAGCTTCACGGATCTAAAACTCTCGTTGGGAAATATTAAGTTCATCGGATGGTCGAATTATATTTGGATATTCGGACGCGACAGCGGTTTTTTTCAGGCTTTGCTCGTAAGTATGGGTTTTTCCGCGGTATCTACACTGTTGCAGACGGTACTCGGTTTTTTGATTGCCGTTATGCTATACTTTATGAGCGGAAAATTACAGAGTTTCTTCAAAACGGCGATTTATTTGCCGGTCGTTTTACCGAGCGCTGTGGTATCAGCTATGTGGATAATGATGTACGCCGGCGACGAATTCGGACTTCTGAATATAATTTTCGGCTTAACCAATCCGCCGTTTCAATGGTTGGGTACGGTATCCCGCTCCTTTATTGCCGTCGTTACGGCAAACACGTGGCGTTATCTCGGTATTACGATGGTGATCTATTTTGTTAATATGAACGCCGTGTCCAAGGATGTGATCGACGGCGCCAAAGTCGACGGAGCGAATAAGTTTGTTATAATGATGCGGATTATTTTTCCGCTCACATGGTCTGCGACGACTATGAATATAATTATGTCTATGATCGGCGGCATTAAATCTTTCGACCTGTTTTACTTGTTTCAAACCAACGCCAATCTGACTTATGAATTAACTCCGGTCAGCGTGCTGATTTTTCGCGCGGGACTCGGGAATGCGCAGGTGGCGAATATCCGATTGGCGCTTTCGGTTACGATGTCGTTGACGTTGGCGTTTATTCTTATGATTATAACGTTGGCGACTAATAAACTGATGTCTAAAAAGGGGGACGAATGATGGCGTTGAGGCAATATAAAAAAAGTGCCGACATATTAACGAAAATCTTTTTAGGTATCGTTTTGGCGGCGATTGCAGTAACCGTGCTGTTTCCGTTATACTATGTTTTGGCGACGTCGCTGAAAGCATACGGAGAATATGTTCTAAATCCGCTCGGCCTCAATTTTTCCAAATTGATTTTCAAAAACTATGCCGAAGTTTTGGGCTCGAAAAATCTTTTAGGCGCCACATTGAACAGCATAACGGTAACCGTGACGGGTGTGGTGCTGACGGTCGTTTTTTCCGCGTTGGCGGCGTTCGCGATAGGGGTTGTCCAGTTTCGCGGCAGCGGTTTTTTATACTTTATCGCGATCTCCACAATGTTCTTTACGGGAGAAATGACGTATGTGCCAATGTACCTTTTGTACAATAAACTGAAACTCTTAAACACTTACGGCGTTTTGTTACTTCCGTATCTTGTGGGAATCCCGGGTCTCGGAATTGTTTTGGGAGCTAATTTTATTCGCAAAATTCCAAAAGAAATTCACGAAGCCGCTTTTTTAGAGGGCGCAAAACTGCGGAACGTATTTGTAAGTATAGACCTCCGCTTGCTGCTGCCGATTTTATCGGTGGTGGCGATTATGACATTTCAATCGGTGTGGAGCGATTTTTTCTGGCCGATGATTTCGGTAATGGGCAATCGAAAATTGCATACGTTGCCGCTTATGATGATCGGATTCAAGGCGGCGGACGCGTCTATGTACGGTCAATATTGCGCCGGATTGACGATTATGACGCTGCCGATTGTCGTCGTTTATTGCTTTTTTTCAAAATATTTTCTTCAAGGAATGTCCGCCGGAGCGGTTAAAGGGTGATCATTATGAAAACAAAAAAGTATTTTTTAATTTTTTTAGCCACGTCGTTTGCCGTATTGCTTGCCGGCGGCGCATTGCTGGCCGCAGGTATTTCCCGGTTTGCCGGCAGTGAATACCGACGGTCGCGTATGCGCGTAAACGCTTATTTTGAGGAAAGCGACATTTTCCATGATCAGGGAGCGCAGTATATGACGCCGCTCGAACCTAAGGGCGACGAGGACGTTACTCTGCGTCTGAAAACAAGGTACGGTTCCGTAACGGAGGCCGCCGTTTACTATACATTCGAGGTAAGCGGAACGCAAAGCGAGCGGTTGTACCATCGCGCGCCGATGACGTTCGAGCGCGCGGATGAAAACCGCCGGTTTGAATACTGGATCGGTATCGTTCCCGCAAACGAGGCTTGCTATAAATATCATTTTGAGCTTCGCAACCGGCGCGAAACCGTCTACTATAACGCCGACGGTTTGAGCGACGTTAAACCCGTAGCCGCGGCGGGAGATTATTACGTAATGCCGGACTTTTCCACTCCGGATTGGAGCAAAGGCGCGCTTTGGTATTCTATAATGCCGGAATCTTTTTATAACGGCAATACGCTGAACGATAAGACCGGCGCCGGTTGGGATACGGCTTGGGGTAACACCAACAGCTGGGCGGGCGAATGGTTCGGCGGCGATTTACTCGGTATTATGCAAAAGTTGGATTATCTGAACGGATTGAACATTACGTCGTTATTTTTGAATCCTATTTGGGTAACGGCTCATAACGCCGGATACGGTAGTTACGATCTGCATCAGATCGATCCGTCTTTGGGAAACGACGATCTGTTTTTAGAATTTGTAAACGGGCTACACGACGACGAAATGAAGATTATGTTGGATGCGGTATTTGAATACTGCAATATCAATAATGTCATCTATAATTCCACAAAGCTGTATCCGTATCTTGGCGGCGGGTTGGAAGCCGGAGATCCTTATTACAACGTCGTACAGCGCGACGAAAACGGCGACGCGGTTTTCAGCCACTGGGGATCGCCGTTGTTCGATTTTTCCAAAGAGATTGCCCGAAAATATATTTATAGCGAAGAAGAATCCGTTATGCTGACTTACATTCTGAAATATGCCGTAGACGGTTGGCGAATGGACGTGGGCAACACTTTACGTGGATCCGACCCCGATAACTGGGGAACACCGACGCAAATTCTAAAGGATATTCGTAAATATATCAAGGAAATCGGAGACGATATTTTATACTTGTCCGAGCACGCGGACGCCAATCATTTGACCGACTATATTTTGGATACGAAGTGGAATTACGGCTTTCAATACCCGACGGCGGATTGGGTGTCTGGCGTTTCTAACGCCGCGGTACTTGCAAATTCTTTGGAGGAAGCGGTTCTCGGCTTGCCGCGCAGCGTGGCGAATTCCAGTTATAACTTTTTAACTACACACGATCAGGTTCGTTTGTTCGATCAACTGAACGGAGACGTTACAAAGTTCGGAGCCGCTCAATTATTGTTGATGACTTATGTCGGAGCGCCGTGTATTTATTTTGGAGAGGAAACCGGTCTTTTGGGCGCGGGTGTGCTTAACGACGATACCGCGCTGTCGTTTTTCAACGCGTTTAACTGGGACGAATCCACGTGGAATTATTATGTATACAATCTTACAAAAGCGTTGACCGAGCTACGAACGGAATACCGGACGGTGTTTAAAGACGGCGCGTACATGAATCTTTTTTCGGACGGAACCGAAAATCCGTACGATATCTATGCCTACGCGCGTTTCAACGAAGGCGGCACCGTAATCACCGCCGTTAACCGCTATACGGAAACGGCGAAAGAATTCACTTTGGATATCGGGAAACTCAGTTTGAAAGACGGCGCCGTCTTGACCGATTATTTGAGCGGCAGAAAATATGTGGTGAAAGACGGGAAGGTGTGCGTCGACGTTTATCCTTGCGGCGTGGTGTTGGTAGACGGCGATGCGGGGAATTACCGCGGCATATTTAAAACGGAAGGGGTATCCGGCGCTAACGGAATCCGCCGCGTCGGTGAATCGTCTTACATGGTTTCGGGCAACGCGGTGTTTGAATCGGACGGTTTTACATACGGATATTTGCCGGGTTTTAATAATTATGCGATCGACGTGAAAACGACCGAAAACGACGGCGCTTACGCGTTGTTGATTCGGTCTGCGGAAGCCGACGGCGATTTGTTCGGGGTTTCCGTTACCGGGCGGAAAGTCCGTTCGTTTTTCCGTCGAAACGGCGTCATAGAATACGGCGCTACCGTCGAAGTTCCGATAGGCAGCCGACTGCGCGCGGCGAGAACCGATAACGGCGTTTGCCGCGTACTGATCGACTCCGGCGACGGTTTTTACGAAGCGGCCGCCTTGCGAAAAAAATTAAATATGGCTTACAGTATCACACTGGGCTTCGCGCCGCTATACGGGACATCGGAGCTCCGCGATGTCGCGGTAACGCCTTTGAAAGCGCAAATCTACGCCGATTTTGAAGGGTCGCTAAGTTCCGCGTTTTTTACGCGAGGGCAATCGGAAGTCAAGACAGACGGCGGCGTTCTGAATATTAGGTCGAAAGACTTGCGTCCGGCCTTTGCGTTGACGCGGGCGCCTATGGTAGACTTTACGGAAAAGGCAATGCTTTCGTTCGGTGCCGAAAAGCCCGGCGATATGGGCGGTATGGTGGTCGCTCAATCCGAAAACGATTTTATTTTTGCGGGACGGAAAAATATCGGAGGGATTTCCAAGATTGTGCTGTCGCACCATCTGAACGGCGCGGAAGCGCTCTATGCGGAATCGAACGATACGTCGGAGGATTTTTTAATTCAGATTGAAAAAGTCGCGACGTCGTACAGAGCGTTGATTTCAACCGACGGCGGCGTTTCTTTTGCGGAAATCGGGCGCGTGTCGCTCAATTACTCCAATATTTACGCCGGACTGTGCGTCGGCGGCGGTAGCGAACTGACAGCTTCGTATTGGTGTTTCGGGGACGCGGTAAACGGTAAAGACGGATATGCGGCGCATTACTCCGCCGAGGATATGGTCTTCGATATGCGGGAGTATGCGGATTCGGATTTTATTCACGGCTACGATGTGTCCGACAGCGGCAGTTGGAGTTATATTAAAGGCGGGATTCTTCAAAACGGCGTTTTGCCCGAAAAAACGTTTTATAGCTTTACGGGAGCAGCTTTGGGCAGTTTTAAGGCGGTATTTACACTGAGTGTAAAGGATATGCCGGCGGATGACGCTTATGTCGGACTAATATTTGGGCGCCCTTCGGCGTCGGCAGAAGTCGGAACGGAAATCCACATTGACAGAACCGGCACAATTCGGCTGCTGAATGAGGACGGTACCGTTTTGGCGGAGAGAGGCATTTCCGATTTTAAGTTCGGTAAACAATATCAACTGACGCTTTCGGTGAACGGAAGCACGTTGTTACTTTATGTAGGCGAGCGCCCCGAATTGCTATTGCGGTACGGCGGTTTTCAGAATAAAAAAGGTTATTTCGCGTGGCAGGGATACAAAGCGTCTTATGCCGTATGCAATTACGGCGTATTCGCCGAATCCGGGAATTGGAGCATTCTTAAAGGCGAAATGTTGACTGGCGAAAATGAATTTAATCCGCAGTTAACCGATATCGAATTTCCGTCGGGCGCGTCAAATTACGCGGCGTTGAGAAAGCGGGGTTATTCGGATTTTGCCGTGGCCTTCAATTTGCAATTAATTCGGACAAACGCGGTCTTGCGCGGATATTTTGATTATCATATCGGGACGAAGTCGGGCGGCAACAATATGAACGACGGGCTGATTTTAAGATTTGACGACCGTGGATATTTAACGTTGATAGCGGACGGAGAAATGTTGACGCGTAACGAGGAGATTGGTATTGATGTCGGCAGTTGTTATCTTGTGATAGTTTATCAAAATCAAATTCTCAAATTATTTGCCGCCGCATATGAGGACGGAAAAACGGAATACGGGTGCGCCGACATAACAGAAATATTTACGTATCAAGACGCGCGATTGCGTTCCGGCGCTCCCGCCTTTTATACTCAAAATTGCGGAGTGCGCCTAAACGCTATCCGCGGGCGCGGATTATCCGACGGCGCGGCCGCAGAACAAACATCGCTCTTTGGTGAAATTTATATCAGCGAACCGCTTCCGCCGGAGCCGGAAATTATCGGTACTCCGGCGGCGCAGAATTATTTCAACGATTTTAACGAAAAACGCCGCTTGGGCGACTTTGCACGTTACAGCGGTTCCGCAGAAATCAGGAACGGTGTTTTGATGATTAGCGGCGCGGCTAATTCCAATTGGGATGCCGGCGCGGCTTTGGCTAACGGTACGTATTCGGACTTTCAATTGTCCGTAAAACTTAGAATGGGTGAAAAGGATGGGGAACGCGGTTTTATCGGCGTAGAGTTTCATAAAAATAACCCTACCGGAAATCACCAAGGGAGGGCTTTAAGTATCGTGATGTACCCGGGCGGAAGTGCGCAATTGTTTATCGGCAACGGTATTTTGACCGACCGTCGGGCGACCGGCTCACCGGATGCGGACGGTTGGTATACGTTGACGCTGACGGTGCAAAACGGAAATGTTTCTTTTGATTTGGGGAACGGCGCGACGACGGTAAAGATTGCGGAACTCTCTAATAATAACGATCTGTCGGGCGGCTATATTTCTCTCAATGCAGGTAACGACATAGGCTATTTCGACGATTTGTCGATAGAATTATTTAATTGATGAAATGTAGACGAAAATTCGGCGTAAGCATTATTATGAGTTTATTAATTTTCATTTTGATAAACGCATTTTTCGCTTGCGGCGGCAATAAAAACGAAAACGGGGGAGAAAACTTGGAACCGATTATAACTACCCGAAAAACCTATCGTCAGCTTGCGGATGAAAAACTGATTAAGATGCACGGACGTCATTATGAATCCGGTTCCGGAAGCGCGGTGTGGTTTAATCAAACGGCTTCCGGTTTTGAAATTAATTTTAGAGGAATCTCTCTAAGCGCCGAATTTACGGCCGACTGGAAAACGACAGAGCTGTCAATTCAGCCGCAGTTGCAGATATTCGTCGACGATGAGAACGATGCGCCGAGCGCAACGCGTTTGGAGTTGGCAGTCAAGGGTAAGCGAACCTATACGATTGTCGACGGATTGACGTACGGCGATCACAATATTAAGATTTTCAAGAAGAGCGAAAGCGTTTTGTACGGCACGGCGTATTCGCGCATCGCTTTGCATGCGATAAGTTGCAAAGGAGAAATTGTATCGTCGTCGAACCGGAAGCCGTTAAAAATAGAGGTGTTCGGTGATTCTGTAACTTGCGGCTATGGTATGAGCGCAAGACCTTTTGAAACGGAATTCAGTACCCGTACCGAGGAAGGATTACAAACGTATGCGTATTTGACCGCGCGGGCACTTGATGCCGATCTGCAAATTATGGCGGCGAGCGGTTGGGGAATCAACGTCGGACTCGGGCCGAATACGTCCGTACCGACATGGTTCAATTATGCGGATATTAATTGTACCGCGCTTTGGGATCACACAAAATTTAGGCCCGACATAATAATTATAAATTTAGGCGCCAACGATGCCGCTTATATACGTGGCGATGCGGCGGGACCCGTGTCGAAAACGGAGAGCGATAGGCGGTTAAACGAATATATTATGAGGTATGGGGTTTTTCTGGAAACGTTGCAAGACGTTTACGGTGAGGGGTTAAAAATATTATGTTGTTACGGAGTGATGAGTGAAACCGAGATATATGCACCTATTGACGAGATGGTCGAAAGATTGAATACGCAGGGATTAATCAACATACATTCGCTTAAACTTTCCGAAGGGGTTGGAAACGGGAAAGCCCTGCACGGACATCCGACTTATCAAACGAATATTGAGTCCGTAGAAATACTCGTGAACTATATTCGCACTTTCCGGTGCAGATATAACGTTTGTGTTTAAAAACGGCGTAGGGGTCAAAAAAACAAGTCGATTTTTATCTAAAAAATTCGTTGTCTTAACGTTCCGACTTACGCCGCTATCACGGGCTTTTTTAGCGGTTTCCGGGAATTATCTCGCCTTTCAGCTTGTTAATGGCCGCGGGGACGATTTTTTCGGCGTCCTTCATTCCCTTGTTTTGGCCGGCGTAGTCGAACATTTCGCAAAAGCGGCGGGTGTCGCGGTTGATTTTTTTTAGCGATTCGGTTTGAAGGCGGTAGAGGGCGGCGACGTAGGTTTTTGCCGCCTTGCCCGCGCGGTCCGCGTTTGTCAGCATAAGGGCGTAGTGGGGCATACAAAAGCCGTCGCAGGCGGCGAACGCCGACGGAAAATCGTTTTCGTGTTCGTACATTTGGGCGGCGGTGTAGGCGTAGCGCGTCATAATTTCGTCGGCGGTGTCGCAAATAACGCAGGTCGAATTCAGCCGCGCGACCTTTTGCGCCTCTTTTTTGGCGGCTTTTCCGTCGGCGACGGGCGACAGCTTTTTCAGTATCGCGTCGGTGCGCGTCGAAAGCTGCAACGCGAGTCCAAGCTTGTTCGCGCCGCCGTACAAAAGCCTTAAATGCCCGGCGCAAAAGCCCGCCTCGTTCACGCGCACGCGGTAGGCGGGTTCCATAACCGCCTCGTTCAAATATTGGTCGATAAGCCTCGCGACGGTCGAGCCGTACAGCCTGCACATAGGGCAGCCGCAGCCGCTTTTGTAGGCGTCCCAAACGGGGGCTGTTTGGATGTGGTAACGCATAACTTTTTACTCCTTGTCATAGATATATTTAATAGGCCGGCGAAAAGACCGTCGATAGCGGCGAGTGCGGAACCCGCCCCCGCTCACGTATCGGGATATACGCGCGCGAACCGGGCCGCCAAACGGCTTACCGTTTGCTGGGCGTGCGCCCGCCGGAGCACGGCACGTATACGCGGGCGAGGGCCGAAACCCGTCTTCGCCGCTCCGAACGACCGTTTGACCGACCTTGAACGGGGCGGCATAATATCCATTATACCCTACGGGAGAAAAAAATGCAAGAAAATAGATACGCCGCGCGGCGGCGAAGCTACGGAATATTGTACTACGACCGCATAGTGTTCGCGGTATCCGTAGTGTCGTTGAGCGTTTGCGCGGCGGTGTTTTTACTTGCCGCGCGCGCGGGCTACTTTAAGACGGCGGCGCGGGAGTTCTATTACGTAAGCGTTTTTAGGGGCGGCGAGAGCGGCGCGGCGCGGACGGCGGCCGAACAAAACGGGCGTTTGGGCGGGGCGGGCTACATAATAAACGACGGCGAATTTAAGGTCGCGGCGGCCGTCTACGCCAAAAAAGCCGACGCCGAAACCGTCGCCGCAAGACTTTTGGAGGCGGGCTATTCCGCGTCCGTTTTGCCGCTTTACGCGCCCGGGCGCAAGCACGCCGACACAAAGAACGGTCAAACCAACGCTAAAATTAAGGCGTACTACTCCGTTATCGACGAAATGTTTTCGCGCCTTGACGCCGCCGCCGCCGCGCTCGAAAGGGGCGAAAGCACCGAGGCGCTTGCTTTGCGCGACGCCTCGCTCCTCTACGAAAAATGCCAAAAGCTTAATTCGGAGGTCGCGGGACTTCAAAACGGCGAAGCCGCCGCCCTCGCGCTTCTTTATCCGCGCTATATAAGCTCGTTCGACGCGGCGTTTTCGCGGCGCGGAGCCGTTCCCGTTTTGTCGCTTTTGCGGTGGCTGAATTGCGCGCTTGTTTACGACTATTATTCGGTTCTTGCGGCCGATTAAAGCCGCTGTTTAACGGTTAGCCGCCCGTTACTCAAAAATTATCAAAGGTAAGATATGGCTAACTTTATAAAGGTTCATTCAAATACTTGAAAATAGTATTTTTTTGTGCTATTATATAGGGGTAGGGAAATTTTCACTACGTACGGAGGACATTTAATGAAGGTAAGCGAAATCGCAGAGGTTTTGAACGCGCAAATACTTTGCTCGGCCGACAGGGCGGAGGCGACGGATATTAAAAGCGCGTGCGGCTCCGATATGATGAGCGACGTTTTGGCTTATGTGAAGGATCAGGGTCTTTTGCTTACGGGGCTTGTGAATCCGCAGGTCGTGCGCACAGCCGAGATGATGGACATAGTTTGCGTGGCGTTCGTGCGCGGCAAGCGTCCCGATCGGGGCGTCGTGGATTTGGCGGCGTCTAAGGGCATAATTTTAATGTCCACCCCCGAGCGTCTTTACACCGCGTGCGGCAAGCTGTATAAGGCGGGCTTAGGCGCGGGGAGCTAGCGATGGGCGAGAGCATCAAGCTGTTCTATAACGTCGACGGCCACGACTTCGTTTCGTGCGGGCAGGCGTCCGAGGACGTCAAGCGCACGCTCAAAAATATCGGCTTCCCGCCCGAGGTTATACGGCGCGTGGCGATAGCCATGTACGAGGGCGAGGTGAATATGGTTATTCACGCCGCCGGCGGCGTCGCCGAGGTCGAGATAACCGAGGACGCCGTAAGGGTGGCCTTAAAGGACAGCGGCAAGGGCATAGCGGACATAGAGCAGGCGATGGCGGAGGGCTTTTCGACGGCGGGCGAGGACATAAGGGAGCTCGGGTTCGGCGCGGGGATGGGTCTTCCCAATATGAAAAAGTATTCCGACGAAATGAAAATCGAGAGTACCGTTGGCGTCGGCACAAACGTATATTTGACATTCTATATTTAGGTTGCGATTCGGCAAAGCAAAAACAAGGAGCGATATTGAACGACCGTAAGGACATAAAGCCCGTCTTTTTAGAGGCGGATAAATGCAACGGCTGCGTAAGCTGTATGAAAAGGTGTCCTACCGAGGCTATCCGCGTGCGCGACGGAAAAGCCGCGGTTATGTACGAACGCTGCGTGGGGTGCGGCGAGTGCGTCAACGTTTGCCCCACGGGGGCGAAGCGCGAATCCTACGACAAACTCGAATCCATCGCCGGCTATAAGTACAAGGTCGCCCTGCCCTCGCCGTCGCTTTACGGTCAGTTCAACAATCTTACCGACACGTCCTACGTGCTTAACGGGCTTAAAGCGCTGGGGTTCGACGACGTGTTCGAGGTCGCCTACGGCGCGGAGCTGGTGTCGGCGGCGACAAAAAAATATCTCGAAAACCCCAACACCGTCCGCCCCGTAATAAGCTCCGCCTGCTCGGCGGTAACCAACCTTATTTTGATGCGCTACGAGCATCTTATTCCGCACCTGTCGCCGATGAAGCAGCCCGAGGTCGTCGCGGCCAAGCTCGCGCTTATCGAGGCGCAAAAAAGGACGGGCTACGCGCGCGCCGAAATCGGCATATTTGTAATAACGCAGTGCGCGGCTAAGGTGTCTAAGCTAAAACGCGGCAACTCGGCGAAGTATATCGACAGGGTGCTGTCGAACCGCGAATTATACTTTTTGCTGCTCGACAAAATGAATAAGCTCGAAAACCCCGAGCCGCTCTCTAAGGCGGGGAGTCTCGGGATTAGCTGGGGCAGCAGCACGGGCGAGGCGATGGGACTCGGTACCGAAAATTATTTGTCGGCCGACGGAATCGAAAACGTTATCCGCGTGCTTAACGAGCTGGAACACGACAAACTGACGGGACTCGATTTTTTGGAGCTGTACGCTTGTCCGTCGGGCTGCGTGGGCGGCTCTATGAATATCGAAAATCCGTTTTTGGCGCGGACGCGCTTACGGCGTTTGCGCAAAAGATACGCGCCGCGCAAAGTCGAAATCGGCACGGCGTCGGAGTTTATGAGGTCGGAGGCGTACGAGCCGCTCAACGTTTACAGGCTCGACGACGACCGCTTGAAGGCGATGAAGATGACTATGAAAATGAAGGCGATATACGAAAAACTGCCGCAAACGGATTGCGGGGCGTGCGGCGCTCCGCGCTGTATGGCGCTCGCCGAGGACATAGTGAAGGGTCACGACGTCAAATGCAAATACCGCAAGGGGGAGGAACTCTATGACGACGGATGAACTTGCAAAAAAACTGGGCGGGCAAATAATTTGCGACGGCGGACGCGAAACCGCCGGGGCGTACGCGGGCGACTTTTTGAGCCGCGTTATGGGTAAGGCGCCGCCCGGCTGCGCGTGGCTGACCGTAATGGCGAACGTCAACGTGGCGGGAGTGGCGGCGCTCGCCGATATAGGCGCCGTCGTCCTTTGCGAGGACGTAACGCCCGACGCCCCGCTCGTTCAAAAATGCGCCGAAAACGGCATCGCGCTTATACGGACGCCGCTGTCGGTTTACGGGGCGTGTAAACTGCTATGACGCGGGTATTCTACGACTTTCATATCCACACCGCGCTAAGCCCCTGCGCCGACGGCGATATGACCCCGTGCAATATCGTCAATATGGCGGGCTTGTCGGGTCTCGGCGTCATAGCCGTTACCGACCACAATTGCACCCTCAACGCCCGCGCCTGCGCCGCCGCCTCAAAGCGCCTTAAAGGCCCGCTCGTGATAGCGGGAACGGAGCTCACGACGGCGGAGGAAATCCACGTTATACTGCTGTTCCCCTCGCTTGCGGCGGCGGACGCGTTCGAGGACTACGTAGCCCCCCGGCGGCTTAAAATCGCAAACCGCCCCGAAATATTCGGAAAACAGCTAATTATCGACGAATTCGACAACGCCGTCGGCGAACACCCGGGCCTGCTTATTCCGGCGACGGATATAAGCGTCGAGGACGCGGGAGCCGTAGCGGCGGAATTCGGAGCGGTCGCGTTCCCCGCCCACGCGGACAAGCCCGCGAACGGCATAACCGCGATTTTGGGAGCGATACCGGAGCGGCTCGGGTTTTCGTCGGCGGAGGTAAGCCGCAACGGCCCGGACGCGTTTATAAAGGAGCTTACCGAATCGGGTTACCGCGTACTTTATAACTCCGACGCCCATACGCTCGCGGACATAAACGAGCGCGGGCGCAACGTTTTAGAGGTCGGCGCGCTTACGGCGGAGGGCGTTTTGGAGGCTTTAAGAACAAAACGCCGGCGGACACGATAATTAAGGACAAATTTTTTTACAAGGAGATATATATGGCAAAGGAGTTTATCGACACGCCCGAAAAGGCGAAAAGGTTAGAGGAGGCGCTCGCGGAGCTGCAAAACGCGCGCGGGCCGCTTATGATGGCGCTTCAAAGGGCGCAGGAGATCTACGGTTATCTGCCGTTCGAGGTGCAGAACAGAATCGCGGAAAAATTCGGCGTGCCGCTCGAAGAAATCTACGGCATAGCCACGTTCTATTCGCAGTTTAAGCTAGACCCCTCGGGCAAGTACACGGTGGGCGTCTGTATGGGAACGGCTTGTTACGTCAAGGGCTCGGGCGGCGTTCTTAAAAAGATTACCGATTCGATCGGCATCGAGCCCGGTCAAACAACGTCCGACGGCAAGTATTCGCTTAACGCGACGCGCTGCATCGGCTGCTGCGGACTTGCGCCCGTTATAACCGTCAACGACGACGTTTACGGCAAGGTAACGCCCGACGAGGTCGCCAAAATTTTGGCGAAGTACGGGGACTAAATGACGGAACTGTCGCTTAACATACTCGATATAGCCAACAATTCCACGCGGGCGGGCGCAAAAAACGTAATTATACGCGTCGCGGCCGACAGGGCTAAGGACTTAATCGAAATATCCGTAACCGACGACGGACGCGGTATGGACGCCGAGCTTTTACGGCGTATGGGCGATCCGTTCGCCACGACGCGCACGACGCGAAAGGTCGGAATGGGCGTGCCGCTTTTTAAGGCGGCGTCGATTAGTACGGGCGGCGATTTTAGCATAGTGTCCTCGCCCGGCAAGGGTACGGCGGTAACCGCCTCGTTCGGGCTTTCGCATATCGACCGCGTGCCGCTAGGCGACGTAGGCTCGACGCTCGCAACCTTAATCGGCGGCGCGCCTAAAACGGACTTTAAGTTCGTCTACTCGCTCGACGGCAAAACGTACGCGTTCGACACAAAAGAGGTAAAGTCGGTTTTAGGCGAAACCGATTTGACCGACGTAACGACTCTGTCGTATCTTAAAGATATGATAAACGAAAATATCGACAATATTAACGGAGGATATATTATATGAAAACATTACAAGAACTGCAAGAGATCCGCGACAGAATGAAGTCGCGCGTCGCCAACCGCGAAACGGCGGACGAGAGCGACGTGCGCATAGTCGTCGGAATGGCGACCTGCGGCATCGCGGCGGGCGCGCGTCCCGTACTTGCCGCCATCGGCGACGAGATCGAGAGCCGCAAGCTGACCAACGTCAAGGTCTCGCAAACGGGCTGTATAGGCATCTGCGCCTACGAACCTATCGTCGAGGTCTACGTTCCGAACCGCGAAAAGGTTACCTACGTGCATATGACGCCCGAAAAGGTCGGCGCGGTCATAGCCCGTCATATCGTCAACGGCAGCCCCGTAACGGAGTACACGTATAGCTACGCGGTCGCGAACCGGGGAGGCAACGCATAATGCTCGAACGCGCACACATATTGGTTTGCGGCGGAACCGGCTGCACCAGCGGCAACAGCAAGCTCATCGCCGAGGAATTCACGCGCCTTTTGACCGAAAACGGCCTGCAAAACGAGGTCAAGCTCATTATGACGGGCTGTTTCGGGCTTTGCGCCAAGGGGCCTATCGTGGTAGTCTACCCCGAGGGCGCTTTTTACCAGCACGTCAAGGTCGAAAACGTCGCCGAAATCGTGTCGGAGCATATCCTTAAAGGGCGCGTCGTCGCAAGACTGACGAACGTCGAAAAGGACGACGACGGCGCTAACAAGTCCATAAACGAAACCGCGTTCTACAAAAAACAGAAACGCGTCGTTTTACGCAACTGCGGCATAATCAACCCCGAGGACATCGACGAATACCTCGCCTACGACGGCTACAAGGCGTACGAAAAGGCGGTTACGGCTATGACGCAGCAAGAGGTTATAGACTGCGTTAAGGCGAGCGGTCTACGGGGGCGCGGCGGCGGCGGCTTTTCGACGGGGCTAAAATGGCAGTTTGCCCGCGACAGCGTCGCCGACCAAAAGTACGTCGTCTGCAACGCCGACGAGGGCGACCCCGGCGCGTTTATGGACCGCTCGCTTTTAGAGGGCGACCCCCATTGCGTAATCGAGGCCATGATGATAGCCGGCTACGCCATCGGGGCGACTAAGGGCTACATATACGTCCGGGCGGAATATCCCATCGCCGTCGAGCGGCTCAATATCGCCATAGCCCAAGCCCGCGACTACGGCATTTTGGGCGATAACGCCATGGGCTTAGGGCACGCGTTCGACATAGAGTTGCGCTTGGGGGCGGGCGCGTTCGTCTGCGGCGAGGAAACGGCTCTTTTGCGCTCCACCGAGGGCAAGCGCGGCGAGCCTAAGCAGCGGCCGCCGTTCCCCGCCGTAAAGGGTCTGTTCGAAAAGCCCACGCTCATAAACAACGTCGAAACCTACGGCAACATAACGCAAATCATTCTGAACGGCCCCGAGTGGTTCGCCGCTATGGGAACCGAAAAGAGTAAGGGCACAAAGGTGTTCGCGCTCGGCGGCAAAATCAAGAACACGGGGCTTGTCGAAATCCCTATGGGTACGACGCTTCGCACCATAATCGAGGAGATCGGCGAGGGAATCCCCAACGGCAAAAGGTTCAAGGCGGCGCAAACGGGCGGGCCGTCGGGCGGCTGTATTCCGGCGGCGTATATCGACACCAAAATCGACTACGACAATCTTATCGCGCTCGGCTCTATGATGGGCAGCGGCGGTCTTATCGTTATGGACGAGGACAACTGTATGGTCGACATCGCCAAGTTCTTTTTGGAGTTCACCGTCGACGAGTCGTGCGGCAAATGTACGCCGTGCCGGATCGGGAACAAGCGGCTTTACGAAATGCTCGACAAGGTTACGAAGGGCGAGGCGACGCTCGAAGACTTGGACAAAATGGAGGAGCTTTGCCGCTATATAAAGGAAAATTCGCTTTGCGGCTTAGGGCAAACCGCGCCCAACCCCGTTCTTTCCACGCTCAAATACTTCCGCGACGAGTACGTCGCCCACGTGCGCGACCGCAAATGCCCCGCCGGCGTATGCAAAGCGCTCATATCGTACAAGATTATAGAGGATAAGTGCATCGGGTGCGGGCTGTGCAAGCGCGGCTGTCCCGTGGGGGCGATTTCCGGCGAAATCAAAAAGCCGCACGTAATCGACCCGTCCAAGTGCATAAAGTGCGACGCCTGCTTCGCCGCGTGCAAGAAAAACGCCATATCGAAATAAGGAAGGACAGAATAATGGAAAAGAACGAAAAAAACGTTAACTTAAAAATCAACGGCGTCGCCGTGTCGGTTCCCCCGGGAACAAGGCTGCTGGACGCCGCGAGGGCGGCGGGCTTCAACGTGCCGACTCTCTGCTACCTTAAAGACATCTGCAACGAGGGCTCCTGCCGCATATGCGTCGTCGAGGTCAAGGGCGCGCGCAGTCTTGTGGCGAGCTGTTCGGCGGTCGCTACGGAGGGCGCGGAGGTTTTCACCAACACGCCCAAGGTTATGGCGGCGCGAAAGACGACGCTCGAATTAATACTCTCGAATCACGAAAAAAAGTGCCTTTCGTGCGTCCGGAGCGGCAACTGCGAGCTTCAAAAGCTGTCGCTCGAATATGGCTGCGACGAAAACGCCTACGCGGGCGAAACCCTAAAATTCGCGCCCGAAATCAACAACCCCTATCTTGTGCGCGACAACAACAAGTGCATACTCTGCCGCCGTTGCGTCGCCGTGTGCAACTCCGTTCAAAGCGTGGGCGTAATAGGGCCTAACAAGCGCGGCTTTTTCACCAACATAGGGTGCGCCTTCAATAAGTCGCTCGACGAGGTTCCCTGCGTCGCCTGCGGCCAGTGCATAAACGTCTGCCCCGTGGGAGCCTTGCGCGAAAAGGACGACACCGACAAGGTTTCGGCGTTTCTTGCCGACCCCGACAAGGTCGTTATAGTCGGCACCGCCCCGTCGGTGCGCGTGGGCTTGGGCGAGGAATTCGGCAACCCCGTCGGCACGGACGTAGAGGGCAAAATGGTTACGGCGCTAAGGCTTATGGGCTTCAACAAGGTGTTCGACGTCAATATGGCGGCGGATATGACGATTATGGAGGAGGGCACGGAGTTTTTGCACCGGCTTTCGGATAAGACCGCCGTACTGCCTATGATAACCAGCTGTTCGCCGGGGTGGGTGAGGTTCATCGAGTTCTATTACCCGGAGCTTTTGCCGCACCTGTCCACCTGCAAGTCGCCCCAGCAAATGTTCGGCGCGATTATGAAGACGTACTACGCCGAAAAAATGAATATCGACCCCGCCAAAATCGCCGTCGTTTGCGTTATGCCGTGCATAGCCAAAAAGTTCGAGCGCGGGCGCGACAATCAGGCCGCGAGCGGCTACGACGACGTGGACGTGGCGATAACGACGCGCGAATTGGCAAGAATGATAAAGACCTACGGACTCGACTTCAACAATTTGCCCGAATCGGCGTTCGATAATCCCATCGGCGAGGGCAGTACGGCGGGACTCATTTTCGGCGCGACGGGCGGCGTTATGGAGGCGGCGCTGCGCACGGTGAGCGAGGTCGTTACGGGCAAGACCCTCGACAAGCTCGATTTTAAGGCGGTGCGCGGCGTTCAAGGCGTCAAGACGGCGACGGTCGACGTAGGGGGAACGCCCGTAAAGGTTTGCGTGGCGAGCGGACTCGCCAACGCCCGAACCGTTATGGACGAAATCAAGAGCGGCAAGGCCGACTATCAATTTGTGGAAATTATGTGCTGTCCCGGCGGCTGCGTCAACGGCGGCGGCCAGCCCGTACGCCCCGCGTCGGTGCGCAATACCGTCGATTTAAGAGCGGAGCGGGCAAAGGCTATTTACGCAAAGGACAAGTCCGGCAAGCTGCGCCGCTGCCACGAAAACCCGATCGTCAAAACGCTTTACGCCGACTACTTCGGCAAGCCCGGCAGCCACAAGGCGCACCGCGCGTTGCACACAAGTTACGTCAAGCGTCCCAAATTCAAGTAAGAATGAAGGGCGCGATCGTTCTTAACAGATATTATTCGGACGGCGGCTTAGAGTACATCGAAAGCCGCTTAAAGGACGCGTTCGCAAAAAAAGGCGCCGCGCTCGATACCTTGCGCGTTTTTCCGACGCTTGCCGCCGCGCCGCAAGAATATTCGTTCGCGCTGTTTTTCGATAAGGATTTGCCGCTCGCGCGGTTTTTGGAGGCGAACGGCGTAAGGCTTTTTAATTCGGCGGCCGCCGTCGAAATCTGCGACGACAAGGAAAAAACTTACTCGGCGCTCAGGGGCTTGCCCGTGCCGCTCCCGGACACCGTTTTCGCCCCTCTTATGTACGAAACCGTCGATAATTACGACGGCGGTTTTTTGGATTTTGCGGCAAAAACGCTTTCGTTTCCCGTTGTCGTCAAGGAGAACCGGGGCAGTCGCGGTATGCAGGTGTATTTGGCAAAAAACGCCGCCGAGCTTAAAAATCTTTACGGCGCGTTAAAAAAGCGGCCGCACCACTACCAGCGTTTTTACGGCGAAAGGGGGCGCGATTTGCGCGTCTACGTCATAGGCGGCGAGCCCGTCGCGGCGTTAGCGCGCGAAAACACGACCGATTTTAGGGCGAACGCCGCGCTCGGCTCGATAAGCCGCCTTGTAGACCCGCCCGCAAAAATAGCGGACTGCGCCCGCCTCATCGCGGCGCGGCTGGGGCTCGAATACGGCGCTCTCGACTTTTCCGACGGCGGCGAAGTCTTTTTCGAGGCGAACTCGAACGCCTATTTTACCGCCGTCGAGGGCTTCGGGGTCAAAATCTCCGAATTATTTGCAGATTATGTGCTTAAAGCGGTGAATAATGCTTGAAGAAAACGTAAAAAAGCTATATAATAGTATAGGGCGCGTTTGCGCCGAATGCGGACGCGAAAGCGCCGCCATAACCGTCGTGGCCGCGACAAAGACCGTAGACCCGTCCGTCTTTTCGGCGTTGCCCGCCCTCGGCATAAATATCGCGGGCGAAAACCGCGCGCAGGAGCTTTGCGAAAAGTACGAACGCTTCCGCGGAATCGAATACCACTTTATCGGGCGGCTGCAAACCAACAAGGTTCGCAAGGTCGTGGGTAAGGTGTCGCTCGTTCAGTCGCTCGACTCCGTCCGGCTCGCCGACGAAATCGACCGCTGCGCCGCCGCTCTCGGGATAGTCGCGGACGTACTCGTCGAGGTCAACGCCGGGTGCGAGGACGAAAAGGGCGGAGTGCGTCCCGGGGAACTTGACGGGCTTATCGCTTACGTAAAAGCAAAGCCCGCTCTCAAACTCCGCGGGCTTATGACGGTGCCGCCGCTAAACGCCCCCGATAGCCTTTACGCCGGTATGCGCGCGCTTTTCGAGCGTTGCCGCGCGGCCGACCCCGATATGAATATCTTATCGATGGGTATGAGCGGCGACTACGAAACGGCTATAAGGCACGGCGCGACTATGATACGGGTCGGCGGCGTATTATTCGGGTCAAGAAAAGCGGCGCAATGAACCGCAAAAGCCGACAAAGGAGGACGCTATGAACAATCGCGACGACGAATTTTTCCGCTCCGGCAGAAATTACCGGGGCAAGGGTAACTACGAATTTTTCGAGGACACGCACAACGCCCGGGGCGAGTACACGGGCGGGGCCGGAGCGGGCGAGGGCGGCGGCCGCCCCGCTTATTCGTTGCCGGACGGCCCGCGCGGCTACGGCAACGTTGTCATCTATAAGCCGCAAACCCCCGACGACGTTCAAACGCTTATCGATTACCTAAAACGGCGCGAGCCCGCCATAATCCACCTCGACGGCGTGGACGAGCTTATCGCCCAGCGCATACTCGATTTTGTTTCGGGGGCTATCTACGCCCTCAACGGCAGCGTCCACCGCGTCAACGGCAACATATTTTTGCTCTCGCCCGAGGGCGTGGAGATTACGATACCCTATGAACCCGACCGCCGCTAAAAACAAATTAATAAAAGCCCTCGACGGCGCAAAACGCTATATATCGCTCGCGCGCGTCGAACTTCTCGTCGTTATAGGCGTTCTTTTTATCGACCTGTTCACAAAATTTTTGGCGGTAAGGCTTATCGCGGCGGAGTACGAATCGGTGCAAGTGATACCGAATTTTTTGTACTTCACGCTGATTTTTAACACAAAGGCGGCGTTCGGCTCGGCGTTCGGACTCGAAAATATTCTGGGCGACGCGGGCGTCCGCGCGGTGTTTTTAGTCGTAACCACAATCGCGACGGCGGCGTTCTGCGTATTTTTGTACGTTTTCCGCAAAGGGCATATTCTGTCGCGGCTCGCCCTCGCCCTCATAATCGGCGGGGCGTTGGGGAACTTTTACGACAGACTGTTTTTGGGCAAGGTGCGCGACTTTGTCGAAATCGTTTGGTTCGGCACCGACTTTATGGGCGGCAGCTTCGCCGTGTTCAATATGGCGGACTCCGCGCTCGTTATCGGCGTGATTATATTCGCCGTCTACTTTATTTTTATGTACAAGCCAAACGCCCTGTTCGTCGGCCCGCGCCTTCCCGCCGACGCGCAAGCGGCAAGCGGTTCCGCCGCGCAAGCGGATACGGGAACGGACGCGGCGCAAGCGCAAGCGAAAACTGATACGGACGCCGCGCAAGCGGGAACGGATACGGACGCCGCGCAAGCGGCAAAAAACGGTTCCGAAAATACGGCAAGGGGGAGCGGCGGCGATGGATAGAACGGTTATCACGGTAGGCAACGCTTCGGGCGCGGTTCGCCTCGACGCGTATATAGCGGCGAATTCGCGGTTTTCGCGCTCCTATATAAAGCGGCTTTTAGAGGACGGCGGCGTGCTTTTGAACGGCTCCGCTCAAAAGAGCGGCAAAACGGTCAAAAGCGGCGACGTTATCGAAATCGCCGCGCCCGATCCCGTTTTGTCGGTCGAACCCGAGGACGTTCCGATCGATATTCTATACGAGGACGGCGCTTTGGCGGTTATCAACAAGGCGCGCGGCGTTACCGTCCACCCCGGCGGCGGGGCGAGGAGCGGCACGCTCGTCAACGGGCTTATGTACTACCTCGATAACCTTTCGTCGATCAACGGTCAAATACGCCCCGGCATAGTCCATCGGCTCGATAAGGACACTAGCGGCGTTATGGTCGTCGCCAAAACCGACGCGGCGCATTTAAGCTTGTCTAAACAAATCGAAAGGCGTTCGGTCAAAAAAATCTACGTCGGGCTTTGCGAGGGCGTTATTAAGGACGACGGCGGCACGGTCAAAACGTTTATAGCCCGCTCGCCAAAAAACCGCAAGCTGATGGCGGTATCTAGCGCGGGGCGCGAGGCGGTTACGGCGTTTAAGGTTTTAGAGCGCTTTACCGACTTTACGTTCGCCGAATTCGACATCCTTACGGGGCGCACTCACCAAATACGCGTACACGCAAAGCATATCGGCCACCCGCTCGTCGGCGACCCCGCCTACGGCTACAAAAAGCAAAAATTCAACGTCGGCGGTCAGCTTTTGCACGCAAAAAGTCTTACGTTCGTCCACCCCGTTAGCGGCGAAGCAATGACGTTTACCGCGCCGCTTCCGCCGGACTTTACGCGCGTTTTAGACGTTTTGCGCAAAAAAGGAGGGCGCGTATGAGGTTCAAGGCTAACGTAATGGACGCCGCGCAAATGCGCCGCGCGCTCATCCGTATGGGGCACCGCATAGTCGAGCATAACCGCGCGTCCCCGGCCGTCGCCCTCGTCGGGATTCAGCGGCGGGGCTTAACGCTCGCGCGGGAGCTCGCCGCCGTCATACGCGACCTCGACGGCTTCGATATTCCCGTAGGCGCGGTGGACGTAACGCTTTACCGCGACGATTTGGCGCTTGTGGCGGAGCTTCCCGCCCTAAAAAATACGGATTTGCCGTTCCCCGTTACGGACGCCGACATAATCCTCGTTGACGACGTTCTGTACACGGGGCGCACGGTTAAGGCGGCTATGGAGGTTTTGTGGAGCTTAGGCCGGCCCAAAACCGTACAACTCGCGGTGCTTATCGACAGGGGACGGCGCGAGCTGCCGATAGGCGCGAATTTTGTCGGCAAGACCGTTCCGTCGGAGCGCGACGAACTTATAAGCGTCAGCGTCAAGGAGATCGACGGCGTTAATTCGGTCGACCTTTACAGCTTAAATTAAGGAGTGTAACGAATGCTAAAACGCAAAGACCTTTTGGGACTCAAAGATATTTCGGCCGAGGAAATCGCGGAAATTTTAGAAACCGCCGCGCAAATGAAAAAAATTCTCGACCAAAACGTCAAAAAAACGCCGCACTTGCAGGGCAAAAACGTAACGACGCTGTTTTACGAAAACAGCACGCGCACCCGCGTTTCGTTCGAGACCGCCGCAAAGATTTTGGGCGCGAACACGTTTTCGATTTCGTCGTCGACGTCGAGTACCCAAAAGGGCGAAACGCTTATCGACACGGGCCGCAACCTCGACGCGCTTTTAACCGACGTCATAGTTTTGCGCTCGGCGCATTCGGGCGCGGCGCGCTTGCTCGCCAAAAACGTCCGCGCGGCCGTAATCAACGCCGGCGACGGCACAAACGAGCACCCCACGCAGGCGCTTTTGGATATTTTTACCATGCAAAACCGCTTCGGCCCGCTAAAAGGCTTAAAGGTCGTCATAGCGGGCGACATAAGGTTTTCGCGCGTCGCCCGCAGTAACATTTGGGGGCTTAACAAGCTGGGCGCGTCCGTAACGGTGGTTGCGCCAAAAACGCTTTTGCCCGCCGACGTCGCCGGTATGGGCTGCGCCGCGTCCGTCGACCTCGACGCCTCTATGGCGGGCGCGAACGTCGTTATGGGGCTAAGGGTGCAAAACGAACGCCAAACCTCGCCGCCCTTCCCGTCCGTGAACGAGTACGCAAAATACTTCGGCATAACCGCCGAGCGGCTTAACCTTGCCGACCCCGGCGCCCTCGTTATGCACCCCGGGCCCGTCAACCGCGGCGTAGAATTGTCCGGCGCCGCCGCCGACGAGCCCAACAGCGTGATACTCGAACAGGTTACTAACGGAGTAGCCGTCCGAATGGCGGTGCTTTTCTTGCTAACCCGCCGCTAGACCGTTGAAAAGGGTCGCGGTAACAACGAATGCGGAACCCCGCCTTGCTTACGTACACCAAAGTACGCGCGCGGCGGCGGGAACCCGCTTTCATTGTTCTGACAACCCTTTTGAACGGTCTATCAAAAAGGGTCGTGATAACAACGAATGCGGAACCTCTATAAAATTCCCCTCCGGGGAGGGGTGCCGCGTTAGCGGCGGGGTGGTTGATTGTCAACCGCTGAATTCCCCTCCGTGGAGTGCCTCGCCTTATTGACGGGCTTAGCTCGCAAGCTCGCCCGCCCTACAAACGGCTTCGCCGTTTGGCGGCTCGGTTCGTGCCGCGTTAGCGGCGGGGTGGTTGATTGTCCGCCGCTGAATTCCCCTCCGTGGAGGGGTGCCGCGTTAGCGGCGGGGTGGTTGCCGTCAACCGCTGAATTCCCCTCCGGGGAGGGGTGCCGCGTTAGCGGCGGGGTGGTTGTCCGCTTACCGCCCGGGCATTAATAACGGCAACCACCCCGTCGGCATTCGCCGCCACCCCTCCATAGAGGGGAATTTAGCGGCAAAAACCGCACAAAGCAAAAACCACCCCGTCGGCATTCGCCGCCACCCCTCCATAGAGGGGAATTTAACGGCAAAAACCGCACAAAGCAAAAACCACACAAACAAGAAAGTCTAGCCCGGTCAAAAGGGTTGTCAGAGCGGCGAAGACGGGTTCCCGCCGCCGCGCGCGTACTTGGGTGTACGTAAGCAAGGCGGGGTTCCGTATTCGTCGCTATCACGACCCTTTTCACCGGGCTGTAATAAAGGAGTAATAAATTGGCACTACTAATCAAAAACGGCATCGTAGTATTGGGCGAATCGTGTGAGGTGTGCGACGTTTTGACCGACGGCAAGCGCATCGCGAAAATCGCCAAGAACATACGCGAAGAAAGCGCGTTCGACGTTATCGACGCGTCGGGGCTTACGGTTATGGCGGGCTTTGTGGATATGCACTGCCACTTGCGCGAGCCGGGCTTCGAGTACAAGGAGGACATAGCAAGCGGCACAAGGGCCGCCCTCACCGGGGGCTTTACCGCCGTGGCGTGTATGCCCAACACCGACCCCGTTATCGACGACAAGAGCGTCGTGCGCTACGTTTTGTCGCGCGCCGCCGAGTGCGACAACGCCAAGGTTTACTGCATCGGCGCAATGACGAAGGGTCAAGAGGGCAAGATTTTGTCGGATATGGGCGCTATGAAGGACGAGGGTATCGTTGCGGTTTCCGACGACGGCCGGCCCGTCGAAAACGGCAATATGATGCGCCTTATCACGGAGTACGCCGAAACGTTTTCGCTATTGCCTATATCGCACTGCGAATGCCCCGACATAGCCGACGGCGGACTCGTCAACGAAGGACTTAACGCCACTATAACGGGGCTTAAAGGCATTTTGCGGGCGGCGGAGGAGGCTATGATCGCCCGCGACGTTCTGCTCGCCGAAAGCCTTAACGCGCGTATCCACATAGCGCACGTCAGCACCAAAACCGGCGTCGCCATCATAAGGGACGCCAAAAACCGCGGGGTGCGGGTAACGTGCGAAACGTGTCCGCACTACTTTTCGGCGACCGACGACGAAATTTTATCGTTCAACACGAACGCCAAAATCAATCCCCCCTTGCGCGGCGAGGCGGATGTCGCCGCAATTATCGAGGGACTTTGCGACGGCACTATCGACGCCATCGTTACCGACCACGCGCCGCATTCGCTTGAAGAAAAGAACCGCGAATTCGCCTACGCCCCGAACGGAACGAGCGGATTCGAGACGGCGTTTTCGCTTTGCTACACGAACCTCGTCCGGGCGGGCCATATGGATATGATGCGCCTATCCCGCCTTATGAGCGCCAACCCGTCCAAAATTCTGCGCGTGGGCGGCGGCGAATTGCGCGCGGGCGAGACCGCCGACATTACTATCGTCGACCCCGAAGCCCCGCGCGTGGTGGACGCGTCGCGGTTCGTTTCTAAGGGCAAAAACAGTCTGTTCGACGGCTGGAAGCTGTTCGGCGCCGTTAAGCGCGTCATAGTCGACGGCGTCGAAAAGGAGATTAAAACCGATGATTGACGCTCTTATCGACCGCATAAAGGCGCTCGGCAGTCCTATCGCCGTAGGACTCGACACGTCGTTCGACTACCTGCCCGACGCGCTCAAAAAGCCGTGCAAGAGTCTTTTAGACGCCGCAAAGGCGATCACGGACTTTAATTTTGCCGTTATCGACGCGGTTAAGGACGTAGTTCCCGCCGTCAAGGTGCAGGCCGCTTATTACGAAATGTACGGCGTCGCGGGCCTGCGCGCGTTCGCGGACACGCTCGCCGAGGCCAAAAAGCGCGGGCTTATAGTCATAGCCGACGTTAAGCGCAACGACATCGGCAGTACGGCGGCTTGCTATTCCGCCGCGTATTTGGGGAGCGTTACCGTGAACGGCAAGTCTTTCACGCCGTTTGAAAGCGATTTTATAACCGTGAATCCCTACCTCGGCGCCGACGGCATAAGGCCGTTTTTAGACGACTGCAAAAAATCGGACAAGGGTATTTTCGTACTCGTCAAAACGTCGAATCCGTCTAGCGGACAGCTGCAAAACAGAGTTTTAGACGACGGCAAAACGCTTTACCGAACGGTCGGCGCGCTCGTCGGTGAATGGGGCGCGGACTCCGTGGGCAGGCACGGCTATTCGGACGTCGGCGCGGTGGTGGGCGCTACTCACAAAGCCGAGGCGCAAACGCTCCGCGCGCAAATGCCGCGTACGTTCTTTCTGATTCCCGGCTACGGGGCGCAAGGCGGGTCGGCGGACGATTTGGCGGTTTGCTTTAACAAGGACGGGCTCGGGGGCGTCGTCAACAGCTCGCGCGGCATAATTTGCGCCTACAAAACCGACAAGTTCAAGGACGCCGATTTTGCGCGCGCGGCAAGGCTCGCCGCGCTCGATATGCGCTCCGACATAACAAGCGCCTTAAAGCGGGCGGCGCAAGACCGATGAGGGACGTCCGCTTTAAGGTTGAAAATATCCGCTTTTTAAGCGGCTCGGTTTTCGAGCTTACGCTTTTAAGCGCGCAAAAACTGCCTCCCATGCGGTGCGGTCAATTTTTACATATCGAAACGCCCGACCGCTCCAAGCCGCTCCGCCGTCCGTTCTGCCTCTACAAGTTCGGCGACCGCACCGTAACGCTCGCCGCCGCCGTCGTCGGCGGGGGAACGGCGGCTCTTTCGCGCGTCAAAAAGGGCGACGTTCTTAACGCCGTTTTGCCGCTTGGGAACGGCTTCACCTTGGGCGAACGCCACAAAAAGGCCGCCCTTATCGGTGGGGGACTCGGTTGCGCGCCGCTTTTGAGCGTTCCCGACTGCTACCCAAAAACGGAATACCGCGCGTTTTTGGGCTTTGCGGACAAGGCGTCCGTGCTGTTCGAGCGCGAGTTCGCCGCAAAATGCAAAACGGTAGTTTCGACCGACGACGGCGGCTACGGCGTAAGGGGCTTCGTTACGGACGCGTTCGCGGACTCGCTGAACGAATTTTTCCCCGACGTCGTTTTGACGTGCGGCCCGCCCGCTATGCTAAAAGCCGTCGCCGCGCTCTGCGCAAAAAATAAAATTCCGGCGTTCGTTTCGACCGAGGAGCGTATGGGCTGCGGCGTTGGCGCGTGCCTCGTGTGCGCCTGCGCCCTAAAAGACGGCGGCGGAGTCAAGTACGCGCGGGTGTGCGCCGACGGGCCCGTGTTCGCCTTGGAGGATTTGGCGCTATGAATATGAAGGTCAAAATCGCGGGCGTAGAATTCAAAAACCCCGTTATAGCCGCCAGCGGCACTTTCGGCTTCGGCAGGGAGTACGGCGAATTTTACGACGTTAACGCGCTCGGGGGCATATGCACAAAGGGTCTTACGCTCCGTAAGCGCGAGGGCAATCCGCCGCCGCGCATAGCCGAAACCGCCTCGGGACTGCTAAATTCCGTGGGCCTGCAAAATCCCGGCTTCGACGGCTTTTTAAGCGACGACGTTCCGTTCCTCGACAAGTTAGATACCGTCGTCATAGTCAACGTGGCGGGCGGTACCGAGCGGGAGTACGTCGAGCTTACAAGCCGCGTAAGCGCCCTGTCTTGCGTCGATATGGTCGAGCTCAACATAAGCTGTCCCAACGTCAAATGCGGGGGAATGGCGTTCGGCGTTCTGCCAAAGTCCGTCGAACAAATCACAAGCGCCGTCAAAAAGGTCTGCAAAAAGCCGCTTATCGTCAAGCTGTCGCCGAACGTCGCCTCGATCGCCGACAACGCGCGCGCGGCGCAAGGCGGCGGCGCCGACGCCCTGTCGCTCATAAACACTCTGGCGGGTATGGCGGTCGATTGGCGCAAGCGCGAACCGGTTTTGCACAACAATATAGGCGGTCTCAGCGGCCCCGCCGTCAAGCCCGTCGCCCTAAAAATGGTCTGCGAGGCATACAAGGCGGTCAAAATACCCATAATAGGTATGGGCGGAATTTCGACTCCCGACGACGCCGCCGAGTTTATGGTGGCGGGCGCGGCGGCCGTTCAGGTCGGTTCCGCAAATATTTTTTGCCCGTCGGCGGCAATTGACCTTGTAAACGGCTTGACAAACCTCGCAAAAAGCTGTAATATAGACAGTATAGGCGAATTGACGGGAAGTTTGAAATGGCATTAACGAACGAACAGTTACTAAAAATCTTTGAAAGCACGGGCGGCGTCTTAAAGGGCCACTTTCTTTTGACGTCCGGCCGCCACTCCGACACGTATATGCAGTGCGCAAAGCTGTTCGTCGACCCCGCCGTCAGCGAAAAGCTCTGCGCGGAACTAGCGGTCGGGTTAAAGGAGTTTAACGCAAACGTCGTCGTTTCGCCCGCCGTGGGCGGCATAATAATGGGCTACGAGGTCGCCCGCGCCTTGGGCGTAAAAAACTTTTTCGCCGAACGCGTCGACGGCAAAATGACCCTGCGCCGGGGCTTCGGGCTGAACCCGGGCGACCGCGTCGTCGTCGTCGAGGACGTCGTTACCACGGGCGGCTCGGTAAAAGAGGTTATCGCCCTATGTAAGGACGCCGGCTGTAACGTCGTCGCCGCCGCCTCTATCGTAGACCGCAGCGCGGGCAAGGTCGATTTCGGCGTTCCCTACAAGGCGCTTTTGTCGGTCGAGGTTCTAAGCTACGGGGCGGACGAATGCCCGGTGTGCAAAACAGGCGCGCCGCTAATTAAGCCCGGCAGCCGCAATCTTAAATAGTCCAAAATAAATTTATTATACATCGGGAGGTTTTATTTATGTCAAGAAGAGTCGTTACAAGAGGGTCGTGGTTATCGTTTTTCTCGTTCGTGGCGGTTATGTTAGCCGGATTAGGACTTGCTATAAGTCTTGTGCTCGGCGAGTACATTGATGTCACAGGCGCGAAGGATATTGCAAACTGGATTCAAAGCGTCGCGATCGCGATAGCTTTAATTGTGCCTATGTGCTACTCGTATTACTATGTGCGCGGCAAAAGCTCGGCTTGGTTCGTCTTATGGATAATCGCCATAATTCTTATGGTCGTGTTCTATATTTGGGGCGTTTTCGCAAGAATTTTTTAGTAGGAGTTCAAAATGGCAAGATCTAAAAAGAAGCAAAATATTTTTGTCGCGTACTTTTCCGATTTCGGCATAAGGCAGCTTTGCGATATTCTTATGCTTATCGGCGGCGTCGTCCTGCTCGTCGGGCTCTGTACGACCGACGTCGTCGTTACGGTCGGTCTCGGCTTTTACATCGCCGCCACCCTCCTCGCGCTTTTCCGTTCCGTAAAAGTCCTTCTAAGCGGCGTCAACCGCCGCTCGCCCGAATACAAGGCCTCGATCGTCAACACCGTCGTAATGGGCTTAATTTTAGCCCTCGCCGTGTTCGGCTTTATTTGGTCGATAATCTCGTAACGGCGGCGAAAAATCCCGTGATAGTGGCGGTTCTTTGCCGCCGCTCTCGGCGTATTTCTTGAATTCCCCTCCACAGAGGGGTGGCAACGGAGTTGCCGGGGTGGTTCCTTGCCCGCCGTTCTCGGCGCATTTCTTGGATTCCCCTCTATGGAGGGGTGGCAACGTAGTTGCCGGGGTGGTTCAATTATTAAGGTTTTAGCCGCTAATATTCGGTAGGGAAAGTAGGGATTTCCCTACTTTTCCTACCAAAAAAACCGAATGTATACGTATTTATCCGCCCCGCTTATTCGGAGTTTTTCTCAGAGGTGAATTTTTATATCGACCAAAAAAACAAAAACGACGCTTTTTGTTTTTTAGCTTATCAGAGTTTACCCGAATCGGGAAAGCCGGGCGCAAGCGCCGCGCCTGTTTACGGCGCGGGCGATAGGCGATCGGGGAACGAGGTTGGCGAATTTCCTTGACAAACAGAGGGGTACGGTGATATTATTAATATTAGCGTATAAGGAGGCGCGAGGCGATGCCCGTTAAGGTGCCAAAAAATTTGCCGGCTATTGGTTTTTTAGAAAAAGAGAACATATTCGTCATCAACGACGAACGCGCGTTAGCGCAGGAGATTCGTCCGCTGCGAATAGCGATTTTGAATCTTATGCCCAACAAGATCGCCACCGAAACTCAGCTTTTGCGCCACATAGCCAATTCGCCGTTGCAGGTCGAGGCGGTATTTTTGCACACGGGCAGTTATCGGCCCAAGAACACGAACGACCGCCACTTGGAATCGTTCTACCTGCCCACCGACGCCGTGATAGGCGGCCGTCAAAAATTCGACGGGCTTATAGTAACGGGCGCGCCCGTCGAAAAGCTGGACTTTACGTCCGTGGCGTATTGGGACGAGCTGCGCTCGATTATGGCGTGGGCCGAACACAACGTTTACTCGTCGATGTACATTTGCTGGGCGGCGCAGGCCGCGCTCTATTACCGCTACGGAATCGGCAAGACGCCGCGCGACAAAAAGATTTTCGGCATATTCCGCAACAAGGTTTTGGAGCCGAACAACCCCCTTGTGCGCGGCTTTAACGACACGTTTTTGACGCCGCATTCGCGCTACACCGAGGCGGATACCGACAAGGTTTTTGCCGAGAAAGATTTGGACGTTTTGGCGGTGTCGGACGACGCGGGACTCTATTTGGCGGCGAGCAAGGATTTGCGGCGCGTGTTCGTGTTCGGCCACGGCGAGTACGACGCCGAAACTCTGCACCTTGAATATATGCGCGACCTCGAAAAAGACCCCCTCACCGAACCGCCCAAAAATTACTATCTCAACGGCGAGGTCGGAGTTTTGCCGCCCGTGCTTTGGCGCGCGCACGAGTCGCTCCTCTTCTCGAATTGGCTGAACTATTGCGTGTATCAAAATACGCCCTACGACCTTGAAAATATTCGGTAGACGAAGGATATTTTATTATGAGAAAGACTAAAATAGTATGCACTATGGGGCCGGCGTGCGACAGCTACGCGGCGGTCAAGAAGCTTATTAAGGCCGGAATGAACGTGGCGCGGCTGAATATGTCGCACGGCGATCACGCCGAGCATAAGCGGCGTATCGACCTTGTAAGGCAGGCGAGCGACGAAACGGGCGTTCCTGTGGCGGTGCTGCTCGATACCAAGGGGCCGGAAATCCGCATAAAGACGTTTGAAAAGGGCGAGGCGTTACTTGCCGACGGCGACTATTTTACGCTGTGCGCGAAGGACGTTCCGGGCAACAACGCGCGCGTTTCGGTAACGTACAAGGATTTGCCCTCGTGCGTCGCGGAGGGCGACGGCATTTTGCTCGACGACGGACTTATCGAATTAGAGGTCGTTTCAAAAACCGCAACGGAGGTCGTGTGCAGAGTGTTGCACGGCGGCGTACTTAAAAACCGCAAGAGTCTCAACATACCCGGGGCGAAGCCCGATATGCCGTACTTGTCCGAGGACGACAAAAACGATATTCTGTTCGGACTCGATAACGACGTCGATTATTTTGCGCTCAGCTTTGTGCGCAACGTCGAGGACGTCCGCATAGTCAAGCAGCTTTTGAGCCGCCACAAGAACGGCGGGGCGGTTCAGCTTATAGCCAAAATCGAAAACCGCGAGGGCGTCGACAACGTCGAAAAAATCGTGGACGAGTGCGACGGGGCGATGGTCGCGCGCGGCGATATGGGCGTCGAAATTCCGTTCGAGGAGCTTCCCGGCATACAGAAGTATATGATTAAGCTCTGCTACGCCCAGGGCAAAAAGGTCATAACCGCCACGCAAATGTTGGAGTCGATGATTACGAATCCGCGCCCCACCCGCGCCGAGATTTCGGACGTCGCCAACGCGATATACGACGGCACGTCCGCCATAATGCTATCGGGCGAAACGTCGGTGGGCAAGTACCCGGTCGAGGCGGTAAGGACTATGGCGAAAATCGCCGAGCAGGCCGAGCGCGGAATCAGCTACGGCAAGCGCTTTAAGACGCTCGAAACTACTATACGCACGGTAACCGACGCCGTTTCGCATTCGACCGTTTCGGCGGCGTTCGACCTTAACGCCAAGGCGATAATAGCCGTTTCGCGCTCGGGCTTCACCGTGCGCAAGGTGTCGCGTTTTAGGCCCGAATGCGTGATTATCGGCGCGACTACCTCGCAAAAGGCTTACCGCCAATTGGCGATGAATTGGGGCGTAGTTCCCGTTATGACGGTTATGCAGCCCAATTCCGACGAGCTGTTCGAGCACGTTATGACCTGCGCAAAATCCACGGGACTCGTCAAGGAGGGCGACCTTGTGATTATAACGGCGGGCGTTCCCGTGGGAAAGTCGGGGACGTCGAACACTATGCGAATCGAGTACATCAAATAGGGACGGTCAAAAATCCCGCGATAGCGGCAAATGCGGAACCCGCCTTTACCGCTCCGAACGGCATTTTGACCGACCCGGCATTAAACGGCTTGCATTAACTTGTATAAAAAGGAGAACGGCAAATGGAAACTGAAATTTTAATCGTCGAGGACGAGAGCGCGATCGCGAGGTTCGTGTCGTTGGAGCTCGAACACGAGGGGTACAAAACCAAGTGCGTGGCGGACGGCCGCGAGGGGTTAGAGGAGGCGCTCAATAAAAATTACGACCTTATTATTTTGGACGTAATGCTGCCGTCGCTCAACGGCATCGAGGTCTTGCGCCGCCTGCGTCAAGCTAAGGCGACGCCCGTCATCATTCTTACCGCCCGCGACCAGGTTATGGACAAGGTCGGGGGACTCGATTTGGGCGCGAACGACTATATGACAAAGCCGTTCGCGATCGAGGAGCTGCTCGCCCGAATCCGCGCCAACCTCAAAAAGAACATTCCGCGCGACGGGGCAAAAAACGCGCACACGCTCGGCAAGCTCAGCGTCGACACGGACGCGCGCAAGGCGGCCTACGACGGCGAAGCGATCGACCTTACAAAAAAGGAATTCGATCTGTTGGTGTTTTTGCTTGAAAACCGCAACATAGTGATTTCGCGCGAGCGGGCGCTCGACGCCGTGTGGGGCTTCGATTTTTACGGCAACACCAACGCGGTTGACGTTTACATAAGGTATTTGCGGGCAAAAATAGACAACGTGTTTAAGATCGATTTAATCGAGACGGTTCGCGGCGCGGGCTACGTCATAAGGGAATAATTTGGCGGACGCGGACGACAAATTAAAGGGTTCGGCGCAAGCGGAAGGCGGGCAAAACGGCGCGGAGCGGGCGGAGCGCGGGCAAAGCGTATCGGCGCGACCGGAAATTAAGAAGGAAGCCGTCGACGAAACGCTTAAAGAACTCGAAGCGGAAAAAAAGAGGAGGGCGGCGGCAAAACCGAAAAAACCGCTCCTCACGGTTTTGTTTTGGCTTTTTTTCTATGTAACGCTCCCGGCGGTTTTTATAAGCCGGCTTGCTAAGCGCGTCAAGATTCCGATTTCGGTCAAGATGCTCGTTATTTACGCGCTCGTGTTCGGCGTCATCATTTCGGCGTTCACCGTCTTTTTTATAAGCTCCGTCGCGGGGCATTTGGAGCCGGGAGTCAGAACGGACGAATACCTTAAAGCGCTAAAAATCACCGCCGGGCTTTTGGCGGCCGTTTTCGGCATAGTGTTCACGGCGTTGGTCGCCGTCGTTTCCACGCTTATGCTCAACCCGATCCGCAAAATCACCGACAAAATCGACGACATAACCACCGAGGACTTGTCGCAAAGATTAGAAATTATCGACACCCAGGACGAGCTTATGGAGCTTACCGACCGCATAAACGAAATGCTCGACAATATCGAGGAGTCGTTTGCGCGCCAGCAAAACTTCGTTTCGGACGCCAGCCACGAGTTAAAGACGCCCATCGCGGTCATACAGGGCTACGCGAATTTGCTGCGGCGGTGGGGAGCCGAAAAGCCCGACATTCTCAACGAGGCGATCGAGGCGATACGGCGCGAGTCCGACAATATGCGGCGCATCGTCGACCAGCTGCTGCTATTAGCCCGCCTCGGCAAAATGAGTATGAACAAAACCGTCTTTAACCTCTGCGAGGTTGTCGGCGAAACGGTTTCGGACTACGGCGTTATGAGCGGCGGCCACAAGCTGACCTTTTCCGGCCCGCCCGAAATCCTCGTCGAAACCGATAAGAACTTGTTGCTCGAATCGGTCAGGACGCTTGTCGACAACGCCATAAAATACACCCCCGAGGGCGGCGAAATATCGGTCGACTGCAATCTTATAACCGACGGCGAAAGGCGCGTAACCGTCAGCGTTACCGACACGGGCATAGGCATATCAAAGGAGGATTTGCCCAAGGTGTTCGACCGCTTTTTCCGTTGCGACAGGGCGCGCGGGCGCGAAACGGGCGGCAGCGGCCTCGGGCTTACCATAGCGAAGTCGATCGTCGAAATGATGGGCGGCAAGATCGGCGCGGAATCGTCGGTGGGGAACGGGTCGACGTTTACCATAACTTTGTATTAAGGAAAACGCAATATGAAAAAACTAATCATACTTTCGGACTACGGACTCGACGACGCGGCGGCGGGGGCGTACTTGATAGGGCGGCGGCAAATGTTCGGCGGCATAGATATCGTCGCGGTGGGCGGCAACGTCGGCAAGGAGCTATCGCTTAATAACGCCCTAAGGCTCGTCGCCGCGCTCGAAAAAGAGAGCGGGCCTATGAACGGCGTCCGCGTTATACACACGTTAAGCATTCCGCAGGAGTTCGCCGCGCTGCCCGCGGTTCACGGCGGCGACGGTATGGGCGACATAACGCTCGATTGCGCCGCGCAAAAAAAGCCGCTCGGTTTCGGCGAATGGCGGGAGTCGCTTACGGGCGGCGAAATAATTTTGTCGCTCGGCCCGCTTACCGTTACGCGTCTGTTGCTTAAAAAAATTGGTTCCCGGCAAAATAACGTTCGCCGCGTCCGCACGGCGAGCGGCAAATTAATTATAATGGCGGGGCTGGTAAACGCCGTCCCCAATTTTATGGGCGCGGAATTCAATCAAGCGCTCGATATGCCCGCCTATAACGAGTGCCTTGCCTATCCGCACGCCGTCGCGACCCTCGACACGTGCCGCCGCCCCGAATTCAACCTTGCCGGCCGCCGCTTTAACGAATCCGTTCTGGGCAAGCTGGTCAACCGCGCCTGCGCCCTCGCCGAAGCCCGCCACGCCGACAACGCCTATATCTACGATCTTATAGCAAGCCTTTACCTGACCCGCCCGCAAATATTCAAGCCCGTCCCAAAGCCCGACCCTTGGGGTAACCTCCCCAACGAACTCGAACTAACCGACCCCTCGTTCAGCCTCGCCGCCTTAATCGAATCGGAAACTCAAAAAAAACCGTAAAATATTAAAAGAAGCTTGACAAATTTAATTTAACGGAGTATAGACACGCCTCTCGACGACGCGTACCGCGTCGGGCGGTTTAATTTATAGGGGGCTCGATTTTTATAAAAAACTATTGATAAAATGTCGCCGGGCAATCAACCGTCACTACGAACCGCCCGAAAAACAATTAACCACCCCGCCGGCGTTCGCCGCCACCCCTCCATAGAGGGGAATTCAAGGTACGCGCCGAGAGGGTACGACGAGGGAGTTTTATAGCCCGATTATTAAGAAGTAGCCGAACAAAAATTCCCCTCCGGGGAGGGGAATTTTGGGTACACGCCGAGAAAGGTAGGACGGGCTTTTTTGAAAAAGTTTTCAAAAACTATTGACAAATTGCCGACAATGTTGTACACTGTAATTGCGTTGTTAAACGCGCGGGTTTACGGGCGACCGTAAGCCGGACAGTTTGCCCACGGAAGTGGGCTCGCGGACTCCCTAGTAATATAGGGGGTCTATTTTTTGTCAAAACTATTGACAAGTTGCCGATAATGCCGTATAATGATAATATAAGGTTGAGCTTGCGGTTCTCACGGCAACGTGAGGGCTTGGACTCGCGTAAGCGGGATGCTCCCCGTCATAGAAAACTCCGGACAAGTGGGGCGGCTGTCAGATAACGTATTTTGGAGATAGTATTTGACTGGTGGGGGCAGGCAATAGCGCCGCTATTGCCAAAAGAAGAAGGAAATTTATTTGTCGGCAAAGATGAGCGTCTTGCTTGCGAGGGGTGCGAAAAGTCGACGGCAAAAGGTTTATCTTTTATTTACGGCAAAAAAGGCGCGTTTTAAAGCCGTCTAAACTTGTCCGGAGTTTTCTCATAACGGCGGGGGAGTTTTTTTGTGAAAAGCTCCGCCGAAAAAAATTTTGCCGGATGTAAAAAAAGTTTGTTTCAAACGCTTGACATTCGGTGAACGATTGTGGTATGATAATAAAATGCTGTGCTGTCGAAAAATTATGCGTTTAGGAATCTCCAATTTTTGAAATTCGGGGGTTTTTCTATTTTATACATATTCGGGATACATATTAAGGAGTGCTTTTAATGGGTCAGAAAGCTATTAAAAAGGTCAGGTACGGTAAAACCGAGCGTATGAGCTTCGCCGGGATTAACGAGGTAATCGATATGCCGTTCCTGATCGAGGTGCAAAAATCGTCTTACGACGAGTTTTTGGGTTCGGGCATAGCCGAGGTCTTTAAGGATTTTTCGCCTATTACGGATATTTCAAACCGTATCGAACTGCATTTTTTGGATCACAGGCTCGAACACAATCTTATCAAATACACCGAAAAGGAATGCAAGGACCGCGACGCGACGTACGCCGCGCCCTTAAAGGTCAACGTCCGGCAGGTCAAAACCGAAACGGGCGAGGTTATCGAGCAGGAGGTTTATATGGGCGATTTTCCGCTTATGACCCCCAACGGCTCGTTCATCATTAACGGAGCGGAGCGCGTAGTCGTTTCGCAGCTTGTGCGTTCGCCGGGCGTATACTTTGATTACGCGCTCGATCAGCGCACGGGACAAGCCCGTTACGGCGCCACCAACATACCCTCGCGCGGGGCGTGGCTCGAATTTTCCGAGGACGACAAGGGCGTTTTGTGGGTACAGGTCGACCGCACCCGCAAGGTGCAGGCGTCGGTGCTTATGCGCACGCTCTATTCCATCACCAACGACCCCAAGTTTTTGGCGAACGAAAAGCGCGCGTGGATTAACAACGGGTTAAAGTACGGCGCGGACGAGGAGATTAACGCCGTTTTCCACAACGAAAAGGTCATTACCGACACGACCGAAAAGGACGGAGCGAAGACGCTCGACGACGCTATTATCGAGCTTAACCGCAAGCTGCGCCCGGGCGAGGTTCCCAACGTCGATTCCATTAAGACGCATATCGAAAATCTGTTTTTTGACCGCCGCAAGTACGATTTGTCGCGCGTGGGCCGCTATAAATACAACAAAAAGCTCGCGCTCGCCGCGCGTATCGCGGGTCAAACCGCCGCCGCCGACGTCGTGGACGCGGACGGCATTTGTTACGTAAGGGCGGGCGGCGTCATAGAACCCGGTATCGCCGCAAAGATTCAAAATTCGGGACTTAACGAGGTCGCCGTCGAGGCGGTGAGCGTTCAGGACGGGACGCATACCGTTCACACCGTCATAGGCAACGCCGCGGTGGATTTAGCGGAATATATCGACGTCGATCCCCTTAGCATAGGCATAAACGAAAAGGTCTACTATCCGGTGCTTCACCGCCTTATCGAGCGGGCCAAGGGCGACAGAAAGGCGTTGGCCGACCTGTGCGCCCAAAACAAGGACAGACTTATAGTCCGTCATATTTTGGTCGACGACATTATCGCCACCATAAACTACATTTTGGGCTTGCGCTACGGCATAGGTCAATGCGACAATATCGACCACCTCGGGAACCGCCGCGTCCGCAGCGTGGGCGAGCTGCTGCAAAATCAGTTCCGCGTGGGCATAGCGCGTTTAGAGCGCGTGGTGCGCGAAAGAATGCAGATACAAAAGGAGGACGACGCCACGCCCGCGTCGCTCATAAACATACGCCCCGTGTCGAGCGCCATAAAGGAATTTTTCGGCTCGTCGCAGCTGTCGCAGTTTATGGACGAGGTTAACCCCATAGCCGAGCTTACGCACAAGCGCAAGCTGTCGGCGTTGGGGCCGGGCGGCTTAAACCGCGAACGCGCGTCGTTCGAGGTCCGCGACGTTCACTACACGCACTACTCGCGTATGTGTCCCATCGAAACGCCCGAGGGTCAAAACATAGGGCTTATAAGCTCGCTTTCGAGCTACGCCCGAATCAACGAGTACGGCTTTATCGAGGCGCCCTACCGCAGGGTTGACAAGATTAACAAAAGAGTAACCGACGAGGTTCACTATTTGGCGGCGGACGAGGAGGATCGTTATTCGGTCGCCCAGGCCACCGAGCCGCTCGACGAAAACGGTTGGTTTGTCAACGAGCGCGTGCTTATGCGCCGCTACGACGACATTTCCGAAAAGCCGCGCGACGAGATAGATTATATGGACGTTTCGCCGCGCCAAATGATTTCGGTCGCGACGGCGCTCATTCCGTTTTTAGAAAACGACGACACGAACCGCGCCCTTATGGGCTCGAATATGCAGCGTCAGGCGGTGCCGCTTTTGAAGCCCGAGGCCCCGATAGTCGGAACGGGCATCGAGCATAAAATAGCCTACGATTCCGGCGTTATGGTGCTCGCGCGCAAAAACGGCGCCGTAGAGTACGCCGACGCCGACGAAATCCGCGTAAAGGAGGACGACGGCAAGCGCGCGACGTACACCCTTAAAAAGTTTATAGGCTCCAACCAAGGCACTTGTATTAATCAGCGTCCGCTCGTTTGCAAGGGCGACAAGGTCAAGCAGGGTCAGGTTCTTGCCGACGGCCACTCCACCGAGGGCGCGGAGCTCGCGCTCGGGCGCAACATTCTTATAGGCTTTATGGCGTGGGAGGGCTACAACTACGAGGACGCCATTTTGGTGTCGGAAAAAATCGTAAAGGACGACGTGTTCACATCGATTCATATCGAGGAGCACGAGCTCGAAGCCCGCGACACGAAGCTGGGGGAAGAGGAGATTACACGCGACATACCGAACGTGGGCGAGGACGCGCTTAAAAACCTTGACGAATGCGGAATAATCCGCATAGGCGCCGAGGTCGATTCGGGCGACATTTTGGTCGGCAAGGTAACCCCCAAGGGCGAAACCGAGCTTACGCCCGAGGAGCGGCTCTTACGCGCCATATTCGGCGAAAAAGCGAGAGAGGTGCGCGATACGTCGCTGCGCGTTCCGCACGGCGAGGGCGGCATAGTCGTCGACGTCAAAAAATTCACGCGCAAGGACCGCGACGAGATGAGTCCCGGCGTAAACGAGCTTGTGCGCGTCTATATAGCGCAAAAGCGCAAAATATCGGTGGGCGACAAGATGGCGGGCCGCCACGGCAACAAGGGCGTAATTTCGCGCATATTGCCCGAGGAGGATATGCCCTTTATGGCGGACGGCACCCCCCTGCAAATAGTTCTTAACCCCCTCGGAGTTCCCTCGCGTATGAACATAGGGCAGGTATTAGAGGTGCATTTGGGACTCGTCGCCAAGGCGCTCGGTTGGAAGGTCGCGACGCCCGTATTCGACGGCGCGGTCGAAAGCGGCATAAAGGAATTGTTAGAACAAAACAAGTTGGGACTCGCTCCCGACGGCAAGGTCGACGGCAAGGTTCAAATGTTCGACGGCCGCACGGGCGAGGCGTTCGAGAACCGCGCCACAGTCGGCTATATGTATATGATAAAGCTGATCCACCTTGTCGACGACAAGATTCACGCCCGCTCCACGGGCCCGTACTCGCTCGTTACGCAGCAGCCGTTGGGCGGCAAGGCGCAGATCGGCGGCCAGCGCTTCGGCGAAATGGAGGTTTGGGCGCTCTACGCTTACGGCGCGGCGAATATTTTGCAGGAGATTATGACCGTCAAGTCCGACGACATAGTGGGCAGAGTCAAGACCTACGAGTCGATCGTAAAGGGGCTTAACGTGTCCGAGCCCGGAGTCCCCGAGTCGTTCAAGGTGCTTATAAAGGAGTTGCAGGCGCTCGCCCTCGACGTCAAGGTGCTTACCGAGGACAAGGTCGAGATAGGCATACGCGACCTTATCGAGGACGAGGCGGACACGATCGACACGCCGGACGACCGTCGTCGCAAGCCCGTAGAAAACGGCGTACTGACTATCCGCGAGCCGTTGGATCCGTTCAAGGGCAAGGCGTTCGCAAAGCGTGAGCTCGCCGTGTTTGAAAAGGAGGTCGACCCGTTCGGCGCAAACGAGCCGGATAAGGACATACCCGACGACGAGGAAGAGTTCTCGCTTGTCGAGGACGACGAGGTCGATTTTACCGATCCGTTCGCCGACAGAATTCTTACCGACGAGGACGACATTTTAGACGACGAGCCGTTCGACGACGACAACGCGCCCGCCTCGGACGCCGAACCCAAGAAAAAGAGCAAAAAGAAAAATCCCAGTAAATAAAGACCGCCCGAATAGAATGTATTAGCGGGCAAAGAGGGGTGTGGCAGACGCGGGTAGCAGTCGCCGAACCGCCGAGGGCGCGTAATTCATAGGTACGTAACCGGGGCGCTTGCGGCGGACGCGACCCGTATCAACGCCGCTATTTGCCCGCTACCAAACCCCCGTATAGGAGACAAAAATTCGTTATGTTTGAATTAAACAATTTCGACTCGATGCAAATCGCCATAGCCGGCCCGGACAAGATTCGCGAATGGTCGCACGGCGAGGTTACAAAGCCCGAAACAATCAACTACCGCACGCAAAAGCCCGAGCGCGACGGCTTGTTTTGCGAGCGCATATTCGGGCCTACCAAGGATTGGGAATGCCACTGCGGCAAGTACAAGCGCATACGCTATAAGGGCGTTATCTGCGACAAGTGCGGCGTCGAGGTTACCCGCGCCAAGGTTCGCCGCGAAAGAATGGGCCATATCGAGCTCGCCGCACCCGTAACGCACATATGGTATTTTAGGGGCGTGCCCTCGCGCATAGGGCTTCTTTTGGATATGCCCCCCAAAGCCCTTGAACAGGTCGTCTATTTTGTCAACTATTTGGTTTTAGACGCCGGCACCACGGATTTGGAGCGCAAGCAGATACTGACCGACGCGCAGCTTTTAGAGGCGCGCGAAAAATGGGGCGAGAACGCTTTCCGCGTGGGAATGGGCGCCGAGGCGGTGCAGGAACTCTTAAAGACGATCAACCTAAAAAAGGAATACGCCGAGGTCAAGGAAACCGTCGAAAAGTCCACCGGCCCCAAAAAGGTCAAGGCGATTAAACGGCTCGACATTTTAGATTCGTTCGTAAAATCGGGCAACGATCCCAAGTGGATGGTGCTCGAAGTCTTGCCCGTTATGCCGCCGGAATTACGGCCTATGGTGCAATTAGACGGCGGTCGGTTCGCCACAAGCGACCTAAACGACCTTTACCGCCGCGTCATAAACCGCAACAACCGCCTTAAAAGGCTTATGGAGCTCGGCGCGCCCGACATAATCGTCCGCAACGAAAAGCGTATGCTGCAAGAGGCCGTCGACGCTCTTATCGACAACGGCCGCCGTGGAAAAGCCGTTTCGGGCGCGGGCAACCGCGAGCTTAAATCGCTGTCGGGACTTCTCCGCGGCAAGCAGGGCCGCTTCCGTCAAAACCTCTTAGGTAAGCGCGTCGACTACTCGGGCCGCTCCGTTATAGTCGTCGGGCCGGAATTAAAAATGTATCAATGCGGACTCCCCAAGGAAATGGCGCTCGAATTATTCAAGCCGTTCATTATGAAGGAGCTTGTTTCGCAGGGTAAAACGCACAACATTAAAAGCGCAAAAAGAATCGTCGAACGCGCCGGTAAGGACGTTTGGGGCGTTTTGGAAGGCGTTATAAAGGAACACCCCGTACTTCTTAACCGCGCTCCCACGCTGCACCGCTTAGGCATTCAGGCGTTCGAGCCGGTGCTTGTGGAGGGCCGCGCCATAAAGCTGCACCCGCTCGCCTGCGGCGCGTTCAACGCCGACTTCGACGGCGACCAAATGGCGGTTCACGTTCCGTTGTCTATCGAGGCGCAGGTCGAGGCGCGCATTTTGATGCTCGCGTCCAACAATATTCTAAAACTCTCCGACGGCCGCCCCGTATGCTCGCCCACGCAGGATATGGTTATCGGCTGTTACTATATGACGCTCGACAAAAAGGGCGCGAAGGGCGAGGGTAAAATTTTCGCCGACGTCGACGAGGCTAAAATGGCTTACGCCAACAAGGAAATCGAGCTTCAAAGCGCCATCGAGGTGCGGCTTTTCCGTACGGCGAACGGCGTAAGGCAGTCGCGCCGCGTCAAAACCACGGTCGGCAGACTTATATTCAACGAGGCTATTCCGCAGGACTTGGGCTTTGTCGACCGCTCCGACCCCGAAAAAATGTTCGAGCCGGAAATTAATTTTACCGTCAACAAGAGCAAGCTGCAAAAAATCGTCGACGCCACGTTCAAGTATAAGGGCGCGACCGAAACGGTTATCGTCCTCGACAATATCAAGGCGCTCGGGTTCAAGTATTCGACAATCGGCGCCATAACCACGTCGGTATTCGATATGAATATCCCCGCCGAAAAGAGCGAAATCCTCAAAAAAGCCGAGGACAACGTTATAAAAATCGAAAAGCTTTACGCCGCCGGCCATATGACGGAGCGCGAAAAGTACACGCGCGTCGTTCACGAGTGGAGCGAGGCGAACAAGGACGTTACAAAGGCGTTGGAAAAAACTCTCGACGAGTTCAACCCCATAAATATGATGGCGGTATCGGGCGCGCGCGGAAGTATGAAGCAGATCGCGCAGCTGTCCGGTATGCGCGGACTTATGACCAACCCTCAGGGCGAAACGCTCGAAACCCCCGTCCGCAGCTCGTTCCGCGAGGGGCTTTCGGTTTTGGAGTACTTTATATCGTCGCACGGCGGCCGCAAGGGTCTTGCCGACACCGCGCTAAAAACGGCGGAATCGGGTTACCTTACGCGCCGGCTTGTCGACGTCGCTCAGGACGTCATCGTCCGCGAGGATGACTGTTTCGAGGACGCCGCGCCAAAGGGCGTTAAAACCGCCGCCATTATGGAGGGCGACCAGGTTATCGAAAGCCTCGAAGACAGGCTCAACGGCCGTTTCGCCGCCGAGGACGTTATCGATCCCGCCACAAAAAAGCCTATCGTAAGAGTCAACGAAATGATTACCGAGGAAATCGCCGCCCAAATCGTAAAGGCGGGAATAAAAGAGGTTTCGATTCGTTCCGTTCTTACCTGCAAGGCAAAGCACGGCGTTTGCTCCAAGTGCTACGGCAAGGATATGGCGGGCAGCACCGCCGTTAAAATCGGCGAGGCGGTCGGCATAATCGCCGCCCAAAGTATCGGCGAGCCCGGCACGCAGCTGACGATGCGCACGTTCCACACGGGCGGCGTGGCGGCGGCGGACGACATTACGCGGGGACTTCCGCGCGTAGAGGACTTGTTCGAGGCGCGCAACCCCAAGGGCGTCGCCGTCATTTCCGAGTACAGCGGCAAGGTCCGCATCGAAGAAAAGGACGGCGTCCGCTATATCTATATCAAGCAGGACAGCGGCAAGGAGGAAAAGTACGTCATACCCTTCACCGCCCACCTTATGCCCTCCGTCACAAAGGGCGCGTCCGTCAGCGCGGGCGACGCTTTAACGTCGGGCCCCGTCTATCCGCAGGACATTCTGCGCACAAAGGGCAAACAGGACGTTCAAAAGTATATTCTTAAAGAGGTTCAATCGGTTTACCGCAGTCAGGGCGTTCAAATCAACGACAAGCACGTCGAGGTCATTATTCGCCAAATGCTCAAAAAGGTCAAGGTCGAGGACGGCGGCGACACCGAGCTGCTGCCGGGCGAGCTCGTCGATTTGGCGGTGTTCGAGGACGCCGCCGCAAAGGTAGTGGAGGAAAACGCGACTATGCCGCCCGACCGCCACAAGCGCTTGCCGCTCGCTAAGCCCACGCTGTTGGGAATAACAAAGGCGGCGCTCGCCACCGACAGCTTCCTGTCGGCAAGCTCCTTCCAGGAAACCGCCCGCGTCCTCACCGAGGCGGCCATCAAGAACAAAATCGACCCTCTGCTCGGACTTAAAGAAAACGTCATCATCGGCAAGCTCATTCCCGCAGGTACGGGTATGAAGGCGTACAAGGGCATCTATCCCGTCGAAATCGGCGTGTCCGAAACGGGCGCCGTTACCGAAACCGTTACGCTCGCAAGCCCCGGCAGCCTCGCCACCGCCAGCAGCAACTCCGCCGCAAAAGACGTAAACCGTTAGCTAAAACCTTTTCACAAGCGGTGGCGCCTACCCCAAAATTCCCCTCTATGGAAAACTCCGGACAAGTTTAGACAATTTTAAGGCGCGTCTTTTTTGCCGTAAATTTCCTTCTTTTTTTGACAATAGCGGTGCTATTGCCTGCAAAAACAAGTCAATTTCCGTCTAAAAAATCCGTTGCCTTAAACCCGCCCCGCTTATCCGGAGTTTTCTGCGGAGGGGTGCCGCACTGCGGTGATTCCTCAAAATTCCCCTCTATGGAGTGCCTCGCCTTGTTGACGGGCTTAGCTCGCAGGCTCGCACGCCCTACAAACGGCTTCGCCGTTTGACGGCTCGGTTCGTGGCAACGGAGTTGCCGGGGCGGTTGCTTGTCCGTCGCACTGCGGCGGTTCCCCAAGATTCCCCTCTGCGGAGGGGTGGCAACGGAGTTGCCGGGGTGGTTGTTTGTCCGCCGTAGGCGGCGGGGCGGTTGAATCGGATATTTGCATATGCTTGATAAAGCGATAGAAATTCTTAATAAATACGTCGCGGCGGGTCAAAGGCTCGCCGTGGCGGTTTCGGGCGGCGCGGACTCTATGTGTCTTGCGGCGCTCGTTTTGTCGCGGCCGCACATCGCAAAAAACGACGTAACGGTCGTCAATATCAACCACAAAATACGCGGTCGCGATTCCGACGCCGACAGCGCGTTCGTCAAAGATTACTGCGTCAAAAACGGCGTCGCCTTTGCCGGCTATACCGCCGACGTTCCCGCCCTCCGCGCTTTGTCGGGTTTGGGAACGGAGGAGGAAGCGCGCAACGCACGGATGCGCATATTCGCAGATATCAAAAACGGCGGCGCGGCGGAGCTTATTTTGACGGCTCATCATATGTCGGACGAGGCCGAAACGGTTTTAATGCACCTTTTGCGCGGCGGCGGCTTAAAGGGCGCGTCGGGTATGCCGCCGCTCGCGGGCTGCCTTTTGCGGCCGCTCATAACCACATCAAAGGCCGAAATCCTCGACTACGTAAACGCGAACGCGGTGCCGTTCGTTACCGACGGAACGAACGCCGACAATACTTACTCGCGCAACTTTTTGCGCAACAAAATCATTCCGCTTATCGAAAGCCGCTGGCCGGGCGCGCAAACGTCGCTCGTCAATTTTGCCGCCGAGGCGCGCGAGGCGTCGGCGTTTTTGGACTCGCTTATCGATTCGGGCAAATTTAGCGAGCGGGACGGCGCGGTCATATTAAGCGCCGACGCGCTGACAAAGCCCGCCCTCGCTCCCCGCTACGTCTTTGCCGCCCTCGCAAAAATCGGCGTTAATAGCGACGTTACAAGGCAAAATATTCTCGACGTTCTGGCGTTAAAGGATAAGCGTACCGGCGCGGCGTTCGCGTGCGGCGGCAGATTCCGCGTCATAAACGAATACGGCTCGTTGGCGTTTATTCCGGCGGCAAGCAACCCCGAAAGCACGCCGGATAACGCCGCCGAAATTCCATATGCAAGGCTTATCGAAAGCGGTTCTCTCGCGTTCGGCGGCAATGTCGTTACCCGCCTTTCGGGCGAAACGGCGGGCCGGGACGGTTCGCCGGGGCAACAACTGATCGTCGACGAATCGCGGATTCCGAATTCGGCGACTATTCGTTTCAGGCGGCCGGGCGACACGTTTATTCCGTTCGGCGGCGGCAAGCGCAAGCTCAAAGAATACCTTATCGACAAAAAAATTCCGCAAGTCCTGCGCGGCAAAATACCGCTTATTTGCGACGGGTCGGAGGTTCTTTGCGTTTTGGGCGTCGAGCTTTCCGACAAACTGCGCGTGGCGGACGGCGGGCGGACGGCGGTCGCAAAGTCGGCGGTCGCTTTAAGCGTCGAAAGGAGCGGGGGACTATGAGCGCGTTTTTCGGCGGGAAGCGGAAAAATATGAGGGTGCTTTTCGGCGCGTCAAAAATCCGCAAACGGGTTAGGGCGCTCGCGCGCGGCATCGTCCGCGACTGCGGCGGCGGCGGGCTTTTGTGCGTCTGCGTTTTGGGCGGCGCGTCCCTCTTTTTCGCCGACCTCGCGCGCGAATTCGACGGCGCGTCCACCGAGCTCGACTTTATCCGCGTTTCGTCCTACGGCGGCGGCAAAACGTCGGGCGGCGCCGTCGAGCTGACCGCCGAACCCGCTATCGATCCGCGCGGCAAGCGCGTTCTTATAGTCGAGGACATCGTCGATACGGGGCGCACGCTCGAATTTTTGCGCGGCTATTTTTTAGGCGCGGGCGCAAAATCGGTCGCCTGCGCCGCGCTTTTAGACAAGCCTTTCGCAAGGGTGAACGCCGAACGCGCCGAATATACCGCCTTCACCCTTAAAGACGACGCGTTTGCAGTCGGCTACGGACTCGATTTAGACCAACGCTACCGCAATCTAAAAGCCGTGTACGCGTTAGAGGACGGCGCAAAATGAGCGAGCGGATCGACGACCTTCAATATAACGGACTCAAACTGATTCAGGACACCGACGGCTTCCGCTTCGGGTGCGACGCGGTCGAGCTTGCAAACTTCGTAAGCGGCAAACGCGGCTCCCGCGCCTGCGATTTGGGCAGCGGCTCGGGCATAATATCCGTGCTTTTGGCGGCAAAGAAGGGCTTCAAAATGACGGCGGTCGAAATCGACGGGGCGGCCGCCGACCTGTGCGTCCGCAACGCCCGAATCAATAATTTGACCCAAAGCATTACGGTCGAACATATGCGCATACAAGACTTGCCGCAAAAATATCCGCGCGGTGCGTTCGATATCGCCGTCGCAAATCCGCCCTACCAAAAATTGTCTTACGGCAAACCCGCCGCCGCCGCACCCGTTGCCCGCCACGAGCTTACCCTCACACTAAAAGAGCTTGTCGCCGCCGCCGCCTACCTCTTAAAATTCGGCGGCAAATTCTACCTTGTCCACAAGTCCCAACGTATGGCGGAGGCGCTGTTCTTGTGTAAGGCGGCGCGCTTAGAACCCAAGGTTCTGCAACTCCTCGCCCCCGCCGTGGACAAGCCCCCTCATCTTTTCCTTCTCCAATGCGCCCACTCCGCCGCCGAGGGGCTTGTCGTTTTACCCGAACGCCTGATAAGCACGCAAGTTTAGAGCGGGCAAAAGGGCCGTTATGACGCCGAACGCAAAACCCGCGCCGCTTACGCATTAAATATACGCGCGCGTCTGTCGGCTTTATATACACGCGTCTGTCGGCTTTTGCTTTTGCCGGGGCGGTTGTTTGTCCGCCGCACTCGGCTTGTCTGTTAAATTCCCCTCTGCGGAGTGCCTCGTCTCTATAATTCCCCTCAGGGGAGGGGTGGCACCATAGGTGCCGGGGTGGTAAGGGTCTTAGTAGGCGGCATATATAAACCGCCGTGCGGCGGGCAACCAACCACCCCGTCGGCATTCGCCGCCACCTCTTTTTTGGGAATCTCCGATTCCCGCGGAGGGAATTTTGGGTAATAGCCGGGAGAGTGCGGGCAAGCTTAGGGGGGGATTTTTTATGGCGCCGTTTATTGACGATAAGATCCGGTTTAGGGCGCGGTTTGTCCGCGTCCTACGGGAAAATTTTACATAGATTTTACTCTCACTATCATATCGAATCCCGCAAAGTGTGGTATTATGGATACAAATGAGAACGCCGGTTAAGATTTTTAACAAGGTCGCGCTGTGGGCGAGGAGCCGACGGAATTTGATTCCGACGCTGCTTGCCGCGGCGGCGTTCGCGCTTTTGTCGGCGGGCGTTTTGTGGCTCAACGCGGCGCGGCCGGTGGTTCCTACGCTATACAATTCCGAAACGATTTCGTACGAAAAGGCGGTCGTAACGGCGGTTATCGAAGAGTCGCTCGAAGAGGCGGAGGATTTGCCGGGCAGAATGATAGGCCGCCAAATAATCAAAGTGCGCTTTAAGAGCGGCGCTATGAAGGGCGCGGAAGTCGAAGTCGAAAATATTTTGGTGCGCGAGCATTCCATACGCGTAAGCAAGGGTACGCGCGTTGTAATCAAGACGGATATGCCGGGGGGGGTGTACCGTCCTATTTTAGTCTTTATAACTACGACCGCCTGCCGGGAATTTTTGCGGCGCTCTGCGTATTTGTGGCGGCTATGGTTTTGGTCGGCCGCTTTAAGGGACTTCGCAGCGTTTTAGGCTTGGGAGTCCAAATATTTTTCATACTCGCGTTTTTGCTGCCATGCGTCTATCGCGGGTTTTCGCCCGTCTTGGCGTCGATCATAACGGTTACGGTCGGGGCGGCGTTTTCGCTTTTACTATTGAACGGCTTCGGCAAAAAGACGTATACCGCGCTCATCGCGACGTGCGCGGGCGTACTTTTGTCGGGGCTGTTTTTCGTGCTTATGACCGGGCTGACCGCCGTAAGCGGCTACAACATAGCCGAAACCGACACCCTTATACTGACCTCGCGCGCGACGGGCCTGCGTTTAGCCGACGTGCTGTTCGCCGAGGTGCTCGTCGCGTCGATAGGCGCGGTTACGGACACGACCGTATCGGTCTCCGCCGCCATGTACGAGCTTTTGCAAAAGCGTCCCGACACGCCGCAAAATGAGCTGTTCCGCTCGGGGATAGAGGTCGGGCGCGATATGATCGGTTCTATGTGCCAAACGCTGATTTTGGCGTTCGCGGGCGGGGCGTTGGGGCTGTTCTTGACGCTTATGGCGACGGGGTCGGACTTTAACCGCATTATGAGCTCCGATTACGTCGGAATCGAAATCGTTCACGGGCTGACGGGCAGTCTTGCCGTAATCGCCGCCGTGCCGCTCACCGCCGCCGTTTGCGCTTATCTGCACGGCATAAAGCCGCGCGGAGCAATCGCCGCGCCGGAGCCCGTCGGAGAGTTTGTCGGAGCGGCGGTCGGGGACACGCTCGCCGTAGACGCTTACGCCGAACAGATTCGCGGCGTGGCCGAATCGGTCGCCGACGCGGAAAATTTGACTAAAAACGCCGCAAAAACCGAAAATTTGACCGAAAAGCCACCCGAAAAGCCGCCCGAATCGGCCGCCGAAACGGAAAAGCCGCCCGAGCCGCCGCCGAAGCCGAAAAAGCGGGCGCAAAAGCCGCCGGGCGATAACAATAATTAGACAATAATGCGGACGCGCGGGACGCCGTGCGCCGTTCGATAGAAAACTCCGAATAAGCGCGGCGGCTTTAAGCCGACGGATTTTTTTAGACGGAAAGCGACTTGTTTTTGCAGGCGATAGCGGAGCTATCGGCAATAAAATAAGGCGGTTTTCCGGCAAAAAAGACGCGTCTTAAAGCCGACTGAACCTATGAAGAGGTTTCGATATAGATAGCACAATTCGGAACTGTAAAAAAAGACAAAAAATCAAAAAAAAGGAGAATCCAAAATGGAAAACACTATCGCAAAAAACAAGGTAAAAAAGCTGCTTATACCCGCCCTTATAATAGGGCTTTTAGCGGCGGTAATTTTTTCGTTCGCCGCCTTTGGCGCGAATAACGCGTCCGTAGTAAACGCCGACCCCATGAGCGGCGGCGCGGACGAAAATCTTAAAGGCTTAGTACTCAATATCGGCGCGACCGAAAGCGAGCGCAACGTGGTTTGGTACGCCAAATCGAATAAACTCGGCTATGTTCAGGTAGCGCTAAAAAGCGAACTTGTGTCGGACGCGCTCCCCACGGCTCCGGGCTCGTTCAAAACCTACTACGCAAACCGCAAGGCGACCACCCAAATAACGGACTTTTCGGGGTTCCGCGCCACCGTTACCGGCTTAGAGGCAAACACCGAATACGCCTACCGCGCGGGTAACGCGGACGCTTGGTCCAACGTCTACACGTTCAAAACGGGCGACTTCGGTTCGTCTTTCAGCTTCTTGGCGGCGGGCGACCCGCAGTTGGGTTCCGGCGGCACCGAGAACGGCGGCGCCGACCCCAAAGGCACCGCGGGCTGGGCGACAGCCCTCACAAAGGCGGAGGAATGGTTCCCCGACGTCGACTTTATGATTACGCTCGGCGACCAAGTCGAAACGGCCGCCACCGAATCGCAGTACGACGCGTTTTTAGCGCCTGACTACCTTCGCGAGGTTACGCTGGCGACTAACGTCGGCAACCACGACACCTCGACTACTTCGGACGTTCACAACTATTCGGAACACTTCTTTATGCCCAATTCGAGTCCCACGCTCGGGCTGTCGAGAGCGACCATAGAGGGGACGGGCGACTACTACTTCGCCTACAACGGCGTGTTGTTTATGTCGATCAACTCCAATAACCGCAGTACGGCTCAGCACGCCGCGTTCTTGGAGCAGGCAATCGCCGCTTACAAGGCGATAAACGGCGCCGACCCGCTGTGGAAGGTCGTAACGTTCCACCACGCTATCTATTCGAGCGCGACCCACACCACCGACGGCGACATCCGCGAGCGCAGAAACGAGCTTTCGCCCCTGTTCTCGCGCCTGGGGATCGACGTCGTTCTGGCGGGCCACGACCACGTTTACACCCGCTCGCTTATGATGAAGGGTATGCGGGCCGTTACCGAGGGCTACGGCGGCGGCGAGGCGCGCTCGTCGTACACAAAGAGCGACCCCGCCGAAACGCTTTACATCGAATGTAACTCCGCGTCCGGCAGCAAGTATTACGCGCTTACGCCGACCGACTTTACGTTCGTGGCTAAGGAAAATCAGGAGAACACTCCCAATATCAGCCGCGTGGACGTAACGGCCACGTCGTTCACCGTAACCACGTACCGCACCGGCGCGGCAAATACCGTCGACCAAGTAGTCGATACGTTCACCCTCAACCGCGACCCCGCCGAACCCGTGGATCTTACGGGGCCCAAGGGCGACACCGGCGAACCCGGAGCGGCGGGCGCTAAGGGCGATAAAGGCGACAAGGGCGATACCGGCCTCGCGGGAGCCGCGGGAGCCTCCGGCGGCTGCGGCAGCGCTCTGTCCGGCGCCCCCGGCGACGTTCTTATAACCGTAACCTTTATATCCTTGGGCTTAACGGGTATATTCTTCATTATGCGCAGGGGATTAAAAAAACGCCGCAAGAACAACTAATCTCCCCCTTGGCGAAAACTCCGTACAAGTGCGGCGGGTTTAATCCGGCGAATTTTTTAGATAGAAATTGACTTGCTTTTGCGGGCGATAGCGCCGCTATTGCCAAAAAAAAGAAGGAAATTCGCGGCAAAAAAGACGCCTCTTAAAGCCGTCTAAGCTTGTCCGGAGTTTTATCGGACGGTGAATTACCGTCGGGCGGGAGGATGGGCTAACGGAATACTATCAAAAATTCCCTTTGGCGTAATGCCTTGGGGAATTTTTGCCCGCCTTGCCATTCCCCAAAATTCCCCTCTATGTAGCGCCTCGCCTCTATAATTCCCCTCTATGGAGGGGTGGCACCGTAGGTGCCGGGGTGGTTTTCTGCCCGCCGCAATCGGCTATTCCCCAAATTCCCCTCCGGGGAGGGGTGGCACCGTAGGTGCCGGGGTGGTAAGGGTCATTGTAGGCGGCATATATAAACCGCCGTGCGACGGCTCGGTTCGTGCCGCCTTTGGCGAGGGGTGGTTCAATTATTAAGCGGCAGCCGCTTGAAAAAAAGGGGATTTTTAGAGGACGGCAAATAGTCGTTTCCCGATAAAAACGCATTAGTATACAAAATATACAAAAAAGCCGCGATTAATTTAGTTAGATTATTTTGGGAAAGGGTCTATACAAGAGCGTAAAAGTGTGATATAATGCATAGTGGTTAGCTTTTAGATTTGAAAAATTCATATAAAATAAATTCAAACGAAAAATACGGTTAGCCGGAAAGTAGGAGAGAAAAAATACAGTGGAAAGAATAGCGGTAATCGATTTGGGAAGCAATTCGGCGCGGCTTGTAATCGCGAACATACTTCCCGAGGGGCATTTTGTGGTCTTTGACGAGCTTAAAGAGCAGGTGCGGTTGGGTCAGGATATGGAGCGCGACGGCTTTTTGAAGCCCTCGCGGGTCGCCCAAGCCGTCAGGACGCTCAGAATGTTCCGCAAGCTGTGCGACAGCTACGGCGTGGACAAGGTGTACGCGGTGGCGACGAACGCGGTTCGCAGGGCGAAGAATCAAAAGAGTTTTTTAGAGGAAGTCAGTTCGACATGCGGGTTTAAGTTTAAGGTGCTCAGCGAGGAGGAGGAGGCCGTTCATATTTATCACGGCGTAATCAACTCGATGGACATTCCCAAGGCGATCATTATGGATATGTCGGGCAGCAGTACGCAGCTTATACACTACAACCGCCGCAATCTTTTGGCGCGCGAAAATCTGCCGTTCGGAACGATAACGCTTTCGGACTTGTTCAACGACCCGAATATGACGTCGGCTCAGCAGGCCGAGATGATCGAGTCCTACGTAAAGGATCAGTTTTCGCAGGTAACGTGGTTAAAGGAGCTCGACCCGGACGTGCAGTTTATCGGCGTGGGCGGCTCGTTCCGCAATCTCGCCAAGATTTGCAAGCGCCTTAAACGGTATCCGTTCGATATGATACACAACTTTAACGTGCCGCTCGCCGACTTCAATTCGATTTACGATATGGTCAAGGCGTTAGACGCGGACAAGCGCACCAAAATAAAGGGGCTCAGCGTCGAGAGGGCCGACATATTTTCGTCGGCGCTCGCGTGCATTAAGGGCTTTTTCGACTACACGGGCTACCGCAACATAGTTATATCGGGCTCGGGAATCCGCGAGGGAATCATATTCAACCACGCCGTTCCCGCCACCTCCGAAAAGCCGATTACCGACGTTTTGGGTCATTCGGTTTACACTATGCTCAACCATTACGAGGTGAACATTCCGCACGCCGAACACGTCTGCAACCTGTCGATTCAGCTGTACAAGCAATTGCGCGTACTGCACAAGCTGCCGCGTCAGTACGTCAAGGTCTTGCGCGTGGCGGCGCTCCTTCACGACGCGGGAATGCGCATAAAGTACTACGACCACCCCAAGCACTCGTTCTATTTTATAGTCAACTCGAACCTGTTGGGAATCTCGCACCGCGACCTTGTGCTGTCGGCGTTCGTCGCCCAAGGCCACAGGAGCGACGAGTTCAATATGGCGGAATGGAACCGCTACAAGGACATTTTGCGCGAGGAGGATTTGGTGGCGGTGATGAAGCTGTCGGTCATTCTGCGCATAGCCGAAAGCCTCGACCGTTCTATGTCGGGGTCGGTCAAGACGCTCAACTGCGACGTTTTGGGCGACTCGGTCATTATGAAAACCGAGGTCGAGGGCGACTGCTCGCTCGAAATCAAGGACGCGCTCACGGCGGGCGCCGACTTTGCCCGCGCCTACAAAAAAAATCTTGAAATACTCTAAGCTCGTTTTGGCGTCGGCGTCGCCCCGGCGCGCGGAGCTTCTAAAAAGAGCGGGCGTAGCCTTTACGGTTATGCCCGCGCTCGGTTGTCCCGAAATCTTAAAGGACGGCGAGCCGCCCGCGGACGCCGTTATGCGCCTTGCCGAATTAAAGGCGGAGTCGGTTTATAGCCGGTTAGTTTCAATGGGAGCCGCCGAAGCGGACGAAAACGGCGGAATTTTAGTGCTTGGCGCCGACACTCTCGTCTTTTTGGACGGCGCGCCGTTGGGCAAGCCGCGCGACAGGGCGGACGCCGCCGCGACGCTAAAATCGCTGTGCGGGCGCGTTCACGAGGTTTACACGGGCGTCTGTTTCGTCTTTGCGGGCAAAAAACTTAAAATTTATGAAAAAACATACGTCGCTTTTGGTGCGTTCGACGACAAAATAGTGTATAATTATATAGAATCCGGCAAGCCTTTCGACAAGGCCGGCGGCTACGGCGTTCAGGATGCCGAAATCCGTCCGCTTATCAAGGGTATAGACGGCGACGCCGATAACGTGATCGGCTTGCCCGTCGCGGCGGTTCTAAAAATTTTGAAGGAGAAGTTCGTTTAATGGCAGTTTTAGAAATCGCGGTCGATATCGGAACTTCCAACACGTCGATTTTTGTTTCGGGCAACGGCGTCGTTCTGCGCGAGCCTACGGCGATAGCGTTTTCGGGCGGGCCGCAAAGAGGCAAGATCCGCGCGGTGGGCAAGGCGGCTTACGAGATGCTCGGCAAGGCGCCCGAAAAAACGACGGTCGTTTCCCCGGTAACCGACGGCGTAATAAGCGATCCCGAGGCGTGCGGGCAAATGCTCCGCGAGTTCGTCAAAAAAATTCTGCCCGACAGCTTTGTGTTCTTTCCGCGCATAAGGGCGATTTTGGGCGTCCCGACGGGGCTTACGGTCGAGGAGCGCAGAATGTACGAGGGCGTCGTCCGCTCGGCGTTCGTGCGCGAGGTTACTATGGTCGAGAATATTATTCTGTCGGGCGTGGGCGCCGATATTCCGTTCAACACCGCCACCGGCGGACTCGTCGTCAATATAGGCGGCGGCATAACCGAAATCGCCGCGCTGGCGCTGTCGGGCGTCATATCGGCGTGCGGCGTAACCATCGGCGGCAACCTTATGGATAAGGCGCTTATAGACCGTATCGCGGGGCGCTACAACCTTAAAATCGGGCTCCTCGGCGCGCGCAAAATCAAGACCGAAATCGGCACGCTTTTTGAAAACGATATTTCCTACGCCGACGCGCACGGCATAGACCTCTCGACAAAAACTCTTTCGTCGGCAAGGGTCAAGGCGTCCGACGTAACGGCCGTCCTGCGCCCCTACTATATGCGCGTGCGCGACGCCGTCGAGAGCGTCGTCAATATGCTGCCGCCCGAAATCGCCGCCGACGTCTATAAGTCCGGCGTTTGCGTCGCGGGCGGCGCCGCCGCTATAACGGGCCTTTCCGAATTCCTTTCGGCGGAGCTTTCCCTTAACGCTCACATCCCCGACGACCCCGAATACGCCGCCATATCCGGCGCGGGCAAGCTGTTATCCAACCCCGACCTCTTAGACGAAATTATGTCGCAAAAATAGTGTGATTTTATAGCTTGTGGAAAAACTTGCAAAACGTTAACCAAACTCGTGGGAAAAACTTGCATTTTGTTTTTTAATGTGATATAATAGCCACATTAAGCGGTTTTAAGGAGTTTTGCGGCGCAATGTTAAAACGAAAATTCAGCGAATTTTTGCTGCGGTGGAAAAATGACGTGGACAAAACCTGTCTTTTGGTCAAGGGAGCAAGGCAGGTCGGCAAAACCTACGTTATAGATTTGTTCGCCAAGGAAAATTACAAAAATTATATCTATATCAACTTTGAAACTTCGCCGGACAAAAAAGCGATATTCGACGGCGATTTGGACGTCGGGTCGGTTTTGCGTCGGCTCAGCGTCCACTTTCCCGCCGCGGATTTAACGCCGGGCGAAACGCTGATTTTCCTCGACGAAATTCAAAGCTGCCCCAACGCGCGCGTCGCGTTCAAAAATTTTTCGATCGATAAGCGCTTCGACGTAATCGGGTCTGGGTCGCTACTGGGCGTCAATTACAAGGAGGTCGGTTCGTATCCCGCCGGTTACGAAACGGCGGTCGATTTGTATTCGCTGGATTTTGAGGAATTTCTTTGGGGTTTGGGCGTTAAGCCCGATACGGTGAGCTATCTTGCGGATTGCGTCCGCGCCGTAAAGCCGATCGACGAGGGCGTCTTGCAAAAAATGCGCGAGTACTTCGGCTGGTATATTATAACGGGCGGAATGCCCAAAGTAGTCGAAACGTTTGCGCGCACCGATAACTTCGGCAAGGTTTTGCAGCTGCAACGGAGCATAACGACAAGCTATCTCGACGACGTTACAAAGTACGCGCCTCGCGCCGAAAAAGGTCGCGCGCGTATGTGTTTTGAAAGTATTCCCAACCAGCTTGCCAAAAAGAATAAAAAGTTCCGCTATGCCGAAATCGAAAACGCAGGCTCCGGGTCGGGGTCGGCGGGAGCTCGCCGCTACGAGGGCAGCCTTACGTGGCTGTACGATGCGGGCATAATCAACTACTGCCACAACCTGTACGAGCCGGCTCTGCCGCTCGCCGCCAATGTACGCGCCGACAGCTTTAAGATTTATATGCGCGATACGGGGCTTTTGATTTCGATGATGGAGGACGGCGTTCAGGCCGCGCTTTTGGGCGACGCGCTGTCGATTAACGAGGGCGGCATCGTCGAAAATGTCTGCGCCGACATATTCGTAAAGAGCGGCAAGCGGCTGACGTACTTTGAGCGCAAGGGCAAGTTAGAGGTCGACTTTGTGTTCAACTTGGGCGGAGTAGCCGCCGCAATCGAAATTAAGTCCGGCGACAGCCTGCTGTCGAAATCGCTCGATTCGATAGCCGAAAACTACAAAACGGTCAAACGCCGCATAAAGCTCGAAAAGAATTGCAACGTATATGTCGACGCCAAGGGAGTGGAGCATTACCCGCTTTTCGCCGCCATGTTTATATGAGAAAGCTCCGAACAAGTTTAGGCGGCGGGGTGGTAAGGGACTTTGTAGGCGATATGTATAAACCGCCGTACGGCGGATAGGCAATACCCCTATAAATTGCCTACAAAAACAATCAACCACCCCGACGGCATTCGCCGCCACCCCTCCATAGAGGGGAATTTTGTAAGCGGCTATCACTAAGTAATTTAACCACCCCGACGGCTACGCCGTTACCTCTCCGGAGAGGGGAATTGCCGCATATTCATAAAGTCTGTAAAGCCCGCAAAAGGTCGGGCGGTAAACTGTTAAAAATTCCCCTCCGGAGAGGGGGATTTTGGGGACGGGACGGGGCGGCTAAAAAACGCCTCAAAAAGGGGGAAAACGGAAAAAAGGGCAAAAAGGGCGCGTTTTTGGGAGATTTTTGCGTAATAGGCTCAAAAATAATTGAAATTTGTAAAAAAAAGTTTGTATCTTGCCCGAACAATGTTTGACTTTGTTCATAATTTGTTTTATAATATGTAAGTATAGCTGTCACATTTTCAGGCGGGTTGTATTTTTATACAATTTTTTTCTCAAAATAAAGGTGTGGCGGGGCTTTACGGACAAAAAGGTTGTAGGCATATGAGAATCAAAAAAAGGAATAAAATTTCATTAATCGCGATAGCGGCGGCGTTCATTATAACGACGGCGTTCGCGCTCGGCGCTTTTACCTCCGTTAAGTCCGCGACGGCGGCGGGGGAGCTTAGCGATATAAAGTTTAAGCAGGTAGTCGCGGGCGAGGACTTTGCGATAGGCCTTACATACAAGGGCGACCTTTACGGTTGGAGCCTGCGCGGCGACGCTGACGAGTGGGCGCTAAATACGTCCGGCACAACGGACGCCAATCCCGCCAACGACGACAAATATACAAAAACGCTCGGGCAGTACTATCCCAAAAATCCTATTAAAATAAACGTCAATCTTTCGGCGCGGACGGATTGGCAGGTCGGCAGTCTTAATAACCAAGCAAAGGAAGTTATAAAAAAGCTCGCCGCAACGCGCACGACCGCCGCGTTCATAACGGACGATGGCAGCGTGTTCACTTGGGGACTCGACGAAAAGGACGAGCCGGACGAGGGAATATCCGGGAGTACCGGAGTAGTTTTACAGCAAAAGGGACTCTTGTACAGAAGGACGGGCGTTAATACCGCCGATTACAGATCCAACAATAATTTTTACGAGCCGTGGCATATAGAGTACAAAACATACGTGTTTCCCGGAACGGCTGCGGTTGTGCCGTTTATTCCGAACGATTACATCACTTCGCCGGGCGCGGACGACATTGTAGGCGGGCCCGACAACTATGCGGTCAAAATAAAGAATACCGGCAAGTTTATAGGGTGGGGAAGTTCCTATTACAGACAGCTTTACGAATTAGGTTTCCCGCGCGCGCGGGGCGCTAAGGTCTACGGCGCGGATTTTACCGATATGTATATCGGCGCGGGTTTTGTTATAGGCAGGAAGTCCGCCACGGAATATTTGCTGCAAGGGCGAAACTTTTATATGCCGAACACGACTGCGGCTATTTCCGCCGCGGTTACGGAAGCCGGAACAGGCTCCGCCGCGGTTTACCAAATTAATTCGCCGACGGCGGTATCCACTATTACGGATACTCATCCGGCCTCCGGCGGCACCCGCAACGCGTACTTCAATTTTGGCGCGGCGCGTCCGGTCGAAATTAAGAACGCGCTTATAGGCGCGCCGACAGCCGTATCGGGAACGGACGGCGTCGATTTATTCGGGGTTAGTCCGTCCGTTCAAGGATACTCCGCGGGCTTTACCGACAGCGAAACGACGACCGCGGCGTCCGTACCGCAGAGCGCTATCTCGCTCGGCACGGGCTACGGCTACTATATAAAGGGCGGCACGGTTCAATTTTGGGGCAACGCCTATAACGGCGAAAACGGCTCGGGGTCGGCGGCGGGCGTGGGGACGCACGTATCGGCGCTTACCCCAACGAGCATTACGAACGCGGTGCAGGTCGTAGCCGGGCAGTACGGCTCAAAAATCAAAAAGTACGCCGTCGACGGCACGAACATAAAGCCGTCGCACATTCAATTCCTTTCGCACAGATCCCACGCGGCGGCGGTCGGCAGCGCGAATGTAAACGGCTTGAATTTGGACTTAACGTTCAACGCGGCCGACTACGCCGACAAGGGGAATTTTATTTCCGCCGCGCTTTTAACCGGTGGCGTCGTCAAGGCGTGGAGCGACGGCAAAGCGCCCGATACCGTCGATTTTAACGCCGTGTTAAGGCAGAACGACGGCAACGACGAGAGCAACCGAATTACGGCGCTCGTTCCGGGCTACGGCCACAATCTGTTCGCACTCTCTAAGCTCGGCAAGGTCTACCGCATAACGCGGTCGGGCGGTGGTTTTACCGTTTCGCTTATCGATAAATTCTCGAACGGCACGGACGGCGCGATTGACAATTGGACGGCAGCCGAAAGCGGAATGCGGGTTACCTTTGCCGACGGTTACCAAAGCCTCTCCGACAAAACGGTCGAGGTCAGAGCCGAATACACCCACGATTCCGCGCTCGAATCCCACCTAAAAACTAACGACGTTACCGACGCCGAAACGGACGCGGCGGCGGGGCCCTCGACGGGACTCGTAACGTATTCGACGGGGCGGTTTATCACGGGCAAGGCGACGGCGGACGCGTTCAGAATAATGCTCGCGAGCAGCGTCAAGGTCTACAATCCGAGTCTTACGGAAATTTCCTCGCCGTTTAACGACGGTATCCAAACGTTTATTTCGGGGCAGAGTAACGCGGGAGTCGGCGCGGTTACCTATTTTTACAAAAGCGGCTCCGACCCCGAAAAGCCGATGAGCCCGGAGGCGGCGGCGAAGTATTTTGACGTCAAGCCCGTTTACGACGCCTCGCGTACCCTAAACGGCACGCCAAAGCCCGAAATCTACTTTAAGATAACGCCGCTCGCGTCGACAAAGAATATGAGCGTCGTTATGCGGTTTTGGATAGGCCGCTACGACCATTCGTCGGCGTTTACCCTCACGAATAACTTCTACGACGCAAAACAAGTTTCGCTTACCGTTACCGTCGGCAATACGCAGGCGGCGGTGAATTCCGGTTTTAACAACGCCCCGTCGGCGGGCAACGACCCCGTGCCGCCGCTCGACCCCAACAACCCCAAGAATAACACGTACAGCATAGCCGCCCAAAACGTTTCGGCGGGCTTTGCCGCTATTACGAGCGCCGTAGACGGCTATTCGGGCGCGGACGCGTCCGGACTTTCGGACACGATCAAAACGGCCGCTTACGCCGCCGACCCCGGCTTTCCGCATTCGTCCAAACGGAACGCGGGAGCGGGCGACCTTGATTTTTACCTCGGCGCGGACGGCGGCGCGGCGTACTATAACGGCGAATACCTGTTTTTGGCGAGCGACCCCGACGGCGACCGCGTTCAAATCGACGGCACCGCCGTGTTTTTTGACCCGGGAGCAAAAAACGGAACGGGCGACGTCAGGGTAAAGGCGGTTACGCTCACACTTAATTTGTCGGGCTATATCGATGGGGGGCTTACCGTAAATAAGCTCAAAGCGCTTTTTGTGGGGACGGAATCGAATTTTGACGCCGAATTTAGGAACGTCTACGGCTTTTACAATATCGCCGTTCTCGACGGCGACGACCCCGAAACCGCGGGAGTTACCGAAACGGCAAGGCTTAGATTCACCTACGAGGTTATCGAAATTTCCGCAAAGGTTTCGACCGGTTCGGTCGAATACGAACGTAGCGGCGGCGGCAACGCCTTAATCGACAAGCCCAAGTTTACCGACGCGGCGGCGCTCAACGACAAATTCCGTTGCTCGCTTAAAGAGCTTAGCGACAGGTATGCGTATAGCGGCGGTCAATACGCGGTCGGTCAGAATCAGACTTCTACGCTGTCCTCGTCCGCTTACGTCAAGTTGCACGTTCAGGCGTCGCTCACGGTAAAGTCGGCCGTTACGGACGCGTCGAATCATTCGGGCAAGGTGTTCGGAAAATCCGGACACAATGTCTACAACCACGCGCAGGCGCTTGCCGAGAATAATCCCACCAATAACCCCATAAACACCAATATCGAGCTCGGCTCCACGGCGCGCAGCGTAAAGGTGCCTATCGGCTACTTCTTTAACGACGTTTCGGACTACTCGGGCATTATGTTCACCTACGACGGCAAGGGCGGCTCCGACGGTTCCGCCGCCGACGCGTACGCGGCGTTTAAGGCCGGGTTCGATAAATACAAAAATATTATTTCGATCGACCTTTCGCCCTCGGAGATAACCTTTTCGATGACGGCGGAGGGCACCGTGCCGTTCGCGGTCGAGGTAACGCGTTTCGGGCGCGGCCGCGAGCTTAACAACCCCGTCAACCCGCTCCAAGACAAAATCGCGTTCGATAACGCCGAGCGCGTAATAATCAATTTCAACGTTACTTGCAAGCCCTCGCTATTCGGGCTTTTGAGCGCCGCCGATCAAACGCTTAAACACTTGACTATATCCGCGCCGCGCGATATCGACATCCGCGAGCGCGTCAACGCCGCGACGGGCGCCTTCGCCGACATTTTCTTCGGCGAGCATCCCTACGTGTTTTCCGCCGATACCGACGTCGACGCGGTATTGACCGTCAAGGTCAGCGACGACAAAAAGACGCTCCGTCTTATTCCCAAAAGGAGCGGCTCGGTCAACGTTACCTACACGGTAAGGCGCTACGCCGAGGTTTTAAGCGACTCCTTCCGTGTTACGGTCGAGGCCGTCGCCCAAATGCCCGCCGTCTATTCGGTGGCGACGCCTATCGGCGTTCCGATCGAGGAGTTAAAGGCGTACGTCGTCTACGCCAATCAGGATTCGGGAATTTCGGCGGGCGGCCTTAGCGTCGACCGCGACGACGAAACGGGCGATCCCGGGTTCTACGTTCAGCAAAAAACCGACTTTTTGTACGACGCAAACGGCGATCCCGTTAAGGACGGGGACGGCGCGCACCAAAAATCGGGTTCCGCGCCGGAATGGAAAACCGTTAAAACCGACCATATTCCGTTCCTAAAAAGCGTGTCCATAGTTTCCGACGCGTCGGGCGAAAAGGTTCGCGTAGAGGTCAACAACGTAATCGGCGCGTACGACGGCGCCGAAACGCGCGTTGTCGTTAAATTCGTGCACGAAAGCAACGGCAAGCGGTTCGCCGCCGCGCTCAGGGTCGTTCCCGGCAACGTGCTTTTGGCAAATCCCTCGGGCGACGGCGGCGCGTTCGTCTTAGAAATCGTCTACAAGCAACCGTTCGAGGGTCAGGACGCCGACGCCGATATTCCGCAGTATTCGCCCGAAAACCATTCCGTAACCGTTCCCTTAAAGTACATTACGAAGATGCTGCCCGGCGGCGCGAATTACGACAACGCCAAAATAGCGTGGGTGCAGGGTCAAGAGGGCTACGACAAATACTTTAACTTTTATCCGATCGAAACCGGCTCGGGCGCGGCCGTCGTGTTTACGCCCGATTACCCCACAAAGGATTTGCCCGGCGGTATGGCGCTTGTAAGCGTCTCTATAAACAACAACGACGTGAACAACGTGGTTATGTTCTACGTGCGCGTAAGCGGCATAAGGGTCGAGCTCGAACGCGGCGAATACTCCCAAATCTTTATGTTTTCGGCTATCGCCGTCTTCGTGCTGCTGTTCTTGGTGTTCATAGCCCGCGTAAGCGTCTACGCTAGCAGACGCGCTCAACAGCGCCGCATTATCCGCAAAAATCAAATGCTCATCAAAATGCGCGACAAACTTCACAACAAAAACAATACCGCCACAAAGGACGAAATCGTGCGCACGCGTCTAAAAATGAACAATCCAAAGTACGCCCAAATGTTCGACGAGATGAGGAAAAGCAAGGAGGCCGAAACCGGGGTCAGCCTCGATAATTCGGTTATCGCCAAAAATGCCGCGATAAGAACCGAAGTCGCCGCCGATAAATCGGTCGTAAAGGACGCCGCCAAAAAGAAGACTAAAAAAGGCGGCAAGCGTTCGCTTGCGGATCTAAAAGCGGAGTTAGAGGCAAAGCGGGTCGCGCTCGCGCAAATGAAGGTCACCGGCGTTCCGCCCACTATGGCGACGGACGACGGGGCGGCGTTCGAGCCCGGCATACCCGGCGTCGACGTCGAATTCGATTCTACCGACGACTACAAGGCGGAGCTCTCGCGCGAGGACGTCGAAAGCCAAATACAGGCCAAGCTCGCCGAGGAAAATTTTATCACCTACGACTTCGATGTCGACGTCGACGACGGCGGTAAGGTGTGAGGGCGGCAATATGAATATTACGGTTAAAACAAACAAGGCAAAACGCTTAATAATATCGGCGCTGTTCGCCCTGACGCTTTTGGCGTCGGCGGTCGCGTTCCTTTTGTCCGCTCCGGTCTCCGTCGGCGCGGGCGCGGTTCCCAACGTTCCCGGCAGCGGCGCTACGGGCGCGGACTACACGGTTACGGTCAACCTCGACACCAACGGCAAAATTACGGTCGGGCAGGAAAATACCGTATCCGAGCTTAATAGCAACAATTCGGGCGGCCCGTATGCCGTCCGTAGGTTTAGCAACACGCTTTTTTCGGACATAATCACGAGCGATACCGACGCTTATGTAATCGAAAACGCCGACGGCAAGGCGGTCGAAAATTCCGGTGCGGCGTTCGTCGGCATCGAGCTTGCTCCGGACGGCACTTCGATCAAGCTTACGGCAAAAAAATTCGTCGAAGTAACTCCGGTAGTCGTCCGCGTCCAAAATCAAACTACGGCCGCATATAAGTATATTCTGTTAGATGTAAAAATCGCGGCGTCGCTCGCGCAAAAAAACCTGCTTAATTTGACTCCCGCCGATTACGATAAAAAGGTGATAATCGCGGGCGTTCTGCCTTTCAAACACGGCGTCAACTCGGACTTGACGGCGGTCGACGTTAGCGGCACGGCGCTTTACGAGCCGTTTGTTCTAAACGTCAAAAACAACACCAACGTTACCTATACGCTAACCAGCGACAATCTTTACGACCCGAACGTTCCCAACGAGGGCATTTTGGTTAACCGCATTCTGCACCGCGTCGACCCCGCGAACGCCTCCAAAAGCGGCGTTCCGATTTTTGAGGACGCCGACGTCAACTCCAACCCCACAAGCGGCACTCCGTGGGTCATAACCGACGTGTCGCGCCTTAGAATACAGTCCGTTAATATCGAGGGCCCCAGGGGCGTCGAAATAACGTCGAACAACCCCACCGACGACGATCCGGACGCTCCGTCCCCGGGTTCCACCTTTAATATCCGCGCCGCGTTCAAGTGGGCGGACTTGGACGAATGGACGCTCGACAACAAAATGAACGAATTTTGGAACGGAATTTTTCCGCTCAAAATCGTGTTCGCGGAGCAAGGCGGCGACGTCGAGGTTCGGATGTTTGTAAGATTCCAGCCCGGCGCCGCACCCCTAATGAAGGAAACTTTCTTTATGCCGACCGAGCTTAACGCCGGCATACCCGAAACCCACCTGTTCGGCCCTAACCCCCAAACCGGAATATACCCCAACCGCAACGCCGCCTCGGGCTACCGTTCGGTTGTCGTCCGCCCCGAGGATTTAGTCGACTATCCGTCTAAGGACGCGATTTATTTTCTTGAAAACGCCGGCCCGCCCTCGGGCGACACCGCGTCGGTTTCGCGTGTAACCTGCTATGCGCAAAAGGATTCCAACAACAAAACCTACTACGTCGTTACCGCGTTAGAGAACGGCGCGGCGTTCATTCAGTTCAACGTCCGCTATAAGCCGCCGGGCGAAAACGAGCCGGAAAAAACCTACGGGGTTCCCGTGGCGTTCGGCGTCTACGGCAAATATACGCTAGACCCTATCGAGCTCGGCGGCAAAAAGTTCAAAATCGGCGCTACGGGCTACGAGGCGTTTACGCAGATCCGCCGCGACGGTTTTGTCCTAAAAAGCGTTTCGCTCGCCGACGCCGCGTTCGCCTCGGCGCAGTACAAAAACGGTTTTTTAGAAATCGACCCCATAGCGTCCGGCGCGACCGACATCACCTTTGTTTTTCAGGGCTACGCAAGCCAAAGCAGCAACCTAAAAACTATCGAGGTTACAACTAAGCTCGACGTTAACCTCGACCGCAACAATTGGTGGAAGCCCCTGCAAGATTGGGCTAAGGCGCTCATCATAATAGCTTTCGCGCTGATCGTTACGGCCTTCATTTTGCTTATTATTTGGCTGTTTATACGCGCCGTCAACCGCAGCAAGCGCGAGGCTTACGAAACGTCCGCGCCCGCAAGCCCCTATATAGTCAAGCTAAATTCAACCATAGCCGCCGCCCAGGCCCAACAAAGGCTTGTAGGGCAGTACGCGGCCGTCCAAAACCAACAATCGCAAATGCTGCAACTCGGCGCGTCGCCGTCCCAAGGCGTCGTCGGCGGCCCCGTACCCGGCCAGCTCGGTCAGGCGACTAATACGCTCGCGCTCGGTATGGGCAACACCGCGTCCGTTCCCCCCTATCAGGATGCCGCTCAACAGTCCTACGGCTACCAAAACGGCGCGGCGCAAAATTCCTACGCTCAAAATTCTTATACTCAAAATTCCTATGCCGCGGGCGCGGCGCCTTCGGCCGAATACAATATTCCTATGACGGACGAGGCGCTTATCGAACGCATTTATGCCGAAAAGTACGAGCCGCGCGGTATGACCCGCAGGGCGTTCTTTAAGAGCAAGGACTTGCAGAGCCGCGAGTTAGAAAAAGAAAAAGCGCGTATCCGCGAAAATATGCGCGTCGGTATGACCCCCGAGGAGGCGTGCAAAACCGATAAGGAGCGCGAAGCGGAAACGGCGGGCGGCATAGCGCTCGCGCCCGTCGCGCCCGCCACGGACGACATAGTAACCCTTTTGGGCTTCGACCCCGACGCGCCGCTTATAACCGAAACCGAAGAGGAAGCAGCCGCCACTAAACCGTCCGCAGGCGAAAAGAAAATCGTTATCGACGAAAACGGCAACGAAAAACTCGTCTACGACGAAATCAGCGACGAGGAGGACGCCGCCGCCGCCGCGCAAAAGGAATACGACCGCTTGTTGCGCGAATCCGTTATACTAAAACAACGCGCCGAAAAAGCCGCCGCCGAGCGCGACAAAACCGATTCGGATATCGCCGCCCGGGGCGAAACTATCGCCTCTACCGAAAATCTTATCAAGGAGTATTCCGATAAGATTACCGATTTAGAGGTTCAAATCGCCGCCGCCAAGGGCAAGGAGCGCGACCGCCTTACCGGCGAAAAGTCCGCGCTCGAAAACGACGTAAGGTTCAAGCAAAACGCCGTTTTGTCGCTCGAAAACGAAATCGCCGGCAAGCAAAGGACGCGCGAGGCGATTACCGACGCGGTGAGTACGATCGCCGCTCAAAGCGGCGCCAACGCCCGCGCCGTCGCTCAGGCCGAAAAAGATTTGCGCGACGCCGAGGCGCTCGCAAAGGCCGCCGCCGAACGCGCGCAAAAAGCCAAGGAAAGGCAGATTTTCGAGCGTCAAAGCGCGTATTTGTCGCCGTTGCTTGAATCTATTGCACATTCCGACCGCGAAATCGTCCGTCTTAACGAGGTTATCGAGCGCAAAAACGACGAAAAGTCGCGGCTCAAAAGCGAGGTTTCGGCTATTCAGTCGCAATTGCTGTCGGCGACCGATTCGGCGGCTATCGCCCGAATGAGCGACGCCATAAAGGAAAAGAACGGGCTTATCGGCGCCTGCGAGCAGGAAATCACTTCGGCGGTCAAACAAAAATCGGATAAGTCCGCGGAATTGGCGAGCCGGCGCAGAAAGGCGAACGACTATATTAGCAACGAAAAAATGGACGTCGATAAGGTCGTCGAATTAGAAGACTCCGTTTTGGCAAAGGTCATTTTGGACGAAATGCGCGCGAAGGCCGAGCAAGACAAACTCGCGGCGGAGGATTCCATATCGCGGTGCCAGGCCCTCTACGACGACCTTGTAAAAAATTCGGACGCGAGCCTCGCCCAAAAGGCCGCCGGTTACGCGAACGAAATCAAAACAATCGAGGACGAGGCGAACGACATCCGCGAGCAGGCCGCCGCTATGGCGCTCCTTATCGACGAAACGCCCGAGGACGAAAAAGAGGCGTTCTTGGCGGATCAACAGCTTTTAACCGAGCGGTTAGGGGAGCTTGAAAAAACGCTCGAGGAGCTTAGGGTCAACGGCGTAAAGGAAAACCTTGAATTCAAAATGAAGTCCGAGGAGGATATGCGCGAGGCCGCCGAGGCGTTAGAACGCGCAAAGACGGACTACGAGCTTGCAAACGGCGCTCTCTCGAATTTGCTGAGTTCCGCGTCGGTTTCGGATCAATTCACGTCCGGCAGCGGGCTCGTGTCGCAGGATCGCAAGGCTATCGAGGCCGCCAACCTTAAAAAATTGCTCGAACAGTCGCAAAACGACGTCGAACACGCGCGTTTGCAGGCTAAAATGGCGCAAATGGAGGCCGAAAAAGCCATCATCGACGCCGAACGCGCCTCCGCCGCCTCGAAAGAGGAAGCCGAAAAAATCGCGAGGGAGGCCGTCGCCAACGCCGAAAAGGCTAAGCAAGCCGCCGAGGAAAAAGCCGAGGAAGAGGCCCGCCGCGCCCAAGAGGAAATCGAAAGGGTCAGACGCGAGGCCGAAGCCGAGGCGGAAAGGGTCAGGCACGAGGCCGAGGTCGAGGCTGAAAAACTTAAAAAAGAGGCCGAAAGCGCTATGCGCACCGCCGAGGGCGAGGTCGAGCGCGTAAAGCAGGAGGCCGTCGCCGAAGCCGAAAAAGTCAAGGAGGAGGCCGAGCGTGCGCGTTTCGAGGCCGAAGAGGCCCGCCGTTTAGCCGAGGATGAAGCGGCGCGCGCCCGACGTTTAGCCGAGGATGAAGCGGCCCGCGCCCGACGCGAAGCCGGGGAGGAGGCCGAAAAAGCGCGTAAAGCCGCCGAGGACGAGGCCGCCAAAATCAAGGCAGCAGAGGACGAGGCCGCCAAAAAGCTCGCCGAGGAGCAAGCCGAAAAGGCGCGTAAAGCCGCCGAGGAGCTTGCCGAAAAAATCTCCAAGCGCAAGCTCGAAATCGCCGCTTTGCGCAACGGCTTAAAGGACATTCAAACCGAGCAGCAGGGCAACGAGCTTAAAGAAAAGTTCTACGACATTCAATTGCACTTCGACGCCGACGAGCAGGATAGCGTCGAGCTGCGCGAGCTTATCGAGCGTTCTATGAACGACGCCGCCCACGCCGCCGAGCTTGCCCGCTACAAGGCCGCCGCCGCGCAAGGCCCCCGCCGCATAGTCAAAAAGGTTACCGAGCGCGTCAACAAAATTTCGCGCCCGCCCCAAGGCGCAAGACCCGCCGCGCGGCCCGGGAGCCGCCCTGCCGGCCCGCGCATCAATATCGGCATAAAAACCGCGCGCAACACCGCCGCCGCCCGGCCCGGAGTACGGCCCGCGTCCGCAGGGGCGGCAAGGCCCGCTCCGCGTCCCGCCGGGGCAAGACCCGTCGCGCGCCCCGCCGGGGCGACAAGGCCCGTCGCGCGTCCCGCCGGGGCAAGACCCGTCGCGCGTCCCGCGGGGGCAAGACCCGCGCCGCGTCCCGCCGGAGCGACAAGACCCGTCGCGCGTCCTACGGGAACAAGACCCGCGCCGCGCCCCGGAAGCCGCCCGCCCGTCCGCTAAGTAATAACGGCGCGGTCAAACGGCGCTTTTTGTCCGCTCACGTCAAACAATCAAAAACCGACCCACAGATTTTGCGAGGTAAATAATGGAAAAATTCAATGACGGCGTTTCGAGTCTTTCGACGGCCGACGACAATTACGACGAATACGAGGAAGAAGTCATCGAGCGCGACGAATACGCCGACGACGAGGTTTCCTATGAGGAAGAGGAGCCCTACGAGGACGAGGGCGAGGA
>JAISMM010000083.1 GCA_031276725.1 Clostridiales bacterium | reverse complement strand
TTTCCGATAACTTAAAGAAGTGCGGCGAAAACGCATCCGCGCCCGCGTCGGCTTTCTATCACATTCCCACGGACGAGTTCGTAACGGCGTCGCTCAAAGGCGGCTACGAGGCGTACGGTTATTATACCATAGGCGTAACTATGCCCGCAAAAAACGGCGACTTCGGTACAAAGGACTCGTCGATAAGCTCGTTTTCATACGGCGGATTTTTAGACGTATTAAAACAAATCGGCGTCGACAGCGTGTTTTCGGGCCACGACCACAAGAATAACACAAGCATATTGTACGAAGGCATACGCTGGACCTACGGTCTTAAAACCGGCAAGTACGATGCTCATACCCCTACGGAACTCGGCGGCACCTTGTTAACTTTAAACGGTCCCAAAATTTCCGTACGCCACCTATATTACGACGAGTAATGCTAAAAGTTGTGTCTTTTAAAGAACATTTAAGTATAATACTAATTTTCAAATAAGCAAATCCGCTATAATTTTTAAGCGTCCGGTGTTCGTTTGCGGATGCATCCGCCCCGATGAGGGTGGATTTGAACCTAAAAAATCAAAAGGTTCGACTTCACTCTTTCGACACCGGGTCTTGGGCGGCTATATGACGGCGGTCTATATGACGGATAAAACAGGCAAAATTACATAAAAACACTCATATTACCCCCAAAATAAGGCAAAACGGACGCATAAACGTACGTCCGTTTTGTTGTGTCTTGATGGTGGAGGTGGGGGGAGTCGAACCCCCTTCCGGCACGGGTTGCGGGCGGGTTTCTACATGTTTAGCGCGGCATTTTTACGTAACGGAGGAGGGCGGCCGCGCGGCCCGATCCGTCGGAGCTTGCAAGGTTCGTTAGGGCGCCGCGCAAACTCAAAGGGCGCCGTAACGGTGTCCGCCTTGTTGACGCCGCTTTACCCGCCGGCGGAAGTCGGGGGCGACGACTGCGAATAACTTACGCAGCGAACGCAAAGGAGGCCGGAGCCGCCTTTACATTTTTTTGGGTGTTAGCGTTTGTTTTGTTCGCGTTGTTAGGCGGCCGACCCCGCCACATGCTTTTCCGCCCGTTCGACGCGCCGTCGAAGCCGGTACACCCCCGCTTGTTGAAAACCCGGAATAAGCGAGGCGCCTTAATGCCGCCCGGGCGTGTTCAGAGTTTTCTGAAAGTTAGGGAAAAGTTTTTTAGCCGCCGACCGTTTTAGCAAACGCACCGAACGGCTGTTTTTAGGGAAAGAGCTCCCGACGCGCTTAACTTTTTTGGGAGCGGTAAATTTTTCACTATAATACATTATAGCACCGAATCGCGGACTTGTAAAGAGGTATTTATAAAAATTCCTAAAAGATTTCAAAAAAAGTTGTCGGCGTATAAAAATATTTGACAAAAGTCGACAAATAATTTACGCTTTTCGTTAGACTTTTAGAACGGATCGTGATAAAATAGAGGTGTGCAAGTTTTTGACGACAATAAGACGCTCAAAACCGCCAAAATATTAACGTTAATATTCGTAGGCGTATTATTTATATGGTTCTTGTTCGATATGACGGGACTGAAATTCGGGCAAACGAAAATTGTTACGTCGGCGTTTACGGACGAGCCGATAGACTTTGTTTTTTTACTTTTGTTTATCGGCGCGGCAGTCGTTTTTATATTAAAAGACAAGGTCGGAAAATATGTTTTAACTGGATTTTTGTTCGTATGGTTTTTGATTCAAGCCTCCGTATATTTTAGCGCGAAGCAGGGAATAGCCAAATATAACGACTTCTTTTTTGATACGCACCGCATATTTGCCGCCTCGGACACCTTTATAATTAAGGATACTTACCATATATTTTTAGACCTTTTCATTTTATTCGCGCTGATTGCGTCGATTACATTTCTTGTTTTGAAAATACGGATAAACGGAAAAAGAATATAAGAGTAAGCGCGGCGATAAAAATTATTACGTTCCTAAAAGATTTCAAAAAAAGTTGTCGGCGTATAAAAATATTTGACAAAAGTCGACAAATAATTTATACTTTAAGTAAGTCGAATCAGGACAGGAGATTGGGTATGGCGGTTATAACGTTGATATGCAAGCAGTGCGGCGGACAAATTAGCTTGGACGACTCTAAGCGGTTCGGGTTTTGCTCGCATTGCGGCACAAAGATTTTGTTGCAGGACGAGATTAACAACATTACGTACAGCACGCAACAGAATATTACGAAGATTATTCACGGCAGGGAAAAGACCGAGGCGGAGGAATTTATTCGCAACGGCGACATATTTTTGACGCTCGGCGAAACCGAAAAAGCCGCCGGCGCGTACAAAAAAGCGGTGGAAGCCAACCCCGGCGATTGGCGGGTTTGGTTTAGTCTTGTCCGTTTTTACACAAAGAATTTTACGGATCTCGGCGATACGGCGCACCTGGAACATTTAGCCAAGGCGCGCGCCGTGGCCGCCGGCGAGCAAAAAACCGAGCTTGAAAAGTTGTACGCCCCTTACGCCGTTTCCGTCAAACAGTTTGAGCAATACCGCGCCGCGTCTAAAAAAGGCGCTAAATTCGACGGAACCGTTTTGCTCGAATACAAGGGCGGCGACGCCGAGTTTGACGTACCCTATTTTGTTACCGACATACGCGAAAACGCGTTCGAGAATTGCGTAACGTTAAAGAGTGTTAAAATCCCCGACGGCGTAACAAAAATCGGCGGCCGCGCGTTCTGCGGCTGCGCCTCGCTGGAAAATATCGAGGTGGCGAGCGGAAATTCCGTATATAGATCCGAGGGCAATTGTATAATCCGACGCGGCGACAACGTTTTGACGGCCGGCTGCAAAACGAGCGTTATACCGGACGGCGTAACGTCCGTCGGGGAATTTGCGTTCGGGGGCTGCGCGGGCTTGAAAAGCATCGCGATTCCGCGCGGCGTAACGTCTATCGGGAAGTTTGCGTTCGAGAATTGTGCGGGTTTGACGAATATCACGATCCCGGCCGGCGTAACGTCCGTCGGGGGGGGGTGCTTAAAAACTGTGTGAAGCTGACGGGCGTTGTGATTCCGGACGGCGTTACCGTCGTCGAAAAGTTTGCGTTTGCGGATTGCCGCAATTTGAGGAGCGTTACGATTCCGGTCGGCGTTACCGCTATCGAGGGCGGAGCGTTTAAGAATTGCGTAAGTTTGAAGGACGTTACGATTCCGAACGGCGTAACGGCAATCGGTAAATTTGCGTTTGCGGGCTGCGCAAGTTTGACGGACGTTACGATCCCGAACGGCGTTACGGTCATCGGCGAATATGCGTTTAAGGATTGCGGCGCTCTTGGCGGCGTTACGATTCCCGGTACCGTCAAGTCTATCGGGAAGTTTGCGTTTTGGGAGTGCAAAAAATTAAAAAGAATTAATTTTACCGGCGCTAAAAACGAGTGGGAAGCGATAGCGGAACGGTACGGACATTGGGAATCGGATTGCCGGGCGAAGGTCGTATGCGGATAAATGCCCGAACCGCCGCCGGCTGTTAAAAGCCGTGAACCGCCGCGATTTTTTGCTTAAAATCCTTGACTTTTTTTGATTTGCGGAGTAGAATAGGGGTAATATACGCGAAAAAATTTATAATATTTATGCTATACTTAAAAATATCCGGGAGGAGGACAGTAGAACGGCGATGCGAAATCCCGAGCAAACAATCGGCAACCTGATAGACGGGCAAGGCGTTTCGTTTATCGGGTCGGTGGATGACGGCGGCTTTCCGAATATGAAGGCTATGCTGCCGCCGCGCAAACGCGTGGGAATAAAGGAGTTTTATTTTACCACGAATACCTCGTCGATGCGCGTCAGGCAATACGCGGCAAATCCGAACGCGTGCGTTTACTTTTATGACAAGCGGTTTTTTCGCGGCGTAATGCTTAAAGGCGCGATGCAAATTTTGACGGACGCGGCAAGTAAGGAGGCGATATGGCGGGAGGGCGACATCGCGTATTACCCCGGCGGCGTAACGGATCCCGATTATTGCGTGCTGAAATTCACGGCGGCAAGCGGTCGCTTTTACGGTAACTTTAAGTCCGAGGACTTCAAAATTTAGCGGCAAAACAATTTAATAATCAAGCGTCTTTTGCAAGCCGCCGCTATTTTTTGCTTAAAAACCCTTGACTTTTTTGGAATTGCGGAGTAGAATATAGGTAATATACGATGCTCGTATATTAAACCGTCGATGCGGAAGTAAAGATTTAGCGGGCGCGCACAGAGAGTCGGAGGCAGCTGAGAGCCGATCGAATGCCGCAAATCATAATGGTCCGCGGAGGGCGCGGTTAAAACGTTTTATATCGGGAACGGCGATAGGATTGTCGTTTTTTGGTAGGGGCGCGAGTATCCCGCGACGGCCGGCTTACGTTATAAAGCCTCCGGTATATTTGTACCGGGTTAAACCGAGCGCAAAAAAGAGAATATCTTTTTTGAATCAAGGTGGCACCGCGGAAATTTTTCCGTCCTTGAAAACGCAAGCGGTTCTTTGCAGAAAATTCCGATCAAACTTGTCGGGAGTTTTCTGCGGGAGCCGCCGCGTTTTTGAGGGCGGTTTTTTTGTTTGTCGGCGGCGGGCGTTCGGGCTTGCCGAAACGCGCGGATAGCCGCGAAAACACAAAGCCTTGCCGACACAAAACGCGTATGAGCCTTGTCGCCGAAAGATGCGCGGGGAGGCGTCGACAAAAATAATTCACAGGGAGGGTTTTAACAGTGTCCGAAATTATGCCGGGGCTTGCGCGGGTCAAAAAGTACGCGGCGGAGTTTGCGCGGTGTCCCGTTTACAAAAGGCTTTGCGAGGGCGTTCGGGAACCGCTCGACGCGTTCAAGATTTTGAAGCGTCTTAGCCGCCACTGCTACATTTTAGAGAGCTTAGAGAGCGCCGGGGAACGCGGCCGCTACACGTTTTTGGGCTACGACCCCAAGTCGGAAATTTCCTGCGCGAACGGGCGGTTTGCGGTCAAGAACGGCGCGGAAACGGTCGTTCAAACGGACGACCCGGGCGCGCGGATAAGCCGAATTATACGGAGCAACCGCTCGCCGCGCCTAAAAGAGCTGCCGCCGTTCACGGGCGGCCTTGTGGGCTATTTTGCCTACGACTACGTTAAGTACGCCGAAAAAAGTCTTAAACTTTGCGATAAGGGCGCGGAATTTAACGACGTGGATTTGATGCTGTTCGATAAGGTGATAGCCTACGATCACAAAAAAGGCGAGCTTATATTGATCGTGAACATAAAAACCGATAACGCCGAAGAAAATTACAACAACGCCGTGTCGGAGCTGGCGTATATCGAGAGCGTAATAACTAGCGGCGCCGCCGCCGAACCGCCCGCGCTCAAATTAAAATCGGATTTTAAGGCGCTGTTTAACAAGGACGAATATTGCGCTATGGCGCTTAGGGCAAAGGAGCATATACGCGAGGGCGACATATTTCAGGCGGTGCTTTCTAACGCCTATTCCGCCGACGCGGAGGGGAGTCTTTTCGGCGTTTACAAAACTCTGCGCAAAATCAATCCGTCGCCGTATATGTTTTACTTTTCGAGCGACAAATTAGAGATCGCGGGGGCGTCGCCCGAAACGCTCGTAAGGTGTAAGGACGGAACGGTAACGACGTATCCGCTCGCGGGAACGCGTCCGAGGGGAGGAACGCCGCGCGAGGACAAGGAGCTTGAAAGGTCGCTTTTGAGCGACGAAAAGGAGCTTGCCGAGCACAATATGCTTGTCGATTTGGGGCGCAACGACGTCGGCAAAATATCGGAATTCAATAGCGTAAGGGTGAGTAAATACCTTACGGTCGAGCGGTTTTCGCACGTTATGCACATCGCGTCCGCCGTTACGGGCCGGCTGCGCGGCGGCCTTTCGGCGCTCGACGCGATAGCGGCGGTACTGCCCGCCGGGACGCTTTCGGGCGCGCCGAAAATACGCGCCGTTCAAATCATCGACGAATTAGAGCAAAACCGGCGCGGAATCTACGGCGGGGCGATAGGCTATTTGAGCTTTTCGGGCGACGCCGACACCTGCATCGCCATAAGGATAGCCTACAAGACGGGCGGCAGGGTGTTCGTCCGCTCGGGCGCTGGCATAGTCGCCGACAGCGTGCCGGAGAGCGAATACACGGAGTGCGCCAATAAGGCCGCCGCGGTGTTGAAGGCGATAAAGGATTGCGCGGAATGAACGGACATTCATCGGCGCGGACGGACTACGGCCGCCTCCCGCCTCGGTTACGTACCGGAACGTACGCGCCCGTCGGCGGCTCGGCGGCCGTTGTCCGTCCGCGCCGCGACTGTCCGTTCATTGCAAATAAGGTAAAACGGAAGGAGACAACTTAATGACATTACTAATCGACAACTACGACAGCTTTTCGTACAATTTGTATCAGCTTATAGGGTCGTTCGATCCGGGCGTTACGGTTGTCCGCAACGACGCGGTTACGGTCGAAAAAATCGCTGAGCTCGGCCCCGAACGCATAGTGCTTTCGCCCGGCCCCGGGCGGCCCGAAAGCGCGGGCGTATGCATCGGCGCGGTAAAGCGTTTTTGCGGCGCCGTGCCGGTTTTGGGCGTGTGTTTAGGGCATCAGGCGATTTGCGAGGCGTTCGGAACGCCCGTAATTTACGCGCGGCGGCAGGTTCACGGCAAGCCCTCGGTCATAAAAATCGACAATTCCGACCCGCTTTTTGACGGATTACCCGAGTCGGTTACGGCGGCGCGGTATCATTCGCTCGCGGCGGACGCGAACGCGGTGAGCGATCCGTTAAGGGTTTTGGCGACGGCCGACGACGGCGAAATAATGGCGGTGCGCCACAAAGATTTTTGCGTCTACGGCATACAGTTCCACCCCGAATCGGTTATGACGCCGTGCGGGGCGACCATAATAGGCAACTTCTTAAAAATGCGTGAAACGGGGAGGGTTTTATGATAAAGGACGCTATAATAAGGGCGGCAAGCCGCCAAAATTTAAGCTACGAAACTACGGCGGGCGTAATCGACGCGATTATGAGCGGCAAGGCGACCGACATTCAGACGGCGGCGTTTTTGACGGCTATGGCGATGAAGGGCGAGAGCATCGAGGAGATTACGGCGGCGGCGGCGGCTATGCGCAAACACTGCGTGCGCATACTGCACGACAAGGACGTTTTAGAGATCGTCGGCACGGGCGGCGACGGGTCGAACTCGTTCAACATATCCACAACGTCGTCGCTCGTCATAGCGGCGGCGGGCGTTCCCGTCGCCAAGCACGGCAACCGCGCGGCGTCGAGTAAGTGCGGCGCGGCCGACGTTTTAGAGGCTTTAGGGGTCGATATAACGGTGCCGGGCGACGTATCCCTGCGCCTGCTTAACGAGATCGGCATATGCTTTTTGTTCGCGCAAAACTACCATATCGCAATGAAGTACGTCGCTCCGGTAAGGCGCGAAATCGGCATACGAACCATATTCAACATATTGGGGCCGCTCGTGAATCCCGCCGGCGCGAATATGGAGCTACTCGGGGTGTACGACGGTGATATGGTGGAGCCGATGGCGCGGGTTTTGAACAATTTGGGCGTAAAAAACGCGCTCGTAGTGTTCGGCCGCGACGGACTCGACGAGATTTCCGTCAGCGACAAAACTAGCGTTTGCGAGGTCAAGAACGGCGCTTTTAGGTCTTACGCGATAGACCCGCGCGACTACGGCTTTGCTTTGTGCAAAAAGTCCGAGCTTACGGGCGGCGATCCCGCCGAAAACGCCGCCATAACGCGGGCGGTTTTGCGCGGCGAAAAAAGCGCCAAGCGCGACGCGGTTTTATTAAATTCGGCGGCGGCGATATACCTTGCCGGCGGCGCGCCCGACATAGGCGCGGGTATCAAAATCGCCGAAAAACTGATCGACGGCGGCGCGGCGGAGGAAAAGCTGGCAAAATTCGTCGCGCTGTCGAACGAATACGGCAAGGCGGCAAAAACGGTATGATATTAGACGACATAATCGCAAAAACAAAAATCCGCGTAAGGGCGGCAAAGGAGCGTATACCGCTAAATGGCGTTATCGCGGCGGCGGCACGGACGGGAACGAGAGATTTTTTTGCCGCGCTAAAAAAGCCGGGGCTGTCGTTTATCTGCGAGGTAAAAAAAGCGTCGCCCTCGAAGGGCGTCATAAGCGCGGATTTTAAGCCCGTCGAAATCGCGCGGGAATACGAGGCGGGCGGCGCGGACGCCGTGTCGGTGCTGACGGAGCCGGACTTTTTTATGGGCGCTAACGGTCATTTAACCGACGTCGCCTCGGCGGTTCGCCTGCCCGTTTTGCGGAAGGACTTTATAATCGACGAGTATCAAATATACGAGGCGCGCGCGATAGGCGCGGACGCGGTGTTGCTTATTTGCGCGGCGTTAGACGCCCGCACGCTCAAAGACCTTATCGGCGCGGCGCACGCTTCGGGGATGTCGGCGCTCGTCGAAACGCGCTCGGAGTCCGAAATCGAAACGGCGCTAAAAGCCGGGGCGCGGATCATCGGCGTAAACAACCGCGACCTTACGTCGTTCGCGGTGGATAAAACCTTATCGCTCAAACTGCGCAGGCTCGTGCCGAAGGAAATTCCGTTCGTTTCCGAGAGCGGAATATCCGCAAAAGAGGACATTCTCGCGCTCGAAGAGGGCGGCGCGGACGCGGTACTTGTGGGCGAGGCGCTTATGCGGGCAAAGTCCGTTTTGGCGGCGCTGACCGGATTGAGGGGCGTATGAGCGTAAAAATAAAGATATGCGGCGTGTTCAGGAGCGAGGACGCGCCTCTTATAAACGCCGCGCGGCCGGATTTTGTCGGCTTCGTGTTCGCAAAAAGCCGCCGCCGCGTAACGGTCGAAACGGCGCAAAGACTGCGGACTCTTATCGATTCCGACGTAAAAAGCGTGGGGGTGTTCGCCGACGCGGACGAGGATTTGATAGCGGAGGCGTTCGGGCGCAAAATAATAGACCTCGCGCAGCTTCACGGCGGCGAGGACGACGCCTATATCGCCCGCCTCAAAATTTTGGGCATACCCGTCGTAAAGGCGGCGCGGTGGCAAGGCGCGCAAGCGGCGGCAAGCTTTGACGCGCGTTACAAAAGCGCCGACTATATCTTGCTCGACGGCTCGTCGGGCGGGGCGGGCACGGCGTTCGACTGGTCGCAAATTAAACGGGCGGGGCTAAAAAAGCCGTACTTCCTGGCGGGGGGCGTAAACCCCGGCAACATTCGCGCCGCGCTGAACGTATTGCCGCGTCCCTACGCCGTGGACATAAGCAGCGGCGCCGAGACGGACGGAGTTAAGGACGGCGCAAAAATCGCGGAAATTATGCGGATAGCAAAAGGAGTTAATTATGAGTAAAAACGCACAAAACGCCGTCGGCGGCGAGGTCGGATACTTCGGCGAATTCGGCGGGCGGTTCGTTCCCGAAACGCTGATGAACGAGGTCGTCGCGCTCGAAAAGGCGTACGACTTTTATAAGTCGGACGCCGCCTTTAACGGCGAACTCGACGCGCTTTTCAAAAATTACGCCAACCGCCCCTCGCCGCTCTATTACGCCGAAAGAATGAGCAAGGATTTAGGGGGCGCAAAAATTTTCTTAAAGCGCGAGGATCTCAACCATACGGGTTCGCACAAAATAAACAACGTTTTGGGTCAGGCTCTGCTTGCAAAAAAGCTCGGCAAAACGCGCGTCATCGCCGAAACGGGCGCGGGTCAGCACGGAGTCGCGACCGCCACGGCGGCGGCGCTGTTAGGGCTGGAATGCAAGATTTTTATGGGCAAGGAGGACACGGAGCGGCAGGCGCTCAACGTCTACCGGATGCGGCTTTTGGGCGCGGAGGTCGAGTCCGTTACAAGCGGCACCATGACGCTGAAAGACGCGGTTAACGAGACTATGCGCGAGTGGTCGCGGCGCGTGGCGGACACGCATTACGTGCTCGGCACGGTTATGGGGCCGCACCCGTTCCCCACTATGGTGCGCGACTTTCAAAGCGTCATAAGCCGCGAGGCGCGCAAGCAAATTTTGGACGCGGCGGGCAAGCTCCCGGCGGCGGTTATCGCCTGCGTGGGCGGCGGCAGCAACGCGATGGGCGCGTTCTATAACTTTATTCCCGACAAGTCCGTGCGCCTTATCGGGTGCGAGGCGGCGGGGCGGGGGATCGAATCGGGCTTACACGCGGCGACGCTCACAACGGGCGAGGTCGGAATTTTTCACGGAATGAAGTCCTACTTTTGCCAAAACGCCGACGGTCAAATCGCCCCCGTCTATTCGATTTCGGCGGGACTCGATTACCCCGGCGTCGGCCCCGAGCACGCGCGGCTTTTTAAGTCCGGCCGCGCCGAATACGTCGCCGTTACCGACGACGATGCGGTCGGAGCGTTCGGCTATATCGCGAGGACGGAGGGCATTATCGCCGCAATCGAAAGCTCGCACGCCGTAGCCCACATTATAAAAACCGCAAAAAATTTCGGGAAGGACGACTGCGTTATCGTATGCGTTTCGGGCCGTGGCGACAAGGACGTCGCCGCGATCGCGCGGTATAGCGGCGTCGATATAAAGGAGTAAAAAATGGGTAAGATTAAAAACGCTTTTACAAACGGCAAGGCGTTTATCGGCTACGTTACGGGCGGCGACCCCGACCTAAATAAAACCGCCGAATACGTTCTTGCGGCGGCGGAGGCGGGCGCCGGTATTATCGAGATCGGCATACCGTTTTCGGATCCTATCGCCGACGGCGAGGTCATTCAACGCGCGTCGTTGCGCGCCTTAAAGGGCGGCGCGACGGTGGACGGAATATTGGAATGCGTCAAAAATATACGGCAAAAAACCGCCGTTCCGATAGTCCTTATGACGTATCTCAACCCGGTTTTCCGACGCGGCTACCGCGAATTTTTTGCCGAATGCAAAGGGGCGGGCGCAGACGGAATAATTATTCCCGACCTGCCGTTCGAGGAAAGTCCCCCCGTCCGCGCCGCCGCGCGCGCCGGCGGTATAGACCTGATATCGCTCGTCGCCCCCACCTCGAATGAGCGCATAGCCGCCATCGCAAAAAATTCCGACGGCTTTTTGTACATAGTGTCGTCTATGGGCGTTACCGGCGGCAGCGCAAGCATAACCGCCGACCTAAAAGCGACCGTCGCCGCCGTCCGCGCGGCGTCCGATATCCCCGCCGCGATCGGCTTCGGCATATCTACGCCCGATCAAGCCCGCGCCGCCGCCGCCCTCGCCGACGGCGTAATCGTCGGCAGCGCGATAGTTTCCGTTATCGAACGCGACCCCCTTAACGCCCCGGGAGCGATACGGGAGTTTGTAAGGAATATGAAAGCGGCGATAGAATAGACCGTTAAGGTTGACCGCTTAAAAATTACTTTTTTAATCGGCTACCATTAAATAGTTTAACCACCCCGTCAACTCCGTTGCCACCCCTCCATAGAGGGGAATTTTTGAAAGCCGCCGAATGCGGCGGACGGACTGTTGACAAAGATTGTTAACGGAAAAAAGTTATTAATACCCACTCGCCGAGTCCCCCAAATTCCCCTCTATGGAGGGGTGGCGCCTTTGGCGGCGGGGTGGTTGCTTGTCCGCCGCAGTCGCCGCGTCCCCAAAATTCCCCTCTCCGGAGTGCCTCGCCCGCGTATACGGGCTTAGCTCGCAAGCTCGCACGCCCTGCAAACGGCTTCGCCGTTTGACGGCTCGGTTCGTGGCGGCGAACGCCGCCGGGGTGGTTGCTTGTTCGCCGCATTCGGCAATTCCCCCAAATTCCCCTCTATGGAGTGCCTTGCCTCGTTGACGGGCTTAGCTCGCAAACTCGCACGCCCTGCAAACGGCTCCGCCGTTTGACGGCTCGGTTCGTGGCGGCGAACGCCGCCGGGGTGGTTGTTTGTCCGCCGCATTCGGCATATCCCCCAAAATTCCCCTCTATGGAGGGGTGCCGCCTTTGGCGGCGGGGTGGTTGTTTGTCCGCCGCATTCGCCGCATCCCCAAAATTCCCCTCTCCGGAGTGCCTCGCCCGCGTATACGGGCTTAGCTCGCAAGCTCGCACGCCCTGCAAACGGCTTCGCCGTTTGACGGCTCGGTTCGTGGCG
>JAISMM010000049.1 GCA_031276725.1 Clostridiales bacterium | reverse complement strand
CGGGGTGGTTTAATTGTCCGTCGTACGGCGGTTTATATATGCCGCCTACTAAGACCCTTACCACCCCGGCACTACGTGCCACCCCTCCCCGGAGGGGAATTCCGGCGATTTGCCGAGCGATTGTCGATAGCTTTTGCCGTTTAATAATCTTTCTCAACGGCTTATCCGCCGCACTTATAGAGTTTCCCACAGAGGGGAATTTTAGATGACCCTGATAAGGCTGTCCACGCTCTTGACGCGGGGACTTTTTTTGAATTTTTCGATAGCGCCGCGCACGGCGTTTTCGCGCGTGTCGTGCGTCAAAAAGAGGACGCGGGCAAAGCCGTCGGACGCCTCCTTTTGAATGACCGCTCCTATGGATATTCCGAAGTTCCCCAAAATCTCCGTGATTTTAGAAAGCGTCCCGGCGTTGTCGGGCAGCGTGAGCGACAGATAATACTTTGACGTAAAGTCTTGCTCGATCTCGGTCGGGGGGTTTAGTTGGCCGTTATTATTAAACGTCGAATAAGTCGGCTCCGCCGCCTTTGCGCACGTTACGATGTCGGACACTATCGCGCTCCCGGTGGGACGCGCCCCCGCTCCCCTGCCGTAAAGCATAATGTCGTCCACGCCGTCGCCTTTTAGGAACACGGCGTTGAACTCGTTGCGCACGGCGGCGAGGGGGTGGTTGTGCGGCAAGAACGTCGGGTGAACCCGAACCTCGATTTTGTCGCCGCGCTTGCGCCCGATCGCGAGCAATTTTAGGGTATAGCCTAATGCTCTGCCGTTTTCGACGTCGCTTTGAGTTACCGCCGTTATGCCCTCGCGATAAACGCAACCGTAGGGTACGGAGGTGTGGAACGCAAGCGACGAGAGTATGCTCAGCTTGTACATAGCGTCGTAGCCCTCGACGTCGGCGGCGGGGTTAGCCTCGGCAAAGCCGGCGGCCTGCGCCTCTTTTAGGGCGGCGTCGAAGCTCTTGCCGTCCTCGTCCATCTTGGTCAAAATGTAGTTGGTCGTGCCGTTTATTATGCCCGTAAGCTCGGTTATGTTGTCGCCCTGCATACTCATGGTAAGGGCGCGGATAACGGGAACGCCGCCCACGCAGGACGCCTCGAAGTAAAGCCCCGCGCCGCCCTTTTTTGCCGCCGTTTCAAGCTCGCTCCAATGCTTGGAAATAAGCTCCTTGTTAGCCGTTACGACGCTTTTGCCCGACAGCAACGCCTTTATTATAAAGGTCTTGGCGGGTTCGACGCCGCCCATGGTTTCGACCACTATCGAAATACTTTTGTCGGCGATAATCTCGTCGAGCGTAGCCGCCCGCGCCGCGCCGCCCGTACGCTTTGCGACATACTCCGGCGACCTGTCTAAAACCGCCGTAACGCAAATATCGAGTCCGCGCGTCCGTCTTATCAGGTCGCGGTTCGCCGTCAGTATGTCGTAGGCGCCGCCGCCCACCGTACCGATTCCCATAATAGCCACATTTACCGTTTTCATAATATGTAAACTCCTTTGTTTGGTTATATTTATTAGCTTGTCCGCCCGCGATTCTCCTTTGAGGGGTGCCTCGCCTTGTTGACGGGCTTAGCTCGCAAGCTCGCCAGCCCTACAAACGGCTTCGCCGTTTGACGGCTCGGTTCGTGGCACATAGTGCCGGGGTGGTTGCCGGTTCAAAACCGCCGCGCTAAAAAGAACAACCACCCCGTCGGCTCCGCCGCCACCCCTCCCCGGAGGGGAATTACCGACGGGGTCGTTGTCCTTTTCGCACGGCTCCGTCAACAAGGCGAGGCACTCCATAGAGGGGAATTACCGACGGGGTCGTTGTCCTTTTAGCACGGCTCCGTCAACAAGGCGAGGCACTCCACAGAGGGGAATTTTGAGGGGAATTTTCGGCTAGGTATTCAACCTGTATATAATGTTCAAGCCGCGCAGGGTCAGTGTGCGGTCCACTATGTCGATAATCTTTGTGTGGCGCGTAATTATCTCGCTAAGTCCGCCCGTGGCGATTACCTTTATAGCGCCGCCGCACTTCATTTCGGTCTTCATTCTGCCGACGATATACTCGACCGCGCCTATAAAGCCGTAGACTATTCCCGACTGCATATTGCCGATTGTGTTGCGGTTTATGACCGACGCGGGCGCGGTAAGCTCGACCTTGGGCAGCTTTGCCGCCGACTGCGACAGCGCCTCGGACGCCGTTTTTAGCCCGAAGCCGATCGCCCCGCCCAAAAATTCGCCCTTTTCGCCGATGGCGTTGAACACCGTCGCCGTGCCGCAGTCGATTACTATGCAGGGCCCGCCATAGGTGTTGTAGGCGGCGACCGCTCCCAAAATTCTGTCCGAGCCGACCTCGCGCGGGTTGTCGTACAGGATATTTAAGCCCGTTTTTAGCCCCGCGCCCACCACTAGCGGCTTAAAATCGAAGTTCGCCTTTATCATATGCTCGACGGTGTAGTTTAGGTTTGGGTTGACGCTGCTCATAATCGCGCCCGAAATCTCGGAAATCGCCACGCCCTTGGCTTTTAGCATATCCTTTAACATCATCCAATATTCGTCCGCCGTCTTTGCCGCGCTTGTGGCGAGCCGGACGCTGTCGACCAGCTTGTCGCCGTCGAATATGCCTATTTTAATGTTGGTGTTGCCTATGTCGGCTACTAATATCACTCTGTTTTATTCTCCTTTTCGAGCGGGTTCGGGTTCGGTCGCGGCCGCCGTTTTTGGCGGAACGTCGGGCGGAATTTTTTTTGAAACGCCGGGCGGAACGTCTTGAATTTCGATCGGAATGTCCCGAATTATACCGGGGTTTAGCGCCCTTTTTACGGCGGCGGCGAGCGGCGGAATTACGGCGGCGGCGATAACAAGCTCTATCGCGCCGCTAATCAGCATAAGCGGAACGGCGCCGAGCATAGTTACGCCCTCGTAGACGGTGCCGCGCATAAAGATTACGAGGAGCGACACGACCGTGACGGTGTTGGCGAGCGACCCGGCCGCCGCCGACAGCGCGTAGGGCAGCGACCTTACGAACCGCCTTTTTGAGCTTAACAGCCGTCTTGCGAGTACGAACACGCCCCGCGCGGCAAAGCCCACAAAAATCCGCGGTATTATCGCTATGTACGGCGCCGCCAAAAACGCCGCCGCGACTATCGAGCCGCCCATAACGGAATAGGCAAGGCTGACGATTCCGAAAAAAAGTCCCGCCGCGAGCGACTTTTTCATATCCTCCGTTACCGCCGTAAACAACAGCGGCAACAAAAATACGAACGGCAACGCGCCCAATACCACCGTGAGCGCCAAAATAACCGCAAAAACGACGACCGAACGGGTCTTATTTTTCATTTTTCTCTCTCCTTGTAGACTCCGCATAGTCGCGGTAGCCTCAAACCGTGTCGATTTTTATCGGGGAACGACCCCCGGGGTGCCGTTCGCATAAGCGATACGACCCTTTACAATATATAGTAGCTTGCGGAGCGGCAAAGCGTGCGTTCAGGCGGGCAACAAGTTCCGGTCTGCCGAAGAGTGTACATTGACGTACCCGATTGAGACAAACCGGAACACGCAGCCCGGATCAACACACGCTTTGCCGCTCTCCGTTCAGGCGGGCCAATTGTCTGGAACGTTCCGCGGCTCGCTCACGCTAAACCCCGACTTTGCGAACTCTATACGCGCGGCTACGGTCAGCGTTTCGGGCGAGTCGGTGTACTGCCTGCTCTTTGTCGTTATCGTAACGGAAATTTCGGTAAGCTGCGCCGCCGTCGATTTTGTTTGAAACTTAACCGATTTGGTTTCGGCGACGTTCGCGTACACGGTAACGCCCGCACTGTCGACAATTCCCGTGGCGGGGAAGATTCGCGCGAGCCACTCGAACACCGCCGCGTAACTATCGCTTTTGACGCTCCCCCACACCGAGAACGTCCGCGCCGTTTTGGAGCCGGCAAGGTCGGTTACGGATTCGGGCGGGAATATGCTTAAATAGTTATTGAACGCGTAGTCGACCGACGGTCTTTTGCCGCCGTCCGGTTCGCCCTGCCGCAAAAAATCGGCGTACGTTTCGTAGTAGCCGCCTATATTCGAATACGTCTTTTTGAAACCGCTCTCCTTGTCGCTCTCGATCGATATAGGGTGATCGGCGTTAAAAACATCGCCGTTTTTGAGCAAGTTCAAGTCGCGCAAATCCGTATATTTATGGTAGGTTTGAACGTATTCGCGGCCGTATTCGTCCTTTTGGGTGCGGTCGAATTGGAACAAAAGCGTTTCCTTTATCGGCTGTCCGCCGTTCGCCGCCTTGATTTGCTCCGAGTCGAGCGTAAGCTCCTCATAAATTTGCAGCTTGCGCGTGATTTCCGTGTTAAAGACGCGGTTATCGCCCTCTAAATTCGCTATGCGCGCGTACTCCTCGGGGGGCGTCCGCGCAAGCCTCGGCTTGTCGCCGCAACCGCCCAAAGCCAAAACCGCGCACACTGCCGCCGCCGCAACCGCAAAAAACTTTTTCATATACTTATTTTACCATAAATATCCGATACGCGCAAGCGTTTTAGGGGGTGTAAGAGCAGGCTGTCCGCAATTCCCTTCCGGGGAGGGAATCGCGGCGAGTAACTAATCGGCGGTTTATAGCTTTTGCCG
>JAISMM010000042.1 GCA_031276725.1 Clostridiales bacterium | reverse complement strand
TTGCGGTGGGACGCCGTCGATAACGCAATCGCATATGCGGTCGCGGTGAACGGCAACACTGACGCCCCTACATACGATACGGCGACGATGTACGGTTTAAGCGCGTTCAAGTCGGGCGTACATACCTTTGCGGTGCGCTCCGTCGGGGGGGGGAACTTTAAGTCATCCGAATTTTCGGAGCCTTATAGTTACGAGCCGTCCGCGCCGACCGAACCGACTGAACCGATTGACCCGACCGAACCGCAACAGCCCGGCGAACCGTCCGAGCCGACCGAGCCGACCGAGCCTAACGAACCGCAACAGCCCGGCGACCCCGCCGAACCCGCCGAACCGCAACAGCCCGGCGAACCGACCGAGCCTAACGAGCCTACCGAGCCGCAACAACCCGGCGAGTCTAGCGAACCGCAACAACCGACCGAGCCCGGCGAGTCTAGCGAGCCGCAACAACCGACCGAAACGGGTACGGCGGGTTTGGAGTACGAACTGAACGCCGACGAAGCCTCTTACACGCTAAAATCTTACGGCACGGCTACGGATACCGACGTTGTTATCGCCCCTTACTATAACGGTTTGCCCGTTACCGCAATCGGCGAGCAGGCGTTCTGTGAATCCTACAAAGGTTATCCGATCACAAGCGTAGTTATACCGGACGGAGTGACTACAATCGGCGAAATGGCGTTCTATTCTTGCACCGCGCTAACAAGCGTAGTTATACCGGACGGAGTGACTACAATCAACGGCAATGCGTTCATGTATTGCACCGCGCTAACAAGCGTAACGTTGTCGGACAGAGTGACTACGATCGGCAATAGTGCGTTCATGTATTGCACCGCGCTAACAAGCGTAAAGCTACCGGACGACTTGACCACAATCGGCGGGCGGGCGTTCAAGAGTTGCACCGCGCTAACAAGCGTAATGTTTCCTGACGGCTTGACTACGATCGGCTATAGGGCGTTCGAGAATTGCGTCGCGCTAACAAGCGTAACGTTACCGGGCAGCTTGATTACGTTCGAAAGTGCGTTCTATGATTGCACCGCGCTTGAAAGTGTAGATATATTGGATGGCGTTACCTCAATCAGCGTATCGGCGTTCGCTTTTTGCGCCGCGCTAACAAGCGTAAAGCTACCGGACGACTTGACCACAATCGGCGTGCGGGCGTTCAACGGATGCTTCGCGCTAACAAGTATAACGTTGCCGGACGACTTGACCACAATCGGCGATCAAGCGTTCTGGGGATGCAACTCGCTTGCAAGCGTAAAGCTACCGGACGGCTTGACCACAATCGGCGATACTGCGTTCGCTGGCACCGCGCTAGCAAGTATAGACATACCGGACGGCGTTACCTCAATCGACGAAGAGACGTTCAGGAATTGCACCGCACTCACGCGCATAGAGATACCGGACAGCATAACCTCAATCGGCGTTTGGGCGTTCTATGATTGCGCTGCGCTTGCCGAAATAGTCTTTTTGGGGACGCAAGAGGAGTGGGATGCGATTGAAAAAGGCTCGGAGTGGAATAAAAACGTGCATGAGAATTTTCATATTACTTGCCTTGGCGAAGAATAAAATCGGGTAAAAAGCGAAATAAGAATAAAGCGGACTAAAAAATTCCCCCTTGCCGTAACGATGCGGCGGGGGATTTTTTTGTCGGCTGTCAAAAATTCCCCTCCGGTGGCTTGGTTGCCTTTGCTCGGAAATTCCCCTCCGGGGAGGGGTGCCGCCGAACGGCGGCGGGGTGGTAAGGGGCTTTGCGGGCGGCATATATAAACCGTCGTGCGGCGGACACTCAACCACCCCGGCACTAACGCGCCACCCCTCCATAGAGGGGAATTCAAGAAACGCGCCGAGTGCGGCGGGCAAGCCGTTAAGAAAGATTATTAAACGGTAAAAGTTATTTATAACTCAATCGGCGACTGTCGAAAATTCCCCTCTGTGGAGGGGTGGCACATAGTGCCGGGGTGGTAAGGGGCTTTGCAGGCGGTATATCGGGCGGCAGTGCGTTCGACATTCAACGCTTTTAAAAGGCGACTTACAAAAACAATCAACCACCCCGTCGGCTACGCCGACACCCCTCCGCAGAGGGGAATTTTAGCAATTCCCCGATAGCGGCGGACAAGCCGTCAAAAAAGATTGTTAAACGGCAAACGTTATTTACAACTCAATCGGCGACTGTCAAAAATTCCCCTCCGGGGAGGGGTGCCGCCGAACAGCGGCGGGGTGGTAAGGGGCTTTGCAGGCGGCATATCGGGCGGCAGTGCGTTCGACGTTCAACGCTCTTAAAAGGCGACTTACGAATACCCTCAACCACCCCGGCACTAACGCGACACCCCTCCATAGAGGGGAATTTTAGCAATTCCCCGATAGCGGCGGACGAGCCGTTGATGTGGGGGTTCAAGGGATATGCCGATAGCGGCGACTCCCAAAAATTCCCCTCCGGGGAGGGGTGGCACCGTAGGTGCCGGGGTGGTTGCTTGTTTGCCGCACTCGGTGCGTTTCTAGAATTCCCCTCTATGGAGGGGTGGCACATAGTGCCGGGGTGGTAAGGGGCTTTGCAGGCGGTATATCGGGCGGCAGTGCGTTCGACGTTCAACGCCCTTATAAACCGCCTACAAAAACAATCAACCACCCCGTCGGCTACGCCGCACCCCTCCCCGGAGGCATTGTCACGAAGACATTGATTTGGGGAATACGAACATAGATGAAGAATAAAGGAAATGAGCGTAATATACAGCAATTTTTCAAAGAATAGCCTATTTTATGGCTGTATTTAGTCCAATCATCACAAAAATAACTATTTTATCATTCTGTTGTTTTTTTCAATTCCTTTGCCTATCAATATGTTCGTGACAATGCCTCCCCGGAGGGGAATTTTGCAAAGTCCCCGATAGCGGCGGACGAGCCGTTGAGAAAGATTATTAAACGGCAAAAGTTATTAATATCGCACTTGACAATTCCCTAAAATTCCCCTCCGGTGGCTTGTTTGCCTTTGCTCGGAAATTCCCCTCCATAGAGGGGAATTTTGGGGATGCGGCGATAGCGGCGGGCGAGCCGTCGGGAGGGGGAGTTTTGTTAGGCGGCGGGGCGAGTGAAAAATTTATGAGGGTAAAAAACTTTTCCGGGTGAAAAAGTTTTTGTCGGCACCCTAAAAACACTTGCAATTATCCGGGATATTTTATATAATATATGCGGAGGTTACGATAATGAAACACATTAGAACCGTCGCTAAAAACACTATAAGACGCGGAGCGGGGACGGGCTGCGGCGAATGTCAATCTAGCTGTCAGTCGGCGTGCAAGACGAGCTGCACGGTGGGCAATCAGTCCTGCGAGCGTATCGACGTTAAAATCAACAGACCGTCGGATCTTAAATAAATGGTTCACACGTTCGGGTGTTTGGGGCGTTATTTTGCGCTCGACTCCGAAAGCGGCTCGTTGTTCGAGGTCGACGAAACGGCAAAACAGATAATCGATTCGCGCAATTCTTCCTTCGCGGACGCGGAGGGAAGTTTTTTTGCGGAGCGGGAAACGGACGCTCGCGCGGAGCGGAAACCGAACGCATACGCGGAAACGGAAACGCGGTTGAACGCTTGCGCGGTCGGGGAATTCAAAGCCCGTACGGACGCGGAACAAACCGCATACGCGGAAACTAAAATCTGTCCGCAAACCGAACGGCAAGTCCGTACGGACGCGCAACAAACCGCATACGCGGAAACGGAGGCGGAAATCGAGGCGCTTATAAGCGAGGGCGCGTTGTTTTCGCGCGGGAGTGCCGCCGCGCCGCGCGCCTACGGCGGCGTTATAAAGTCTATGTGCCTTAACGTTTCGCACAGGTGCAATTTGCGTTGCGCGTACTGCTTTGCGGGCGGCGGCTCTTACGGGTCGGACGCCGAAAATATGAGCTTTGACGTCGCCAAACGCGCGGTCGACTTTTTGGTTCAAAATAGCGGCGCTCGCAAGGTTTTGGAGGTCGATTTTTTCGGCGGCGAGCCTACGCTCAATTTGGACGTAGTTCAAAAAACCGTCGAATACGCGCGCGGGCTCGAACGGCCGCTTAATAAGACGTTCCGTTTTACGGTAACGACTAACGCCTACGCGCTTTCGGACGCCGCCGCCGACTTTTTTAACGGCGAGATGCACAACGTGGTAATCAGTATAGACGGCCGCAAAGATGTGCATAATCGCGTAAGAAAAACGGCCGCGGGCGGCGGCTCGTTCGATAACGCGCTTAAAAACGCCGCAAAATTCCGACGCCTGCGCGGCGATAAGCAGTACTACGTGCGCGGGACGTACACGCGGCAAAATCTCGACTTTGCCGCCGACGCGCTCGCGCTCGTCGATTACGGCTTCGACAAAATTTCGCTCGAACCCGTCGTACTGCCCGATTCGCACCCGCTCGCCCTCCGTTTTGACGATTTGCCCGCGCTGTTCGGTCAGTACGAGCTTTTGGCGGCCGAATATCTTAAACGCTTAGGCACGGACGGCGAATTTTTGTTTTTCCATTTCAACGTCGATTTGGCGGGCGGCCCGTGCGAGGACAAGCGTCTGCGCTCGTGCGGGGCGGGGTGCGAGTATGTGGCGGTAACGCCGTCGGGCGACGTTTATCCCTGTCATCAATTCGCGCTCGACGCCGAATTCAGGCTCGGCGACGTGTTTTCGGGGCGGCTCGATTCCGCCGTTCAAGGGCGGCTTTGGAGCAACGACGTTACGAATAAGCCCCACTGCCAAGGGTGCTTTGCCAAGTATTTTTGCAGCGGCGGCTGCGCGGCGAATTCGCGCAATTTGGCGGGCGGAATCGAAAGACAGCACAAAATATCGTGCGAATTGATGAGGAAACGTATCGAGTGCGCCCTCGCTATTACCTCTATAAAATAGCGTAAAAACGACGCATTTATAAAATACCGCGCGTTTTTGTTTGACTATTCGGTGCGTTTTATTATATAATCATAGTATAGCTTGCAAGGAGACCCCTATGAAGAAAAAATCTTCGATAATAAAACTTTCTATAATCGGACTCGCGACGGTAATCGGATTGGTGCTGTCGTTTGTTCCGATTAGCTTCGGCTTAACAAAATTCACGTCGTTCGCCCGCGCCGTCAAACTGGGACTCGACCTTAAAGGCGGCGTCTACGCCGTGTACGAAATGGACGAGGGTCAATCGACGGCTAACCTTAGCTCGCGTATGGACGGCACGCGCACGCGCCTGCAAGACCTGCTCGTCGACAAGGGTTACACCGAGGCGACCGTGGTCAAGGACGGCACGCAGCGGCTAAGGGTGGAGGTTCCGGACGTGGACGAGCCGGGCAAAATTTTTGACATAATAGGCAAGCCCGCCGAGTTGCGGTTCGAGCTTGAAGGCAACACCGTCATAACGGGCAAGAACGTTCTTTCGGCCGTAGCCGACTACGACACTCAGCAGGGCGAGTACGTCGTGAGCCTTTCGCTCGACAGCGACGGCACGGTCAAGTTCCGCGACGCGACGAAGGCCGAGAATAAGGACAAGCAGATTTCGATAATTATCACAGTGGACGGCGAGGACAGCACGATTTCGTCGCCTAAGATAAACGACCAAATCGTAAACGGCAAGGCGGTCATAACGGGTATGGAGAGCCGCGAGGCGGCGCAAAACCTCGCCGACCAAATTACGTCGGGGCAGTTCGACGTAAAACTGTCGTTGCTCGAAAGCTCCACCGTTTCGCCCACCTTGGGGGCGCGGGCGCTTATGCTGAGCATTATCGCGGGTATAGTGGGCTTAGCGCTCGTTATAGTGTTTATGTGCCTTGTGTACAAAATGTTCGGGGCGGTGGCGTCGTTTTCGCTCGTAATCTATACCGTGCTTATGCTGTTTTTCCTCGCCGTTATTCCGGGCGTACAGCTGACGCTCCCCGGGATCGCGGGCATACTTTTAAGCATAGGTATGGCGGTGGACGCCAACGTCATAATCTACGAGCGCATAAAGGAGGAGTACCGGGGCGGCAGATCGATTTTGGCGTCGTATTACGCGGGCTTCAAAAAAGCGTTTTGGTCGATATTCGATTCCAACATAACGACGGTAATCGCGGGCGCGGTGCTGTACTTCTTCGGCTCGGGCTCGGTTAAGGGCTTTGCGATAACGCTTCTTATAGGTATAGTGCTGTCGATGTTTATGGCGCTCGTGGTTACGCGTTCGATCATAAAATACGTTCTGCACATTAATTCCTCGTCCGAAAAGCTGTACGGCTTAAAGCGCGGCAAGGACTTCGAGAACCTGGGCGCGGACGTTACCGACGCGTCGATAGCCGAGGCCGACGCCGCCCAAAAGCGGAATAAGGACGGCAAAAAAGACGGCGCCGCGGGAGGGCTTGCAAATGAAACTGTTTAACACCTTTGCCAAATTGACCGATAAGGATTTCGATATTCTTAAACGGCGCAAAACGGTCTTTATAATTCCCGCCGTCATAGTCGCCCTGGCGCTCGTCGCGGGGCTAATCTACGGTCTTACGCTCGGAAGTCCGCTCAATTTGGGTATGGACTTTACCGGCGGCTATTCTATGAACGTAAAGCTGTCCACAAAGCTGACCGACGAAAATTACGACGGTTACGTTTCGCGCATCGAGGACATATTCAAAAACCTCGCCGACGACGACGGCGAAAATTACGGCTTGAAGGTCGCGTCGGTTCAGCATCAGGGCGCGGGCGAGAGCGCGTCGATATACGTGCGCTATCAGGAGGTCAAGGCGCCCGGCGTTACCGACGTTCAAACCTATATGGAGAGCGAGGTCAATGTGAAACTCGCCGAAAAGTTGAACGTGCTGTTCCGCATTTCGCCGCTGTCCGTTACCTTTAATAACGGCGCGGTCAGGGCGGAGTATCCCGAATCGATGAAGGAGCTTTTGACCGAAATCGGGCAAAAGGCGCGCTCGTTTGGCGACGAAAACGGAATCGAGATCAAAGACGACGCCGTTACGCTCGACGCAAACAACAACAGGATAGTCTATATAACCGCGCCCGCCGCGATAGCGGACAAGCTGTCGGGGCTTACCGACGCGCTGTCGGTTTACGACGGCTATTCGGGGCAGGCGATTCAAGGCGACGTAGTCAGCGCGACGGTAAGCGGCGAGCTTTTGACAAACGCTATTTTGGCGGTCGCGCTCGCGATCGTGCTTATGCTCGTTTATATAGCGTTCCGCTTCGAGGTTTCGTCGGGCGTCGCCGCGATTTTGGCGCTGTTGCACGACGTTATAGTAATGTTTTCGTTCGTGACGATTTTCAGAATCGAAATCAACGCGACGTTTATAGCCGCCCTTATAACTATACTCGGCTACTCCATAAACAACACGATAATTATTTTTGACCGCATACGCGAAAATATGAAGACGCTTACGCGCAAGGGTGCGCCGCCGTCCGTAATCGCCTCGACCTCGGTTAAGGAAACGCTTTTGCGCTCGATAAATACGACCGTTACCACGCTTATAACCATCGCTATGGTGGCGATAATCGGCGTGCCGTCCATCCGCGTGTTCGCTTTGCCCATAATAATAGGCCTGCTCGCCGGAACCTATTCCTCGATATTTATCTCGCCGTCCGTTTGGGCTATATGGAAGGAGCGGTTGCAAAGGCGCGCGAACCCCGTTACGTCCGAAAAAACGGCGGAAAAACTCACCTCCGCGAATTAGTAACAAAACAAGCCCTTTAACAAGGGGCTTGTTTTGTTAAAATTCGATAAATAAACTTATGAACATAGAATTAGTAAAACGCAACAACAGTGTCGACCCGCAAAAGACGGCGGCGTTCGCAAAGGAAAACGGCTTGAATCCGCGCCTGGCGGAGCTGCTGTTTTTTCGCGGTATCGACACGCCGGAGCTTGTCAAAAAATTTCTTAATCCCGATCCCGCCGATTTTTACGACCCGTTTTTGTTAAAGGATATGGACGCGGCGGTAAAAAGGATCGAAAAAGCTATCGAAAACAATGAAAAAGTCGTCGTTTACGGCGATTACGACGCGGACGGAATTTGCGCCGCCGCGATATTTTCGATGTATCTGTCCTCGCGCGGGCTCAATCTGTTTACGCATATCCCGAACCGCGACGGCGACGGCTACGGGGTGCATATCGACACGCTCGAAAAAATTATCGAAAACGCCTGCCCCGACCTTATAATAACGTGCGACTGCGGAATTTCGGCGGCAAAGGAGGTCGAGTACGCCCAAGAATTGGGCGTGGACTTTATTATAACGGATCACCACGAGCTTAGCGGCACGCTTCCGCCGTGCATAGTCGTAAATCCCAAGCGTCCCGATTGCGGCTACCCGATAGACCACCTTTGCGGGGCGGGCGTGGCGTTCAAGGTGGTTCACGCGCTAGGCGGCATAACGGAGGCTATGCGCTACATAGACCTTGCCTGCGTGGCGACGATCGCCGACCTTGTTTTGCTCACCGACGAAAACCGCCTTATAGTACAGCTGGGGCTTAAAGCCGAAAATCTTAAAAATGCGGGGCTCGCGGCGCTGCTTGCCGATCAGCAGCTTTCGGGCGGCTGTACGGCGGGGGATATCGCCTACAAAATCGCGCCGCGCATAAACGCCGCCGGCAGAATGGGCGACGCGTTCAGGGCGTTCGAGCTTTTTACGACCGCCGATAAAAAGAGAACGGACGAGCTTGTCGCCGAATTCAACGACGACAACCAAAGGCGCAAAACGCGCGGCGACGAGCTTTATAACGAGGCGGTCGCCCTTATAAAAAAGGAAAGACTGCTCGATAACCGCGCCGTAATACTCACGCATCCCGAATGGGAAAAAGGCATTACGGGCATTTTGGCGGCGCGTATAGCGGGGGATTTTAGGCGGCCGACGTTTATATTGGTAAGCTCCGGCGACCACTACAAGGGCACGTCGCGCGGCATAAACGGCATAAGCATATACGATATTCTTTGCGCCTCGTCGGATTTGTTGAGGGAGTACGGCGGCCACAGCCAGGCGGCGGGATTTTCGATAGAGACCGAAAATATAGAGGCGTTTACCAAGCGCGTTTACGAGTATTTGGAGCCGCTCCCCGAGCAAATATTCGCGCCCGCGTGCGAATACGACGCCGAGCTTGCGCTAGAGGATTTCGGCGCGGAGCTTGCCGAGGACATCGAAAAAATGGAGCCGTTCGGGAACGGCAACCGCCGCCCCCTATTCCGCGTCAAGGTCGACGGCATACAGATCGCGCCGCAAAAGGGGAATCCCAACCACACCAATATAGTGGCCAAAAACGGGCTTTTGCTGATGGCGTTCAATTTTTATTCCGAAAATCAATTTTTGCTCGGCGACGACGAAAAGGAATTGATCGTCGAGGTACACCGGAACAACTACGGCGGCCCTTACCCCAAGGCGATAGTCAAGGGAGTGCGGCCGCAAAAGCTGTATATTAACGACGCCGTCGCGCGGGCGAACTTTCTTAAATACGTCGCGGCAAAAACGGACGCGCCGCCCGTCTTTACGCGCTACGGGCGCGGCGAGCTTGCGTCGCTTTGCAAGGAATCGTTGTTCAGCGTTCTTTTGATAGCGGGCTGCCGTCAAACGTACGACGCGTTGCCGCAAAAAATCAAGGACGCGTTCGTTATGCACGAATTTTTGTACGCGAGCACAAAGAACAACTATTCGCGGATAATCGTGTCGCCCTCGTTCGACGAGCGGTTGACGCTCGAAGCGTACGACACGGTTATATTCGCCGACACCCCCGTGGGCGAAAACATAATCTCGTATATTAACGGCCGCACGACCGCAAGAGTCTACGTCCCCGCCCAAAACAACGAACGCGAATTCACGGCGGGGCTGGATATGTCGCGCGATACCTTCGGCCGCTACTACAAGGCCGTGCAGGACAACCTCAATATTCGGGCTCAGGACGTTTTCGGCTTTTTTAAGACGCTTTCCTCGCGCGAGCCGGGACTCGATTTGCGCCAATTTATGGCGTGCTTCACCGTTTTTTGCGAGCTCGGGTACTTTGCGCCGCGCCGCGACACGTCCGACGCGTTTGCGGTCGAGCGCAAGGAACCGCAAAGGACGGAGCTTACCGCGTCGCGGATTTATAACTATCTGTCGGCGAGGGTTTAGCTATGGAGCATTTGCAGGCGCGTTACCGCCAAATTTTTAACGGCGCCCAATGCGCTCTTTTAGACAAAATTTGCGCCTACGCCGCCAAGATGCACGCGGGGCAGACGCGCGAGTCGGGCGAGCCGTACATTACACACCCCGCCGCCGTCGCCAATATTCTGCTCGATTTGGGACTCGATTACGCCGGAATAGGGGCGGCGCTCCTGCACGACGTCATCGAGGACACGCCCGCCACCGCCAAGGAGCTGCGCGCCTTGTTCGGCGACGAGATAGCCGACCTTGTGGACGGCGTAACTAAGCTCGACAAGATTACGTTCAAATCGAAGGAGGAGGAGCAGGCGGAAAATTTCCGACGGATGTTTTTCGCTATGGCGAAGGACATCCGCGTCATTTTGATAAAGCTCGCCGACCGTTTGCACAATATGCGCACCCTCGGCGGAATATCGGGCGAGCGTCAGCTTGCCATGGCGAAGGAAACGCTCGAAATTTACGCGCCGCTCGCGAGCCGCCTCGGTTTAAGCTATTTTAAGTGCGAATTGGAGGACTTATGCCTAAAAACGCTCCATCCCGCCGTTTATGATTCGCTCGTCAACGAAATCTCGTTAAAACGCGCCGAGCGTCAAACGCTCGTCAACCAAATTTGCAAGCAGTTGGAGGATATGCTGAATAAACTCGGCATATCGGGCGAGGTCAGCGGGCGGCCCAAGCACTTTTACAGCATCTATAAAAAAATGGTCAATCAAAACCGTACGTTCGAGCAAATTTACGACCTTACCGCCGTGCGCGTAATCGTCGGGTCGGTCAAGGACTGCTACGAAACTCTCGGAATGATTCACACCAAGTGGAAGCCGATCCCGGGGCGCTTTAAGGACTATATAGCCGTTCCCAAGCCGAACAATTATAGGTCGCTCCATACCACCGTTATGACGACGTTCGGTATGCCGTTCGAGATTCAGATTCGCACGGGCGAAATGCACCGCATAGCCGAATACGGCGTGGCGGCGCATTGGAAGTACAAGGAACAGCGCGCCGGCTCGGATTCGCTCGATCAAAAGCTCGAATGGCTGCGCGGCGTTATGGACGTTCAGGGCGAAAATATCGCGTCGCCGCAGGAGTTCTACGAATCCCTAAAATTCGACCTTTACAGCGGCGAGGCGTTCGTGTTCACGCCGAAAGGCGACGTCATCATTTTGCCCGAGGGCGCGACGCCCGTCGATTTTGCATACGGCGTTCACAGCGAGGTGGGCAACAAGTGCGCGGGCGCAAAAATCAACAGCAAAATAGTCCCGCTCGAAACTAAGCTGCAAACGGGCGACTATATCGAAATCATAACGTCGAATTCCGGCAAGGGCCCCAGCCGCGACTGGCTCCGCTTTGTAAAGACGACGCAGGCAAAGTCCAAGATTAACGCCTTTTTCAAAAAGGAGATGAAGGAGGAAAACATTAAGCTCGGGCGCGAAATGTTGGAGGAGGAGGCCAAGCGGCGCGGCTATACTCTGCCGTCGCTTATGGTTCCCAAGTGGCTCGACGTCGTTATGCGGCGCTATTCGATTTCTTCTATCGACGACCTTTACGCGTCCGTGGGGTACGGCGGCTTTACCGTCAATCAAATTCTGTTAAAGCTGATCGACTTTCACCGCCGCGAAAACGAGTCGAAAAAAACCGCCGAAACAAAGACCGCCAAACGGCGCAAGACCGACAGTCAGGGCGTTGTTATAAACGGCCACGACGACCTTTTGGTGCGCATAGCCAAGTGCTGCAACCCCGTGCCGGGCGACGACATAGTGGGCTTTATATCGCGCGGACGCGGCGTGGCGGTTCACCGCAAAACCTGCCCGAATATGAAAAACGCGGAGCCGTTCCGACTTATCGAGGCGCATTGGACCGATAAAGCGGGCGCGTCGTTCGTCGTGGCGTTGCAGGTCGAGGCGAAAAATTCGAGCGGACTTTTGGCAAAAATAACGACGCTCATATCGGAATTAAAGCTGTCGATCGATTCGATGAACGCCCGCCTCGACAAAAACCGCACCGCCATAATCAGCTTCGGGGTGTGCGTAACCGAAATCGAGCAAATCGAGTTGCTTGTAAAAAAAATCAGGAACATTCCCGAGGTCGAAAAGGTTTTTAGGAGCACGACCTGAAATGTTTGGCTACGAATGTAATTATAAGCCGTTCGAGTCCGAGCTGTTCGAGCTTGCGCGGCAGTTTTACACGCAGTCGGGCGGGCGCGGTTTTTCCGCTGTGCAAACGGTCGCCTTCGACGGCGGCGGCGCGTCCGACACAATAACGGCGGACGGCGCCGAATACGTTTTTAGCTACTCCGACGCCGTGCCGGACGACAAAACCGCCGCGCGTAAAATTCTTTTGCGCCAACGCAAAATATCGCTCTATAAGGCGCTGCAAGACCGTTTGGGCGTTTCCTTGCCGTGGGGCGCGCTTACCGGGGTACGGCCCGTAAGGCTCGGCTACGGACTGTTAAGCGAGGGCGTTCCGCCCGGCGAAATCGCGGCGGCGATGAGCGAAAAATATCTTGTTTCCGCCGATAAAGCGCGGCTCGTTTCGCGCGTTATCGCCGCCCAAAGCGGCTGCGTAAGGCGCGGGGACGGTAAGACGGTCGATTTTTACGTTCACATTCCGCTTTGCCCCACGCGCTGTAATTATTGCTCGTTCGTCGCCGTTCCTATCGGGCGGCTTCAAAAATACGTCGAACCCTACGCGGACGCGCTCGTCCGCGAAATCGCCGCTACGGCAAAAACGCTCGCCGACGGCGGCTTTTCGGTCGCGTCGGTTTATGTGGGCGGCGGCACGCCCGCCGCGCTCCCGCCGGAGCTTTTGCGGCGCGTCTTAGAGGCTGTTCCCTATAAGGACGTCGAATTCACGTGCGAGGCGGGGCGGCCCGACGCCGTTACGGACGAAAAGTTAAAAATTATGCGCGGCGCGGGGGTCAACCGCGTTTGCGTAAATCCGCAGACGCTTAACGACGCTACGTTGCGGGCGATAGGCAGGGGACACACGGCGGCGGACTTTTTTGCCGCCTACGAAAAGGCTTACAAGCTCGGCTTTACCGTAAACACGGACTTAATCGCGGGATTGGAGGGCGAGGATCTAGCGGCGTTCACGCGCACGCTGACGGCCGTCCGCGCCCTCAATCCGCACAATATCACCGTCCACACTCTGTGCAACAAGCGCGGCTCGGATATTGCCGCGAACGGTCAAGCGTTCCCGGATCCGAACGCCTCCGACGCGGCGGGCGCTATGGTCGCGTTCGCCGACGGATATCTGTCGGACGCAAAATACGTTCCCTATTATCTTTACCGCCAAAAGCTGGCGGCGGGCAATCTCGAAAACGTCGGCTATACCTTAGACGGCTTTCGGTGCGTCTTTAACATTAACGCTATGGAGGAAAATTTGCCCGTGGCGGCTTGCGGGGCGGGCGGCGTCAGCAAAAAAATAATTCCGTCCGCGCACGGAGTAAAAATCGAACGCTTTGCAAACGTTAAGGATATTAAGCTGTATTTAGAGGAATTTAATAAAAGATTGCCGTTAAAGCAAATATTCCTCTCAATTTAGTTTACAGACTTTTTAACGTGTGCTATAATATTACCGTACCCCGATACCAAAGTCTTGCGCTCTCCATGCAAATACTTAGGTTCGCGGGCGTATAATATTTAACGGAGGTAAATTTTATGGAAAAGGAAGTCAAGGCGGGTATTATCGCCGAGTTCGCTACGCACGAGGGCGACACGGGCAGTCCCGAGGTTCAGGTGGCGCTGCTTACGCACCGCATCAACCACCTTACCGAGCACCTTAAAGTCCACGCGAAGGATCACCATTCGCGCCGTGGACTTTTGCAGATGGTCGGTTCGCGCCGCAGTCTTTTGAACTACCTTAAAGAGCTCGACATCGAAAGATACCGCGCTTTGGTAGCCAAGCTGGATATCAGGAAGTAGCTTAAAAAAGTGAGGGCGAAATATCCCGCCCTTGCTTTTTTTATTTTTTTAGCGTCTTACAAAATAAAGGAGAATAAACAAAAATTATGGGTAAGGAAGCAACAATCTTTAAGACCGTGATCGGCGGCCGCGAGGTTACGGTCGAAACGGGCAAGTACGCGGAATTGTCGAACGGCTCGTGTATCGTCCGCTGCGGCGACACGGTCGTTATGACAAACGTTACCATGGCGGCGGCGCCGCGGCCGGGCCTGGACTACTTTCCCCTCGGAGTCGACTTCGAGGAAAAAATGTACGCCGTGGGCAAGATTCCCGGCGGGTTCAAAAAGCGGGAGGGCCGTCCCGGCGACAAGGCGATTTTAACGTCGCGGCTTATCGACAGACCCATCCGCCCGCTGTTCCCAAAGGGACTTTTTAACGACGTTTCGGTCGTCGCCACCGCGCTTTCGGTCGACACCAACATACCGCCCGAGGTGTTCGGAATGATAGGCTCGTCGATCGCGCTGTCGATCTCGGACATACCGTTCTACGGCCCCACGGGGTCGGTGGTCGTGGGCTACGTGAACGGCGAATACGTCGTCAACCCCGACAACGAGCAGCGCGCCAAAAGCCTTATGCACCTTTGCGTTTCGGGTACGCGCGACGCGATTATGATGGTCGAGGCGGGCGCGAACAGAGTGTCCGAAAAGGTTATGCTCGACGGCATTATGTTCGCGCACGAGCAAATTAAGGAACAGGTTAAGTTTATCGACGGCATCGTCAAAAAGGTCGGAAAAACCAAAAAGATTATGGAGTACTACGTTATTCCGGACGAAATCGACAAGGACGTTCGCAAATTCGCGGACAAGCTCCTCGATAAGGCGCTTGCCGAAACCGATCGCGCCGCCCGTCAGGAAAAGCAGGACGAATTAGATAAGGCGGCGCTCGAACACTTCGCCGAAAAATATCCCGACAACACGCGCGAAATTAAGGACGTCGTCTATAATATGACGAAGGAAAAGGTTCGCGCCAAAATATTGAAGGACGGCTTCCGTCCCGACGGCCGCAAGCTTACCGAAATCCGCGATATTTGGTGCGAGGTCGGCGTTTTGCCGCGCGTTCACGGCTCGGCGGTTTTTACGCGGGGTCAAAGTCAGGCTATGACGACCTGCACCTTGGGTACGATTTCCGAGGTTCAAAAGCTCGACCAGCTCGACGACGAAACGTTCAAACGCTATATGCACCACTATAACTTTCCGCCGTACAGCACGGGCGAGGCGCGTAACCTGCGCAGCCCCGGCCGCCGCGAAATCGGCCACGGAGCGCTCGCCGAGCGCGCGCTCGAACCCGTTATCCCGCCCGAGGAGGACTTTCCCTATGCGATCCGCACGGTGAGCGAGATTTTAAGCTCCAACGGCTCGACCTCGCAGGCGAGCGTTTGCGGCTCGACCCTCGCGCTTATGGACGCGGGCGTTCCTATCGCCGCGCCCGTCGCGGGCATCGCTATGGGACTCATCAAGGACGAAAACGCCAAAAAGGTCGCGATACTCTCCGACATTCAGGGGTTAGAGGACTTTTTGGGCGATATGGACTTTAAGGTCGCCGGCACCGCCGAGGGCATTACCGCCATACAAATGGACATAAAAATTAAGGGTATCGACAAAAGCATACTCGAAACCGCGTTGGAGCAGGCGAGGGTCGGCCGTCTTCATATTTTGGGCAAAATGCTCGAAGTTCTCGATAAGCCGCGTCCCGAGCTGTCGCCCTACGCGCCCAAGATTATCTGTTTTAGCATCGACCCCGAAAAAATCGGCGACGTTATCGGCAAAAGCGGCAAGGTCATCAACAAGATTATCGAGGATACGGGCGTAAAAATGGACATCGAGGAGGACGGCCGCGTATTCATCGCGACGACAGACCTCGAAATGGCGGAAAAAGCCAAAAAAATCGTTCTTTCTATCGTCGAGGACCCCACGCCCGGTATGATCTACGAGGGCAAGGTCGTCAAAATACTGGAATTCGGCGCGTTCGTCAATATCGCGCCCGGCAAGGACGGAATGATTCACATATCCAAATTATCGTCTAAGCGCGTCGAAAAGGTTACCGACGTCATCAATCTCGACGACTTCGTGTCGGTTGAGGTTATAAAGGTGGACGAAAAGGGAAGAATTGATTTAAGGCTGCGCGAAAAGCTGTCTTAACCGTTTATAATTCCCCTCTGCGGAGCGCCCCCGCCAAACGGCTTTGCCGTACGGCGGCTCGGTTCGCGCCGGCACGTACGGCGGGGCGGTTCCCCGTCGGCGGCGGAGCGGGCAAATTTTCGCGCGTCATATATACCCCGCGCGGTGAATAGAATGATAGTAGTATATTCCCGGGGTGGCGTATGGACAAAAAAGCGCGGTTTTTCCGCAACGTTATAGCAAACCTTATTCTAAGCTCCGTAGTCGTGTTTATGCTCGTGTTTACGTTTACCGACAATTCCGTTCCGATCCAGGGCAAGGAGGCGCCCGTCTATAAGGGCGATTCGCAAACGGCGGTGTCGCTTATGGTAAACGTCTATTGGGGGAGCGAGTACGTCGAGCCTATGCTGAACATATTCGCCGCTCACGGCGTAAAAACCACCTTTTTTGTGGGCGGTATGTGGGCGGCGGAAAACGGCGAACTGCTTAAAAAAATCTACGACGCGGGCCACGAGCTCGGCAATCACGGCTATTTCCACAAGGATCACAAGGCGCTTAGCGAAAAAGCCAACCGCGAGGAAATCGAGGTTACGCACAAAATGGTCAAGAGTATAGTCGGCGTCGATATGAGCCTTTTCGCGCCGCCGTCCGGCTCGTTCGGGCCCGCCGCGATCAAAGCCGCCGCCGACCTCGGATACAAAACCGTTATGTGGACGGCGGACACGATCGATTGGCGCGACCGCGATTCCGCGCTTATTTACGAGCGGGCGACGCGCAATCTTAGCGGCGGCAATCTGATTTTGACGCACCCCACGGAGCAAACCGCGGCGGCGCTTCCGAAAATTATCGCCGCGATAAAGGAACAAAATTTGACTGTCGCTACGGTTAGCGAAGTCTTATAACACTAATTTTTTACGGGACAAAAAATACGGAGGTACAATGGCAGAACTTATAAGGTACGACAACGGTCTAAGGCTTATTTTGGAGCGGCTGCCGTCGGTGCGGTCGGCCGTAACGGGCATATGGGTCGGGGCGGGCAGCTGCGACGAGTCCGACGGCGACAACGGAATTTCGCACTTCACCGAGCATATGATGTTCAAGGGAACGGACAAGCTGTCGGCGTTCGAGATAGCCGAGTCGTTCGAGCGGCTCGGGGCCAACATAAACGCGTTCACGGGCAAGGAATGCACGTGCTACTACGTTAAATCTATCGACGAACACGCCGAAAAATGCTTCGGGCTTTTGGCGCACATATTTTTCGATTCGACGTTCCCCGACGCCGAAATCGTCCGCGAGCGCAAGGTAGTCGAGGAAGAAATTAATATGGTCGAGGACGCGCCCGAGGAAATTTGCTACGACCTTTTGGCGAAAAGTCTGTACGGCGCCCACCCCTTGGGCAAAACCATTTTAGGCCCTAAGGAGAACGTGCGGCGCTTTACGGGTATGGACGCGGCGTCCTACACGGCAAAAAAATACCGCCCCGACAATATGGTCGTCGCCGTCGCGGGCAACGTAACGGCCGCACAAGCGGACGGCTTTGTAAAAAAATATATTCTTACGCGCGAGGCGGCGGATTGCGCGCCCGCGGCTAAGCGCAAAAAAATCAAGAACGTTTTTAAGCGGACGCATACCGAACGCATAAGCGACAACTTCGAGCAGGCCAATATAGGCATCGGCTTTCCGTCCCTCGGCTTTAACGACCCGCAGTCGACCGTTCAGGGCGTTTTGAGCACCGTTTTGGGCGGTTCTATGAGCTCGCGGCTGTTTCAGCGCGTGCGCGAGGAGCTGGGGCTTTGTTACAGCATTTACACCGCGCCGTCGGCGTATACCGCGAACGGCTCGTTCAATATTTTGGTCAATATAAGCGCGCGGAACACGGCGCAAACGCTCGACGCGATTTTTTGCGAATTAAAGCGGTTTCTTAAAGAGGGGGTTACGCCCGACGAGCTCGCCCGCGCCAAAAACCAGCTTAAAAGCGCGTGCATTTTCGCACAAGAGAGCGTTCAGACCGTAATGTCGTCGTCGGGCAAGCTGTTGACGCTGGCGGACGAGCCGTACGAAATCGACAAAAAACTGCGCGAAATCGACGCGGTTACGGCGGACGCGATAACGGCTTTGGCGAACGGACTGTTCACAAAAAAAGAAATCGCGTCGGCGTACGTGGGCAAGGCTCACGGCGTGAACGTCGAAAAATTCGCGTTATAGGAGCGCGGACTAATATGGATATGCTGCGTGAAATTTTCGATATGCAAAGGGAGCTCGACGGCGCGATAGTCAAAGGACGCGGCCTCGATTTTAGCTACGAGGAGTGGATGCAAAAAAAATGCCTCGCCTTGATTAACGAGGCGGGCGAGCTTATGAACGAGGTCAATTACAAGTGGTGGAAAAACAAAAAGGAGCTCGATTACTCCAAAATAGGCGAGGAGCTTATCGACATACTCCACTTTTTGGTGAGTATGTGCTTAGATTCGGGACTTTCCGCCGACGACGCGTACAGGATTTACGCGGCTAAGAATTCCGAAAACCGCGACCGCCAAGAGGGCAAATCGCAAAAGGACGGTTATAAGCCCGCGCGTTAACGCGGGCCGCGTGCGGCGGGGTGTCTCAATCGGGCGCGTCAGGGTACGCTCGTTCAATACGCCGCCGCTCCGCTACCCGTCCGCCCGCGCGGTTTGCCGCCCGCGCGGTTTGCGGAGCGCAATAAAAAGATTATTAATATTTTTCTGTTTTTCGGCGATTTTGATTGAAAAATTTTCCGCCGTATGATATAATTAATACGAGCGGCAAATAGCGGCGCTCGTTAAACCGCTGTTTGTCTATCCGATTTTATTCAAGGGGTTGCAAGGTTTGGCTCAAAAGAAATACACGCGCGGCGCAAATAATCCGGATAACGGCGTAACGGGGATAATTACCGTAATATCCTCGGCGTTCCTTTTGCTGTGCGCTTGCATTCCCAAATTTATGGGGGTTATCAGCGAGTTCGTCCGCGCCGTCGTAGTCGGCTCGTTCGGGTTCGTCGCCTATCCTCTTTTGGTGTGCGCGCTTATTTGGGGCATAGCCTCCGTTCGCGGGCGCAAGGTTACCGCCGCGCCGAAAACGGTGGCGGGCATATGCTCGGTCGCCTTTTTCGCGACGATGATTTTTCAAAATATCAGCTCCTACGCCTATATGGGCGAGGGGATAGGCGCGTATATCGCCGCCGTCTATTACGCCGAAAGTCTTACGGCGGGCGGCGTCGTGTTCGGCGTTTTAGCCTACGGGATTCAATCGGTCGTTTCGCTCGCGTTTTCGTACGTCGTCTATTCCGTGTGCATACTCCTTACGGGAGTTTTGGCGGCGCGGGACAAAATTTTTATCGGAGCGCCTAGGCAAAAGCCGCGCGGCGAGGCGGGCGACCGCGAATTCCGCAAAACCGGAACTCCCGGCGCGCTCGTAAAGCCGCTCGCCGATCCCGGTCTTTTTGTCGACACCATTATACCCAAGCAGCCGCCGATACCCGTTATAAAGACGGACGGCGGCGCGTTCGGGGCGCTCGAACCGCGCCCGGGGGGGTACAACACGCCGTACTCCACCGTTTTGAGCGGCTCCGGCGGCGGCGACGTCGACAAAAAAGCCAAGGCTATGGAAATTCTGTTCGGCTCCGGCGCGACCGTTCCGCCCGTCGTGCTGCCGTCCGTCGTAACGGCCGGCCCCTCCATACGGACTGCCGAGGTTTCCCCCGAGCCGCCCCCGCCGCCGCTCAAAAAGCCGCGCAAAATCGTGCATATCGACGACATCCCGGGGTTGAAGCCGATCCCGTCCGTTCCCGACAAGGATATTTCCGACCCCTACGCCGGGACTATCATAAACGGCGAGCAGCTTTCGCGCGAGCTTGCCGAACGAACGGCGCCAAAGCCGGCGTCCGCCGAGCCGCCGTCCGCAACCGCCGCCGAGCCGCCGCGCAAATTCCTTAATATAAGCGAATTCGACACGCGTACGGCCGAGCCGCGCCGCCCAGAGCCGCGCCCTATTTTGAACGGCGACTATTACGGCGCGGCAAAAGAAACGGAGAGCGGGCCGCGCCCGCCGTTTGCGTCCGGGTCGGAGCGCACCGCGGACTTCGGGCCCGATCGGCGCGACGCTCCGTCGGCGTTCGGGTCGGAATACGAATCCGAAACGCCGCCGTTCGAGTCTCCGTCGCCGTTAAACTTCGGGTCGGAGTCCGAACGGGACGCCGACTTTAAGCCGGGCTTCGGATCGGAATACGAGTCCGACACGCCCGATGATTTCGAGCCGTCCGCGTCCGAATTAGAGTTCGGGATGGATGAGCTTGACGGCTACGGCGGCTACGACGACGAAACGGTCGAGGATCTTTCGGAAACCGCGTTTTCTAACGGCGACGACACTACGGGCTACTACACCGTTACCGAACCCGAGGGGCGCATAGTAACGCCGCCGCCGACCCTCCTCAAACCCGAAAATCAGATAAAAATCGACGACTACGTTCGGGACAGCGTTCAAACCGACGTGTACGAGCGCAAGCCCAAAAAGCGCAAGACGCACTACAATCCGCCCCCCCTCGACCTTCTTATCTCGTCCTTTCGCGCCGACAATCCGGACGAGGACAGCGACGGCAACGCAAGAGCGCGGATATTGGAGGACACTTTAAGCGCGTTAAAGCTCCCGGCGTCCGTAATCGGCATTACGCGCGGGCCGTCCGTAACGCGCTACGAGCTTGAAATGCCGCACGGCATACCCATCAAGCGCATAATGAATTTTGTGCAGGACATAGAGTACAACCTCGCCTGCAAGGGTCATATCCGCATCGAAACGCCCATACCCGGCAAACGCGCCGTGGGCATCGAGGTTCCCAACGAATTTATCGATATAGTCGCGCTGCGCGACGTAATTTCGTCGCGGGAGTTCAACAATTCCTCGTCGCCGCTCACGCTCGCCCTCGGCAAGGACATAGCCGGCTCGAACGTTATTTGCGCGCTCGACAAAATGCCGCACCTTCTTATCGCGGGCGCCACGGGCAGCGGCAAAAGCGCGTGCCTTAACTCCGTCATAATAAGTATGCTCTACAAGGCGTCGCCCGACGATTTAAGAATCATTCTTATCGACCCCAAGCAAGTCGAATTCACAATTTACCGCGGTCTGCCGCACCTTCTGTCGGGTCAAATCATCACGGATTCCTCCGCCGCCCTAAACGCGTTCAAGTGGGCTAAAAAAGAGATGGAGCGGCGCTATTTGCTGTTTTCTAAGCACGTGGTGAAGAATATGCAGGAGTACAACAAGCTCGATATCGTGCGCGGCGGCGACGTCGAAAAGCTGCCCTACATCGTGCTTATCGTCGACGAGCTCGCCGACCTTATGCTGCTATCCGCTAACCGCAAGGAGCTTGAAGACAACGTTATGAGTATGGCGCAAAAGGCGCGCGCCGCCGGCATTCACCTTATATTCGCCACGCAGCGGCCGTCGGTCGACGTTATCACGGGTACAATAAAGGCGAACCTGCCGAGCCGCATAGCGTTCGCGGTGTCGTCTATGCAGGACTCGCGCACGATTTTGGATCAGGGCGGCGCCGAAACGCTCCTCGGGCGCGGCGATATGCTTTACGCGCCGATAGGGGCGGACGATCCGCGCCGCGTTCAGGGCGCGTTCGTTACCGACGGAGAGGTCGTTACGATCGCGGACTACGTGCGCGAAAATAACACCGCCGACTTCGACGAGGAATTTTCCGCCGCGCTCGCCGTCAAACCCGAAAGCGACGACGACGACGGCGGCGGCGACGACGACGGGGACGCCGATCCGCTTATGCAAGATGTGCTCAAACTCATAATAAAGACGAACACCGTTTCGGCTACGTTTTTACAGCGGCGTTTTTCGATAGGCTACGCCCGCGCCTCGCGCATTATCGACCAGCTCGAAAACCTTAAATATATCGGCCAGTCCGACGGCGGCAACAAGGCGCGTTCGGTGCTCGTTACGCGCGAAACGTATTTTGCAAGGTACGGCGAGGACGTCGAATGAGGTCGCTTGCCGTCGTTTCGCTCGGGTGCGATAAAAACAGGGTCGACACGGAACGTATGGTTTATCTTTTAACGTCCGCGGGCTACGGCCTTACGCCCGACCTCGCCGCCGCCGAGGTGATTTTGATTAACACCTGCGCCTTTATCGAGCCCGCCCGCGTCGAGGCGGTCGACGCCGTTATCGAGGCGGGGCGCTATAAAAAGGACGGCAAATGCCGAAAGCTGTTGGTCGCGGGCTGTCTGCCGCAAAAGTACAAGACCGAAATCGCCGCCGATCTGCCGGAGGTGGACGCGTTTTTGACGGCCGCCGATTACGACGGCATAGTGAGCGCGCTCGCGCGGCTCTACGGCGAACCCGAACCCGCCGCCTCCGCCGCGCCGGTCAACAATTGCCCCTACGGGCGGTTTTTGACTACGCCGCCGCACTACGCCTATCTTAAAATCGCGGACGGCTGCGACAATAAATGCGCCTACTGCACGATTCCGTCCATCCGCGGCCCCTACCGCTCGCGGGATATTCAAAGCCTCGTCGACGAGGCGCAAAGCCTTGCGGACGGGGGAGTAAGGGAGCTTATTCTGGTCGCCCAGGACGTAACGCGCTACGGCGCGGATCTTAACGGCGAATACGGGCTTATCGACCTCTTGCGGCGGCTGTCGCGTCTTCCTATAACGCGCATAAGGCTTATGTACTGCTATCCGGAGCTTGTTACGGACGGGCTTATCCGCGAAATAGATTCCAACCCCAAAATAGCCAAGTATATCGACATACCGCTTCAACACGTGAGCGATTCGGTTCTTAAAAGAATGAACCGCAAAAGCACGCGAAAAAGTATCGAGGCACTTTTGGCTAAAATCCGCGCCGCAAATAATTACATATCCGTGCGCACCACGCTTATGACGGGCTTTCCGGGCGAAACCGAGGACGATTTTGCCGAAATGTGCGACTTTTTAAGACTGCACAAGCCCGATAACGTCGGCTTTTTCGCTTACAGCGACGAGGAGGACGCGCCCGCGTACCGCCTGCCCGACAAAATCGACGAGGACGAAAAGCGGCGGCGGCTCGGCATTTTGGGAGAGTTGCACCTTGCCAACGCGCGCGAGGCGGGCAAAAAAGCGGTCGGCAAAACGCTCGCCGTGCTGTACGAGGACATAGACTTCGACAAAAATATGTTCGTGGGGCGCACCGAATACAACGCCCCCGAAATCGATTCGCGGGTGTACTTTACGGGCGGCTTCGCCGACGCGGGGCGGGAATACGACGTTCTTATTACGGGCTATAACGATTACGACCTTACGGGGGAGATGGCGACAAATGAATCTGCCGACTAAATTAACCTTTTTGCGAATATTTATGATTCCCGCCTTTATGGCGTGTTTCTTTATTCCCTTGCCGTTTTTCCGTTTCGCGGCGTGCGCGGTGTTTGTCTTGGCGGCGTTTACCGACACGCTCGACGGTCAAATCGCGCGAAAATACAATATGGTAACCGATTTGGGCAAGTTCTTAGACCCGATCGCCGACAAAATGCTCGTCGCGTGCGCCCTTATAGCCGTGTCGCTCGACGCCCACGCGTTCCAAACCGGAACCGCCGTTTGCGCTATGCTGATACTGTGCCGCGAGCTTATGATAAGCGGCTTCCGCATAGTCGCAAGCTCAAAAGGGGTAAAGCTAGCCGCCGACGGCTTGGGCAAAATCAAAACGGTTCTGCAAATGACCGCCCTAATACTCCTTATTCCCTTCGCCGATATTGCCGCCCTCTCAAAAACGGCGGGCGACGCGGTTCTGTATTGCGGGCTCATAATTTTGGCGGCCGCCGCCGTTATGACGCTCGTATCGGGCGCGAATTACCTCATCAAAAACAAGGGGGTGCTTAGCGAAAAAGCCGATGAACGTATCGATTCTGATAATTGATGCGCCCGACCGCGTCTTTGAAAGGGACAACGCCGCGGCAAAAATCTGCCGTATGCTGTCGCTTAAAGGCTACGACGTAAGGCGCGTTATGTCGATCCCGTCCGACGACGCGGGGGTTAGGGCGGCCGTCGAATACTTAAAGGCGGACGCCGCCGCCGTTTTGATATACGGCGATTCCGACGCGTTCCGCAACGCTTATTCCGCCGATTACATTATCGACAAGGCCGCCGGAATTTTGGAGTTCGACGGCACGCTGTACGGCTTTACCGAGGGCTTCGACAAAGAGTTTATACGCGACAAATTCATTCCCGCCCTCAACGGCAAATGCAAAACGTTCTACAACACCGCCGTGTTTAAGACGTTCGGCAAGACCGGGGACGAGCTGCGCGCGCTCCTAACGGCGCAAATAAAGAACAAAAACCGCATCGCGTTCAAATTTATAGAGGGCGTAGGCGAATGCGAGGCGCGCGTCCGCTACTCCTCAAAAACGTCCAAGCCCGACGCCGACGCCGTAATCGCGGCCGTTGCCGCCGCCCTCGGCGACGTTACGTACTCGACGACCGACTCCACGCTTGCCGAAGAGGTGGCGGACTGCCTTAAAGTCCACAAAAAGACGGTTTGCGTCGCGGAGTCCTTTACGGGCGGGGCGGTAACGGCGGAGCTTGTAAAAATCCCGGGCATAAGCGCGGCGCTTGTCGAGGGCGTAACGGCTTATTCTAACGGCTCCAAAATCGCGCGGCTTAACGTCGAGCCGCAAATAATAGAGCGTTACGGCGCGGTCGCCATCGAAACCGCTTACGAAATGGCCGCCAATATTCTGCTCGCGAACGGCTGCGACTATTCCGTCGCGACTACCGGCAACGCGGGCCCCTCGGCGGAAAAGCCCGGCGAGGAGGGCGTTTGCTTTATAGCGGTCGGCAACGTAAACGGCATACATATCTACAAATACCGTTTTAGCGGCGGCCGCGCCGAAGTAATAGAGTGCGGCGTAAAGGCGGCGCTGTTCCGCCTCTTAAAGCGGCTAAAAAAGAGCGGGTTCGACGAGCTTAAAGAAATCCACGAGCTCGGAGCGGACAAATAGCGGCGTTGACATACAAAACGATTAAATAAAACACATAAAGGAGAACCATATATGGAAAAGAAGACAAAAACGATCGCGACGCCAAAGACCGACGAGGAAAAGGAAAAGGCGTTGGAGCTTGCCATAGCGCAGATCGAAAAGCAGTACGGTAAGGGTTCTATTATGAAGCTTACCGACAACACGTTCAACGACGTCGAAACGATTTCGACGGGCTGCCTTTCGGTCGATTTGGCGGTGGGCATAGGCGGCCTGCCGCGCGGACGCATAGTCGAAATTTACGGGCCGGAGTCGAGCGGCAAAACCACTCTTTCGCTCCACGTTATCGCCGAGGCGCAAAAGAGCAACGGCAACGTCGCGTTTATCGACGCCGAGCACGCCCTCGACCCCGCGTACGCCGGCAAGCTCGGCATAGATTTGGCGCGGCTTTACATATCGCAGCCCGATAACGGCGAGCAGGCGCTCGATATTACCGAATCGCTCGTCCGCAGCGGCGCGATGGACATAATCGTCATAGATTCCGTGGCCGCCCTCACGCCCAAGGTCGAAATCGACGGCGAAATGGGCGAGAGCAAGATCGGCGCGCACGCGCGGCTTATGTCGCAGGCTTTGCGCAAGCTGACGTCCATTTGCTCCAAAACCAAAACCTGCATAATCTTTATCAACCAGCTGCGCGAAAAAGTCGGCGTTATGTTCGGCTCGCCCGAGGTTACCACGGGCGGCAAGGCGCTAAAATTCTATTCCAGCATCCGACTCGACGTCCGCCGCGGCGAGCAGGTCAAGGAGGGCACCACGGTCATAGGCAACCACACAAAGGTCAAGGTCGTCAAAAACAAGATGGCGCCCCCCTTCAAGACGGCGGAATTCGACATTATTTTCGGCAAGGGCATATCGCGCGCGGGTTGCATAATCGACCTCGGGACGCAGTTTAAGATTATCGCCAAAAGCGGCTCGTGGTTTAGCTATAACGACGAAAGGCTTTGCCAGGGCAGAGAGGCGCTGCGTTCTATGCTCGAACAGAACAAGGAGCTCGCCGCCGAGCTCGAAGCCAAAATCCGCGCCGTCGCCGCCGAAAAAAGCGACGAGCTGTTCGCCTCGTCCGACGACGAGGATGAGAGCGTAGCGCAAGAAGCCGCCGAATAGCGGATAAATAGCGGCGTCGATAGCGGCCTTGCGCCCGCCGCACTGCACTCGGCGAGTCCCTTAAATTCCCCTCCGGGGAGTGCCGCGCCCGCGCGGTCGGGTTTTGCTCCGGCGGCTGCTCGCCCTGCAAACGGCAAGCCGTTTGGCGGCTCGGTTCGTGGCGGCGAACGCCGACGGGGCGGTTGATAGCCCGCCGCACTCGGTTGTTCCCCAAAAATTCCCCTCCGTGGAGTGCCTCGCCTCGTTGACGGGCTTCGCTCCGGCGGCTGCTCGCCCTGCAAACGGCAAGCCGTTTGGCGGCTCGGTTCGCGCCGCGTTAACGGCGGGGCGGTTAAATTAATTAGCGGTAGCCGCTAAAATTTTTGAAAAATTTACGCGGTATTGCCGGACGCGATAATTTGGAATATTTGCTTGACATTTTAACCGTATTAGTGTATCATACTTACAGGGAGTAGTTTTTTTGAATTTTTGCGCCTTATACGCGCTTAAAGAATAAATATTTTTTGCAAAAAGGAGAACAGTTATGAACAGCCTGATTACCGTTTACGTAGTCGCAACTGCTCCTCTTTGGCTGACCATCGTTTTACCGATCGTAGCGTTATTGCTCGGCGGGGCTGTCGGGATATTAGTCAACGCCAAGCTTTCTCAAAAGAAGCTGGGCGACGCTAAACAGTTGGCAAACAGAATGGTAGAGGAAGCCATCGCGGAGGCGAAGACTTTAAGAAAGGAAGCGATTTTAGAGTCAAAAGAGGAAATCCACAAACAAAGGTTAGAGTTCGACAAAGAGATTAAGGACCGCAGGATCGAGGTGCAACGCACCGAACAGCGTATCCTGCAAAAGGAAGAATCTCTCGACAAAAAGGAGGAATCGCTCGACAAAAAGAGCGAGGCCTTAGACGCGGCGCGTCAGGAGCTCAAAAAGCGCGAGGACGAAATCGCCGAAAAGAAGTCGCAGGTCGACGAGGCGCATCAAAGAATGCTCGCCGAAATCGAAAAGATTTCCGGGCTTAGCCGCGACGAGGCAAAGCGCGAGCTTATCGACGCCATCGAGGACGAGGCAAAGCGCGACGCCGCCAAGCTCGTCCGCGAAATCGAGGCGGCGGCAAAAGAGGACGCCGACAAAAAATCGCGCGAAATCGTTTCGCTCGCGATACAGCGCTGCGCCGTGGATCACTCGTCCGAAATCACGGTTTCGGTCGTCAATCTGCCAGGCGACGATATGAAGGGCCGCATAATCGGCCGCGAGGGCCGCAATATCCGCGCGCTCGAAAACGCCACGGGCATAGATTTGATTATCGACGACACGCCCGATACGGTGGTGCTGTCGGGCTTTGATCCCGTGCGGCGCGAGGTCGCGCGTATCTCGCTCGAAAAGCTCATCGCCGACGGCAGAATCCACCCCGCGCGCATCGAGGAAATCGTCGAAAAAACTAAGCGCGAGCTCGAAACGCAGATGAAAGAGGCGGGCGAGTCCGCTATGTTCGAGGCGGGCGTGTTCGGCATAAACGCCGAGCTTATCAAGGTTTTGGGGCGGCTTAAATACCGCACAAGCTACGGTCAAAACGTCTTAAAGCATTCGTTAGAGGTCGCGCATTTGGCGGGGCTTATGGCGGCGGAGCTGGGGGCGGACGTCAATATCGCCAAGCGCGGCGGACTGTTGCACGACATCGGCAAGGCCGTCGACCACGAGGTCGAGGGTACGCACGTAACGATCGGCGCGGATCTCGCCAAAAAGTATAAGGAAAGCAAGGACGTTATACACTGTATAGCCGCACACCATAACGATATAGAGCCTACGACCGTCGAGGCGATTTTAGTCCAGTGCGCCGACGCCATCAGCGGCGCAAAGCCGGGCGCGCGGCGCGAATCGCTCGATAACTACGTCAAGCGGCTCGAAAAGCTCGAAAGCATCGCCAACACGTTCGACGGCGTCGAAAAATCTTACGCCATTCAAGCCGGGCGCGAGGTGCGCATAATAGTCAAGCCCGACAAGGTCGACGACGGCGCCGCCGTATTCCTCGCCAAGGAAATCGCCAAGCAAATCGAAAAAGAAATGGAATACCCCGGTCAAATCAAGGTCAACGTTATCCGTGAAACCCGCAGCGTCGAATACGCCAAGTAAAAACGCCGTTCAAAAAGAGCCACAATCACCAAAACTACGGTTAGGTCTATACCTAGCCGTAGCTTTGGTGGTGTTTGTATTGAATGACATGGCAGGGGAGACAGGATTCGAACCTGCAACCAATGGTTTTGGAGACCACTACTCTACCGTTGAGCCACTCCCCTAAGAGCGATACTACTATTATAAACAATTATTGCGGTTAAGTCAATAATAATCGGGAGCAAAATATGAAAAAATCGAATTATAATATAGGATTTATCGGCGGCGGCAATATGGCGGGGGCGATAGTCGGCGCCTTGGGTAAAAAAAAGACGCGCCTCACGGTAAGCGATCCCGACGCCGACAAGCTGAAAGCGTTCGGGAACGGTTGCGTTACCGCCGCCGACAACGCGGTCGCGGTCGCGAATTCCGACGTGATATTTTTGTGCGTCAAGCCGCAGGCGGCGGGCGCGGCGCTGCAAGGCTTAGATTTTAGCGGCAAAACCGTCGTTTCGATTATGGCGGGCGTAACTATCGATAAGCTCGCGGCGCTTACGGGCGCGCAAAAAATCGTGCGCGTTATGCCGAACCTTAACGCGAATTTGAATCTGTCGTTCAACGCGTACTGCGCGCGCGGTTTGACCGATGAGGAGCTTGCGTCCGTCGCGGAGCTTTTGACGGAATTCGGAACGGCGGCGAGGGTGGACGAGCAAAAAATGGACGCGGTAACGGGAATTTCCGGCAGCGGGCCGGCGTTCGTGTTCAAGTTTTTCGAGGGTTTTTTGCGCGAGTGCGAAAGGAATAATTTTGCGCTTGACAGCGCGCTCGATATGTGCCTATCCGTCATAAGCGGAAGCGCGGCGAACATTTCCTCCAAAATCGGCAAGGCCTGTCCCGATTATAAAACCGCGTTCGGCACTATCGAATCGGCGGTGAATTCCGTGTGCAGTAAGGGCGGTACGACGATAGAGGGCGTTAAATTTTTGGACGAAAACAATTTTACGGCGACGGTTTCGGGCGCGGTTAAACGTGCGGTCGACCGCGCAAAAGAGTTAAGCGCGTTATGAAAGAGGTCGATATTTACACCGACGGCGCGTGCAGCGGCAACCCCGGCGCCGGCGGCTGGGCGGCAGTGCTGTTCTATAACGGCCGCCGCAAGGAGATCAGCGGCTTCGAGCCCGAAACGACCAACAACCGAATGGAATTGCTTGCCGTAATTCAAGGAATATCGTCGCTTAAAGAGCCGTGCTCCGTTACGGTTTACAGCGATTCGTCCTACGCGGTGGACGCGTTCAACAAGGGCTGGGTGAACAAGTGGCGGCAAAACGATTGGAAAACCGCCGACAAAGGCGAGGTCAAAAACCGCGACCTGTGGAACAATCTGCTAACCGCCATAGACGGACACAGGGTAAAATTCGTAAAGGTCAAGGGCCACGCCGACAACGAGCATAACAACAGGTGCGACGAATTAGCCCGCGCCGCGATTAAGAGCCGTTCCGACGCCTGAAAATCCGCGGGACGGCGACAAAACCGGAACCCCGCCCCGCTTACGTACGGAAAAGTACGCGCGCGTCGGCGCAAACCCGTTTTTGCCGTTCCGACGCGTTTTTGAGCGGTCGGGTCGGTTCGCCGCCAAAAACGTCCCGTAATTGCGCCCGATCGTGTAAAAAATAATAATAGCGTCGTTCTATAATATTAATTTAGCGCAAAACATAAACTAGATTGAGATATGAAAAAATTTATATCAAGACTCCTAATAACAAAATTGCTTTTGGGACTGCTGTGTCTTGGTATGCTTGTGCTTTCGTGCGTCTATCTTTACGGATACCCTAAAATCGTCCTCCTGATATGCATCATAGTTTTTGCGACGCTCGGAACGCTTTTGGCGAACGCCGACGCAAAGGAACACGAAACATACTTCAAAATACTGACCGTTACCCTTATAACGCTTTCGTTCCTTTTCGGGTGCTATATCGTTTTGGAGCAAACCGGAATTATCGAAAAATTCCGCGACCCCGAGGTTCTTATTCGATTCATACGCGGAACGCGCCACTGGGGCGTCATCGTCTTTATCGCGCTCGTCGTTTTTCAAATAATCTTTTTGCCCGTGCCGACCGCCGTCGCCGCCTTCATCGGCTCAAAGCTGTACGGCCCCACGCTCGGGTTCGTCTATATAACTCTCGGGACGCTTATCGGCTCGCTTATCGCGTTCGCCCTCGGCAAAATTTTTGGTAAAAAACTGGTCGTTTGGATGATCGGAAAGGAAAAAACCGACAAATATGCCGAATTATTAGACCGCAAAGGGCGGTTTCTTTTTATTTTAATGATGATTTTTCCGTTTTTTCCCGACGACGTCCTGTGTATGGTCGCGGGCATAACCGCTATGAGCTACGGTTATTTTACCGTCGTTATCTGCCTTACCCGCCCCGTTATGATCGCCTTTATGTGCTACTTCGTCGAGGGCAGCATCATACCCTTCCACGGCTGGGGCATTCCCGTTTGGATATCTATTTTTGTGGCTATGATACTCCTTTTTATCCTTGTCAGCCGCATCAAAAAGCGCCGCTCCGCCGCCAAAACCCTCCCCAAAACTCCCAAAACGGACAAGACTAAAAAGTAACGGCCATCGCAAAAATTCCCCTCCGCCGCACTCGGCGTATTTCCAAAATTCCCCTCTATGGAGTGCCTCGCCTTATTGACGGGCTTAGCTCGCAAGCTCGTACGCCCTACAAACGGCTACGCCGTTTGACGGCTCGGTTCGTGGCACCGTAGTTGCCGGGGTGGTTGCCTGTTCGCCGCACTCGGCGTATTTCTAGCATTCCCCTCTATGGAGGGGTGGCAACGTAGTTGCCAGGGTGGTTGCTTACGCGCCGCACTCGGCGTATTTCTAGCATTCCCCTCTATGGAGGGGTGGCACCGTAGGTGCCGGGGTGGTAAGGGTCATTGCAGGCGGTATATATAAACCGTCCGACACCCAACGTCCCTACAAGGCGACCTACGAATTCCCTCAACCACCCCGTCGGCATTCGCCGCCGCCCCTCCACGGAGGGGAATTCAAGAAACGCGCCGATGGCGACCGACAAACTATTGAGCGAAAAATTGCTCGCCCGCCGCACTCGGCGTATTTCTAGCATTCCACTCTATGGAGTGCCTCGCCTTATTGACGGGCTTAGCTCGCAAGCTCGCACGCCCTACAAACGGCTGCGCCGTTTGACGGCTCGGTTCGTGGCAACGGAGTTGCCGGGGTGGTTCGACTATTAAGATGTAGCCTTTCAAAAAAATCCCTTGCCGTAACGATGCGAAGGGGGGTTTATCGGTTCAATTATTAAATTTTAGCCGCCGATTTTTGGTAGGAAAAGTAGGGATTTCCCTACTTTTCCTACCAAAAAAAGACTTAAAGTGTACGCATTTTGTCCGACGCACCCGGCATATCCCCCAAAATTCCCCTCTATGGAGTGCCTCGCCCGTGTATACGGGCTTAGCTCGCAAGCTCGCACGCCCTACAAACGGCTGCGCCGTTTGACGGCTCGGTTCGTGGCGCCTTTGGCGCCGGGGTAGTTCGACTATCAAATAATAGCCGCTTAAAAATTCCCGAGTAAAAACACTTGACAAGGGCGGGGATAGTGTGATAAAATTACTTTATCACGGTAGTGTGATAAAGTAACTTGCGAGTGAGGACAAAATGAAGTCATACCGTTTGCCGTTCGGCGTGCAGGACTATATGCCGGACGAATGCGCGAATAAGGAGCTTGCCGAGGGACGGCTCGCGGCGGTCTTTCGCGGCCGCGGATACGAGAGGGTCGCGCCGGGGACGCTCGAATTTTACGACGCGTTCGCGGACGCGCTGGGGCGGGGCGGCCTTAACAAAATGTTCAAGCTGACCGACAGCGACGGCAGTCTGCTTGTTCTGCGCCCCGACATTACGTTGCAAATTATGCGGATCGCCGCATCGAAGCTCGACCTGTCCGAGCCGAACCGACTCTATTACATCGAGAACAGCTTTGAATATCTTTCCGACAATTCGTCGGCGCGAAGCCGCGAATTTTCGCAGGCCGGGGTGGAGCTTTTGGGCGAATCGGGCGCGGGCGGCGATGTCGAAACCGTGCTGACGGCAATCGAGGCGTTGGAGAGTACCGGGCTTAAAAACTTTCTTTTAGACGTCGGCAGCGTCGAATTTTTTAGGAGCCTTTGCGAGGAATTTTCGATTCCCGACGCGCTCGCCGCCCGCTTTGCGCCGCTTATCGATAACAAGGATTTAACGGGGCTTGAATCGGCTTTATCGGGCGCGAACGTTACCGGCGCGCGCGCGGAGGCGTTTCTGGCTCTGCCGTCGCTCTACGGCGGCGCGGAGGTTTTGGGCGGCGCGGCTAAAATCTGCGGCGGAAAGGGGTGCGAAAACGCGCTTAATAAGCTTTCCGCCGTTCTGGACGCGGCTAAAATTTGCGGACGTGCAAGCCGCGTCGCCGTCGATTTGGGTATGCAGAAGGGCGGCTACTATACCGGGCTCGTGATCCGCGGCGTCGCGCGTGGCTCCGGCGTAACGATTCTCGACGGCGGCCGCTATGACGCGCTCGGGAACAAGTTCGGCATACAAACCGAGGCGGTCGGGTTCGCCATCGGCACAAGGCGGCTTTTGAACGCGCTCGATAACGAGGGGTCTACGGCTAAGGGTCTTGCTCCTTGCGACGCGGCGTACGTTTCGGACGGCTTTTCGCCCGCCGAAAACGCCGAGGTCGGGCGTATGCGTGCGCGGGGCGAACGCGTCGTCAAGCTCTTTTGCGGCGAGGAGCGGCTCATTAAATACTGCGCCGCGCGCGGAATAAAACGCGCGTTCGTGTTTACCGACGGCAAAATGAGGGAGGCGGTCAAATGCGGAAAATAACGATTGCTCTGCCAAAGGGCCGCCTTGCCGAAATGACGGTGGACGTACTCGAAAAGCTCGGCATAAAGTGCGAACCGCTAAAAACGCCCACGCGCAAGCTTGTCTTGTCCGACGGCGACGGCAAATACAGATTTATTTACGTTAAGCCGTCCGACGTTCCGACCTACGTCGAGCGGGGAACGGCCGACATGGGTATCGCCGGCAAGGACACGCTTATGGAGGAGCGGCGCGACGTTTACGAGATGGCCGACCTTAAATTCGGCGTGTGCCGTATGTGCCTGGCGGGCTTCCCCGGGCGGCAAGGCGCTTTGACTCGCGGAACGGTTACGGCGGCGAGCAAGTACGTCAACGTCGCAAAGACGTACTTCGCGTCAAAAAATATCGACGCGGACGTGATAAAGCTGAACGGCTCCGTCGAGCTTGCGCCCGTCGTCGGGCTTGCCGACGTCATCGTCGATATAGTCGAAAGCGGCAAGACGTTAGAGGCGAACGGCCTTGTAATTTTGGATGAGATAGCCGCCGTAAGCGCGAGGCTTATCGTCAACAAGTCGAATCTTAAAACCAAAAGCGCCGAAATTTTGCCGCTTATCGAGGGCATTAAGCGGGTTATTAATGAGGAAACGGCCGAAAATAACGGAAAAACGGCTAAAATTGACCAAAAACCGACAAAATCCGACAAAGGAGCGATTCAAAATGATACCGATAATTAAAGCCGACGGGGATCTGTCGCGCATAAGAAACCGCTCGCGATTGGAGGGCGGCGACAAGGCCGACGCGGTGCGCAAAATCGTGAACGACGTTCGCGCGCGCGGCGACGCGGCTCTGTTCGAGTACGCCGAAAAATTCGACGGCGTAAGGCTGAACGCCGCCGCGGTCGAGGTTACGGAGCGCGAAATCGACGCTGCGTGCGCGGCGGTTTCGGACGCGTCCTACGCCGCTATCCGCGAGGCGCGGGACAATATCGTCGAGTATCACGAACGCCAAAAGCGCGGCGACCTTATCGTAAAACGGGACGGACGGGCGACGGGCTTTGTTATGCGCCCCGTCGAACGCGCGGGAATCTACGTTCCCGGCGGCAAGGCGCCGTACCCCAGCAGCGTCTTAATGTGCGCCCTTCCGGCCGTCGTCGCGGGCGTTAAGGAGCTTGTTATGGTTACGCCGGGCGGAGCGAACTTGCAGCCCTTAACTATGGCGGCGGCGCGTCTTTGCGGCGTAAAACGCATTTTTCGGGTCGGAGGAGCGCACGCGATAGCGGCGCTGGCGTTCGGCACCGAATCCATACCCCGCGCGGACGTGATCGCTGGCCCCGGCAATATCTATGTCGCGCTCGCAAAAAAGGAGGTGTTCGGCCACGTCGGAATCGATATGATCGCGGGCCCGAGCGAGATTCTGATTATAGCCGACGGCTCCGCTAATCCCGAATTCGTCGCGGCGGATTTACTTAGTCAGGCCGAACACGACGAGCTTGCCATGAGCGTTCTTTTAACGCCGGACGAGCGGCTTGCAAGGGCCGTCGTCGCGGAGGTAAAAAGGCAACTTAAAGGCTTGGAGCGAAGGGCTACGGCGGCGGCCGCGCTCTCAAACTACGGCGCCGCCGTGATAGTCGACGATCTAAACCGCGCCGTGGAGCTGTCGAACGAGATCGCGCCCGAGCATCTTGAAATCTGCACGGCCGATCCCGAGGCGCTTTTAGCCTCCGTCAAAAACGCCGGGTCGGTGTTCTTGGGCAATTACAGCCCCGAGCCGTTGGGGGACTACCTTGCCGGAACCAATCACGTTCTGCCCACAAGCGGCACCGCGCGCTTTTTTTCGGGACTGGGGGTCGATAACTTTATGAAGCGTATCGGCGTCATTAAGTACGAAAAGGACGCGCTCTTAGCCGACGCCGACAAGATTATCGAGCTTGCTACGCAAGAGGGATTCGGGGCGCACGCCAATTCTGTGCGTATACGCCGTTAGGCCGGCAAAAGCGGCGTTGATACGGACTGCGTTTGACTTGTTTCCTCGGTTACGTACGAGAAGTACGTGCCCGTCGTCGGCAAGTCGAACGTCGCTCCTCCGGACGCCGCTTTTGCCGCCCATATGCCGAAAAGTCAAGCGCACGTATAAATCGCTTGAAAATCTCAAAATAAAGTGCTATAATAGACGACAAGAGGGTACTAATATGCGAAAAGGCATTAAGGAAAGAAAGACAAAGGAAACCGAGATCTTGATTAAGCTCAATCTCGACGGGTCGGGCGCGAACGCGATAGATACGGGCGTGGGCTTTTTTGACCATATGTTGGAGCTTTTCGCCTGCCACGGCGGTTTCGATTTGGAGGTCGCCTGCAAGGGCGACGTCAAGGTGGACGCGCATCACTCCGTCGAGGATATCGGCATAACGCTCGGCAAGCTGTTCTATGAGCTTTTGGGCGACAAGCGCGGAATAGCGCGCTACGCGGTTTCGTACGTTCCGATGGACGAGGCGCTCGCCCGCACGGTCGTCGACATAAGCGGGCGGCCGTATTTGGAGTACGGCGGATCTTTACGCGGCAAAATCGGCGACTTCGACGCGGAGCTTGTCGAGGAATTTCTGCGCGCGTTCGCGACGTATTCGCTTACTACTCTGCACGTCGATATAATCCGCGGCGCGAATCTGCACCATATGGCGGAGGCGGTTTTTAAGTCGCTCGCAAGGGCGCTTTCGTCGGCCGTCAAAATTGTGGGCGACAAAATCCCGAGCAGTAAGGGGTCGCTGGAATGACGCGCTTCGATTGCGTTCGCGGCGGCGCGGAGGGCGCGGCGGAATGATACTTTTTCCCGCGGTGGACATTTTGGGCGGCAGGTGCGTCCGGCTTTTGCGCGGCGGCTTTAACGACGTTACCGTCTACGGCGACCCCGTCGAAACCGCTTTAAGGTGGGAGTCGCTCGGCGCGGAATTTTTGCACGTGGTGGATTTGGACGGAGCGCGGACGGGCGAGGGCGTAAACCTGCCGGTCGTTGCGAAAATCGCGCGGCGCGTCAAAATTCCCGTGCAGCTCGGCGGCGGCGTCCGCTCGTTCGACGCTATAAAACATAGGTTGGAGCAAACGGGCGTTAGCCGCGTGATACTCGGAACGGCGGCGCTAAACGACCCCGCGCTTGTCGAAAGAGCGGTTTCGGTTTTCGGCGCCGATAAAATCGTCGGCGGAATCGACGCCAAAAACGGCTTTGCCGCCGTCAACGGCTGGGTCGAAACGTCCGCCGTTACCGCCGTAGATTTGGGGCGGGCTATGCGCGGCGCGGGGCTTAAATACGCCGTCTATACCGACATTTCGCGCGACGGCGCGTTAAAGGGCGCGAACGTCGCCGCCTGTATAAAAATGAGCGGACAAACCAATCTTAACATAATCGCGAGCGGCGGCGTTTCGTCCCTCGCCGACATAACAAGCCTTGCCCGCGCCAAAATGTACGGCGCTATCCTAGGCAAGGCGCTTTACGACAATCTATTGAATTTGCCCGCCGCCTTAACCGCCGCCCGCGACCGAGAAAATTCCGGATAAGCGGTAATTACAGGCGGCAAATATCAAAACAATGTCAAAATTCATAACACGATTGCCGTATAATTGCTTGCAATTGTAGCGGAATCGTGTTATAATATGCATACAACATAGCTTGTTTGCGCATACGATATATATCGGGAGGATAGTTATTATGGCAAAATCGGAAACCGTTTATACAAGAGTCGAGCCCGCGTTAAAGGCGAACGCCGAGCGCGTTTTGGGGCGGCTCGGGCTCACGCCGAGCGAGGCGATCAACATTTTCCTCAATCAGGTGGTTCTGCATAAGGGACTGCCGTTCGAGGTCAAGCTGCCCGCTATGTCGAAAGCCGAAGCCCAAAATATCCTTTTTGAAAAGATACGCGAGGCGGAGGAATCCGTCGCCAACGAGGGTTGGATGACGGTTGAGGAAAGCCGCGCGGAATTGGGGTTGTAGTATGACGTGTAAAAAACGTATTGCCCGCGCCGCGCACGAAGACATTGCCGGAATACGGGACTATATCAAAAAGGACAAGCCCGCCGCCGCCGATAGGATTGCAAAAGCGATATATGCGTCTTTTGATTTTCTGTGCGGCAATCCGTATGCGGGCGGCGAGTTGGCAAACAAATTCGGTATAGAATCCGACTACCGTTTTTGGGTTGTTAAACCGTACATAGTTGTTTACAAGATCGAGGACGGCTATATCGGAGTCTACCGCGTTCTTGACGGCAGGAGCGATTATTTGGCGGCGTTGAATTTGCTGAATACGCCGAAAGAGGACGGTGAGGAATGAAGGACGTTAAGTTCGGCAAGGACGGGCTTGTGCCTGTTATTACCGCGGACGCTTATA
>JAISMM010000070.1 GCA_031276725.1 Clostridiales bacterium | reverse complement strand
TAACCACCTTAAAGAACAACAAGTCATCCGATATGGGGCTAATCGAATTTTCGTACGAAGAAAACGATATGGTGCGTTTTGAGCTTGTAAACGCCGTGTCGAATACCCTCGATATGATTAACGATATGGTCGAGAGTATGTCAAAGGTGTTCCTATACGTCGGTATCGGGTTCGCCGTGTTCGCCGGGCTTATGCTTATGAACTTTATCGCAATCAGCATAAGCTACAAAAAGCGCGAAATCGGAATCCTGCGCGCGATCGGCGCAAAAAGCAGCGACGTGTTCGGCATCTTCTTTAACGAAAGCGCGCTCATAGCCCTTATCAGCTTCATATGCGCGTCCGCCGTTACGTTCGTCGCCGCGTTCCTCATCAACAACGCTTTAAGGGCGAAACTCGGACTCCTTATCACCCTGTTCACTTTCAGCATACGGCAAGTCTTATTGATACTCGGCGCAAGTCTGCTTGTCGCTTTCATCGCCTCCTTCCTGCCCGTTTACAAAATCGCCCGCAAAAAGCCCGTCGACGCCATCAAAAACGGCTAACCCTCCAAAATTCCCCTCGGCATATCCCCAAATTCCCCTCCGTGTAGCGCCTCGCCCCCAAAAATTCCCCTCCGGGGAGGGGTGGCGGCGAACGCCGCCGGGGTGGTTGCTCGTCTGCCCCCCAAATTCCCCTCTGTGGAGGGGTGGCGGCGAACGCCGCCGGGGTGGTTGATAATTTGCCCGCAAAATTCCCCTCCGTGGAGGGGTGGCGGCGAACGCCGCCGGGGTGGTTGCCAATCAACCGCTTATGCCGGGGTGGTTGCCAATCAATCGCTTATGCCGGGGTGGTAAGGGTAATTGCAGGCGGCAGGTCATTGCAGGCGGCATATCGGGCGGCAGTGCGTCCGACGTTCAACGCCCTTAAAAGGCGACCTACAAATATCCTCAACCACCCCGGCAACTCCGTTGCCACCCCTCCATAGAGGGGAATCGCCGTTGTGTGTATTATTGCCGTTGTGCGGTATAAACCGGGTTGAAACGCCGTTCAAAAATTCCCCTCCGTGGAGGGGTGGCGGCGAACGCCGCCGGGGTGGTTGATTGTCCGCCCCCCAAATTCCCCTCCGTAGAGGGGAATCGCCGTTAATTCCTCCCTAAGCTTTTGCGAATAGATATTCTCTTAACACAAACCGTCCGCATATGCTTGCATATACGGACGGTTTGTGTTATAGTTAAACATAGCACGACTAAACACAGCGAGGTTACTACTAATGGGACTATTACATTCAATCAAAAAAAGCGTCATAAGGCGGTCTATAATAAAAAGGAAAGAAACGGGCGGCGGGTTCGACGTAGACGCCGCCGACAATTTTGTCATTCCGCCCGATGCTCCCGACGGCTACAACGACAGCCACTATTTTACGCTGCACAACTTCAATAGCGGCGAATGTCTTTATTGGCGGCTGGGGCGTCGGGGCGGCGCGGAGGACGACGAGGTTTGGCTCGTGTACCGCGATTCGCGCGGCGCGGTCTACGTCGCCGAGAGCGACAAAATAGCGAAGGGGGCAAAGCTCCCCGCGCGCGTCGAGTGCGTCGAGGCGGGAAAAACGCTCAAATTCCACTACGACGGCAAGGTCAAAAAGGCGGGTGCGGACGGCAAAACGGCGCTAATCTACGGCGGCGGCGAGCTTGTGGATTTTAAGCTGGACGGCGAGTTTAGTGGGACCGGCGACTGCTTCGAGTTTACGCACCATCTGTCGGCGGAAACGTTGGCGAACGCGCTCGCCCGTGAAAAATTTTCAAACCTTAAAGCGTTCCGCGCGGTTCACCAAACGCACTACGAGCAGGCCGGAACGGCGAGCGCCAAAATCGATATAGGCGGCAAAAAAATCAGCTTGGACGGCTTTTCGTGCGTGCGCGACCACTCCTACGGCGTGCGCGAGTGGAACTACTTCGACCGCTACGTCTGGAACATTATTCTGCTGCAAAACGGCGATTTGATGCACGTCAGCTTTATCCGGTATCCGTCGGTGCGCAACCTTAAAGCCGGGTTCTATATGAGCGGCAACTCGTGCAAAAGCATTTTGGACGCGACGCCGCTCGACGATATTCCCGCAACCGGCAGCGTGCCCGACAGCTTCGGCTTTGACGTTACTATGATCGACGGCGAAAAAAAGCGCGTCGAATGCAAGCTCGATTTTGTTTGTCCGTTCAAATTCAAGGGCGATTTTTCGTGTAACGAGGGCGTCGCCGAATTTTACGTCGACGGCGTTCGCGGCCGCGGCATAGCGGAGTTTGCCTATAATAAAGACGTTTCGCGCTGGCGGCCTTTAAACAAGAGCGGCAAATAGGGGCGCCCGTACGGGCTACGCGTTCCGGCTTGCCCTATAAAACTCCGAATAAGTTCAGGCGGCTTTAAGGCGAATCTTTTTTTGCCGATAGCGGCGCTATTGCCTGCAAAAACGGGTCGATTTACGTCTAAAAAATCCGGCGACTTAAAGTCGCCGCGCTTGTCCTAAGCTTTCCTCAACCGGGCATTTAGATAGGGCGTTTCGGATTGGTAAAACTTTTAACGTTCATTTCTTTCACAAAATAAAATATGAACCCGTTTCGACTATACGGGTTCGAAGAGGTATATATGAAAATTTACGGGCTTAACGAACTGCCCCGCGAGCTTTACGGCGCGGTCGGCGGCAAGGCGAGGGGACTCGCCGGGCTTATACGCGCGGGACTTACCGTCGCCCCCGGCTTTGTTATTACGGAGCCGGACGGCGACGCCGATTTCGAGGCGGCCGCCGATTATTTTGAGCGGTCGGGATTAGAGCGCGTCGCGGTGCGCTCATCGGCGACGGCGGAGGACGGCGCGGACTTTTCGTCGGCGGGCCAGTACGCCACGACCCTGAACGTGTCGGGCCGCGAGGCGTTTATAAGGGCGGCGCGGGCTTGCGTCGACTCCCTGCGCGGCGTTACGTCCCGGGCGTACTCCGGCTTTTTCGCGGCGGCGGCGAGCGCGTCTATGAATATCGTCGTGCAAAAAATGGTCGACGCGGTTACGGCGGGTGTCGTCTTTACCGCCGACCCCCTCACGCGCGAAAAAAAGCTGATTATCGAGGCGGTCGCGGGACTCGGCGAAAGCCTTGTTTCGGGCGCGGCGGCCGCCGAAAGGTACGCCGTCGAATACGGCGAAAACGGCACGGGCAAAATCGAGGCGGGCGGCAAGCTGTTAAGCGAGGCGGCGGCGCGCGCAATCGCGGACGAATCGCTTAAAGCAAAGGCGTATTTTAATTCGGAGCTCGATTTGGAGTGGGCGGCCGACAAAAGCGGCCGAATAGTTTTTTTGCAGGCGCGGCCCGTAACCACGCTTTGCGACGCTACGATCGACGAGTTCGACTCCAAAATCGGCGACGGCAACACGGTGTTCACCACGTGCAATATCGGCGAAATGCTGCCGGGCGCGGTAACTCCGCTGTCGCTCACAACGTCGGTTTTGTCGATCGACGCGGGCTTGCGCAAAATGCTTTTCAAGGCGGGTTGCTTCAAAAAACTGCCGCCGAACGCCTGCGTAACCAGCTTTTCAAACCATCTGTTTTTTAATCTGACCACAATCTACAAAATGGCGACGTCGATTGTCGGCGCGGCAAAGAGCGACGTGGAGGCGAGCATCTGCGGCAAAAAGCTCGACACGCCGCCGCCGCCGTGGAAAAAAAGCGCCGCGCCGATCCGCCTTATAAACAGCGTCAAGTATATGCGCTTTTTGTTCTCGCGCAAAAAGGCGATGAAAAAGATCGAAAAGGCCGTCAATCTTTCGATTCCGCGTTCGGACGATATGTCCGAATACTACGGCAATATCGACGCGGCGTTAAAGGAGCTCGACGCGGCGACCTATCTGCACTACATAACGAGCGCGCATTCGGGCGCGATGAGCAGCGTTCTTTTGACGGTTTTTATGAGCGAGGGTATGAGCGAGCCGGACGCCCGCGAGCTTTTGTCGGGGTTGTTGGAGGATATCGACGGAATCGAAAGCGTCGACATCCTGCGTTCTATGCGCCGCGTCGCCGCCCGCGTACTGGCCGCCGAACCCGCCGCCGCCTCGTTTACGCCCGCCCGCTTACTCGAATTTTTAGAAAATTCCGACGGCGAGGTCAAGGAGGCGTACTCGGCGTTTTTGACCCGCCACGGCCACCGCGCCATACGCGAGGCGGAATTGCGCTCGCGCTCGTGGAAAAACGACGGAACCGCTTTGGCGGAGAATATTCTGACCGTCGTTAAATCGGGCGCCGTCGAGCCGCAAAAGGCGAAATCGCAGGCGGACGGGTTCCGCGCCAAGGCGCTTGCAAACCGCAAGGGCATAGGCCGCAAAATTATCGGCTACATAATCGATCAGGCGCGGGCGGGAGTCTATAACCGCGAATACACCAAGTCGTGCTTCGTAAGGGTGGTGGATCGCTTTAAGGAGGCGTACGCCGACCTTGCCGCTATGCTGACGGCGGCGGGCGCGCTGCCGGACGCGGACGCCGTTTACTTTTTGACGCACGCCGAAATCGGCGGGCTAATACGCGGCAAAAGTCCCGCGCTCGTCAAAAAGGCTTTGCAAAGACGGCGGCTTTTAGACGAGCAAAAACAGCTCAAATTCAACGATTTGTATATCGGCTTTCCAAAGGCCGTGTCGGCGGCGGAGCTTGCCTCGTCGGGCGGCCGCAGTCTTACGGGCGCTCCCATATCGCGCGGCGAGGCGGTCGGCAGGGCGCGCGTCGTGCGCACCGTCGAGGACGCCAAGCTGTTGCAAAACGGCGAAATTATGATAGCCGCCTTTACCGACATAGGCTGGTCGCCCTATTACAGCGTTATAAAGGGACTTGTAACCGAGGTCGGCTCCGCCCTCTCGCACGGCGCGGTCGTCGCACGCGAATACGCCCTGCCCCTCGTCGTCAACGTCAAAAACGCCACCGGTATCATCAAAACCGGCGACCTTATCAGCCTTAACGGCGGCAAGGGCACCGTAACCATCGTGGAACCCTCAAAATAGACCTCCTAAAAAATCCGCTTTTTCACCGCGGGCTTATATTACCTCATTAAGTATCTCTTATAAAATTCGCCCGGGCATTAGTAAATTTTTCCGCATTTTATCGTCTTTTTATTCGCTATACACTTGACAAACCGCGTGTTATGTGCGATACTAATGCGGTATGCGCGATGTTTGTACAAAGCGCATATTACGTACAATAGAAAGCTCCGGACAAGCGGGACGGTTTTAGGGCAACGGATTTTTTAGACGGAGGGCGACTTGTTTTTGCAGGCAATAGCGGCGCTGTTATCGAGCAAAGAAGGCGTTTGCCGGCAAAAAAGACGCGCCTTAAAGCCGACTAAACTTGTCCGGAGTTTTCAAAAAAAGGAAGGCATAAGGAATGGAAAAGTCGTTTACAAAGCTCGGGGTAATGGTCGATTGCTCGCGCAATTCGGTAATGAATTTGACCGCGCTCAAAAGGCTTACGGACTTGCTTGCGGGGATGGGCTATAACGCCCTGCAACTCTACACGGAGGACACGTTCGAGGTGAACGGAGAGCCGTACTTCGGCTATATGCGGGGGCGGTACGGTAAGACCGAAATCAAGGAGCTCGACGCGTATTGCAAGTCGCGCGGGGTCGAGCTGATACCGTGCGTGCAAACGTTGGCGCATCTGAATCAAGCGTTCCGCTGGCCGGACTACGCCGCGATTAACGACGCGGCGGACATTCTGCTTGTGGGCGAGGAACGCACGTATAAGCTGATCGAGAACATTTTCGCGACGCTCGCGGAGTGTTTTAGCTCGCGCGAGGCGCATATCGGAATGGACGAGGCGCATATGCTGGGCCTTGGGAAGTATTTGGACAAGCACGGCTACGTCAACCGCCACGAGCTTATGCTTAGCCACCTTTCGCGCGTCGTCGAAATCGCGGGGAAGTACGGTTTTAGCTGTATGATGTGGAGCGATATGTTTTTCCGGCTGTCGTTCGGCGGTCGATATTACGCCGACGGCGAGATTCCGGAGTCCGTCCGCAAAAAAGTCCCCGCGGGTCTTAAACTCGTCTACTGGGACTACTACGCCGACGACAAAAGCCGCTACGACGCGATGATCCGCCGCCACAAGGAGTTTGACAACCCGACGGTGTTCGCGGGCGGGGCGTGGACGTGGACGGGACTTGCGCCGTCTAACGCGATGAGCATAAGCCGCACAAAATCGGCGTTCGAGTCGTGCCGCGAACACGGCGTAACGGAGGCGTATATCACAATGTGGGGCGATAACGGCGGCGCGTGCAGTCCGTTTTCGGTTCTGCCGTCGTTGTTCGCGGCGGCGCGGTTCGCGGAGGGCGAAACGGATATAAGCGCCATAAAACGCGGCTTCGAGGAGCTTGTCGGGATGCCGTTCGATACCTTTATGTACGCGGATTTACCGAACGTATTAGCGGATGACCAACCCCGCAGGGCGGACGTTAATCCGAGCAAGTACCTGTTCTATAACGACCCGCTTTTGGGGATATTCGACTGCACGGTAACGGAGGGGATCGGCAAGGTTTTTGCCGACCGCGCAAGCAAGCTGAAACGCGCGGAAAGCTTCCCCGAGTGGTCGTTTTTATTCAAGCCCCTGCGGCTTCTCTGCGAGGCGCTTTCCGTCAAGGCGGCGCTGGGGTTAAAGACGCGCAAGGCGTACAAGGCGGGCGACAAGGCCGCCTTAAAGGCGCTTATCGCCGGCGACTACAAGCCCCTTATCGGCAAAATAGAACTCTTTTACGAGTCGTTCGCCGCCTATTGGGACACGCTTTTTAAGCCCCACGGCTTCGACGTTATGGACATCCGTATAGGCGGACTTTTGCGGCGCCTAAAACACGCCGTAAGCAAGTTAGACGCCTACGTATCCGGCAAGGCTCCGTCGATTCCCGAGCTCGACGAGTCCGTTCTGAATCCGTGGTCGGCTCCGTCCGACGCCGATACCGCGCTTTGCTTTAACGAATACAACAAGACGTCGACCGTGAACGTTTTGTAACGGGGGATTGTATAAGATTATGAAAAAAGCGGACAACGGTTCGGGCGGCAAGCCGAATCAAAAGCCAAAAACCGGATTGGATATTTTGCGGGCGGTCGGCGGCGGGCGCGATGTTTCTACGCTTAGCGAGGAGCTTAAAAGGACGTATTATAATCTGCCTCAGCGCGCCGAATACGTCGAAAGCGTCGGGCGGCTTATCGCGGAGCGCTATTCGCTCGCGGCAAAAAAAAGCGCGGAATACCGTTCAAAGCGCGGCAAGGAGGAGCTGCGCAAGGAATTTTGCGATATGCTCGGGTATCCGTTAAACGATCCCGAGTCGTTCAAAAGCGGGATTAACGCCAAAACGGAGCCGCTCGGCGAGCTTAACGGTATGGTTATGACGCGCTACCAATTAGAGGTACTGCCGAATTTTTGGTTCTACGGAATGCTGTACGAACACGGGGAAAGCGCGGGCAAGAACGCGCTTATTATCGCCCAGCACGGCGGCGGCGGCGCGCCGGAATATTTGGACGGCGTTTTCACCCCGACGGGCAACTACAACCGTATGATTCCGCGCGTGTTCCGTAACGGCGTAACGGTATTCGCGCCTCAGCTTTTGCTTTGGGGCGCGGACTTTTTCGGCGACGCAAAAAAGTACGACCGCCACGACGCCGACGTCAAGTTAAAGCATCTCGGCGGCAGTATCGCGGCGTTAGAGGTCTTTTGCGTTATGCGCTCTATCGAATATTTTTCCGCCCGCGCCGACATCGACGAAAGCCGCGTCGGAATGGTAGGGCTGTCCTACGGCGGGCAACACACCGTCTATACGGCGGCGGCCGACACGCGCATAAAAGCGGCGCTTTCGTCGTGCTGGTTTAACGACCGCGCCGAATATCCGTGGCCGGACTGGACGCATTTTAACGGCGCGAACAAGTTTATGGACGCCGAAATCGCCTCGCTTATCTTGCCGCGCAGGCTGTATATCGAAACGGCCGTCCGCGACGAGCTTTTTCCCTCGGCCGACGCCGAAGCCGAAATCGCGCGGCTTAAAGAATACGCCGCCGCCGAAAACTGCGCCGACAATTTGCGATACAAGGCGTTCGACGGTCTTCACGAGCTCGACCCCGCCCCCGACGGCATAAACTTTTTGCTGTCGGCTTTGGGCGTATAGAATTTTGCAAAAATTCACATAATCCGCGCCCTTTCGATTGACGTAGGGAACGTAAAACGACGGTATAAAAGCAGAGGGCGTTCGGCGGCGGCTTTATCAAAAAAGGCGCGTCTTAAAGCCGGCTAAACTTGTCCGGAGTTTTCCGCGAGGGGGCTTTGCCCAACAGCTTTTTATAGGCTCTGAAAAAAGTCGAGTAGTCCGAAAATCCGCATTGCTCAAATATATCGTTCGGTTTTTTTCCGCTCTTTATAAGCGACTCCGCCATCAAGATTTTTTTGGTGCGTATGTACCGCATAATAGGCGCTTTCATACACGAGCGGAATTCCTTGCAAATGTAGGATTTGGAGTAGTGAAAGCGCTTGCTTATTTCTTCAAGCGTTAAGCGGCCCGCGATATTTTGGTTTATATAATTTATAAGCTCCGTCATATTTTCGTTGTAAATTTCAAATTCGTGCGGGGCGTTTTCGTGGCAAAAATAGTATAGTATTTCGTTCAGCTTGCACGTCAAAAGTCCGCACAAATCCTTGCCCTTATACCTTTGCACGTGCGCGTCCATTTCGGAAAAAAAGTTTAGCAGCGCGGCGTCCTCGATTTTGTAGCTTCCGAATTTGGTTTTGGCGGTCGGCAGCAGACTTTCGGGAACGGCGTATTCGGGAAACTTTAACACGTAACGCTCGTAGGGCGTCGAATAGTCGAGGTTGATATTGTGGTGCTGACCGGGAGGAATAAACAGCAGGTCGCCGGGGCGCAACTCAAACCGCCTGTTCTCGATGACAAACGACGCGCGCCCGCGTATAAAAAACAGGATTTCGTATATCATATGCACGTGATATTCAAACTCGCCGTTCTTGGACGGGGTTTCGTCAAATTTGTGCGCGAATGTAAAATTCGGAAACAAAAGATTGTAATACATACCCGTATTATACGACAAATTTACAAAAAACGCAATACAATTCGCTCAAAATTGCAATTTATGATAATATGTAATCGACGGGAATTATGTTATAATATAAGGAAGGGAGCATATAAAAATGAAAATGACCTTCCGTTGGTACGGACAAAACGACGCTATTCCGTTAAACTACATAAAGCAAATACCTAATATGTCGGGCGTCGTAACGGCCTGCTACGACGTTCCCGCGGGCGGCGTTTGGAAAAGCGAAACGCTCGAAGGTATGCGCGCGCTGTGCAACGCGGCGGGGCTTGCGATGGAGGTAATAGAATCGATTCCCGTCCACGAGGACATAAAGCTCGGCAAACCCTCGCGGGACGGCTATATAGCGAACTACGCCCAAAATATAAGGGCGGTCGCGGACGCGGGCGTAAAATGCGTCTGCTACAACTTTATGCCCGTTTTCGACTGGCTGCGGACGAATTTGAAAACACCGAACGCGGACGGCTCGAACGCCCTGTCGTATTCGCACGACGATTTTGCAAGGCTCGACCCGCAAAATCTGCGTCTGCCCGGCTGGGACGAAAGCTATTCGCGCGAGCAGCTGCAAGAATTGCTGGGGGAATACAAGTCCGTAACCCGCCAAAAGCTGTTCGACAACCTTATATATTTCCTCAAAAAAGTGATTCCGGTCTGCGTAGACTGCGGCGTCAATATGGCGATACACCCCGACGACCCGCCGTGGGACGTTTTCGGCTTGCCGCGAATAGTTTCCCGCGAGGAGGACTTGGACAACATATTTTCGGCGGTGCCGGAGCTTAATAACGGCTTGACTTTCTGCACGGGTTCCTTGGGCGCGGGCCGCTTCAACGGCCTTGCGAGTATGGCGGCAAAGTACGCTAAGCGGGGCAGAATTCACTTCGCGCATTTAAGGAACATTAAGTATACCGACGCGGGCGACAGCTTTTGCGAGGTCGCTCACTATTCGGACTGCGGCAGTCTGGATATGGCGGCAATCGTCAGGGCGCTCGTGCAAAACGGCTTTAACGGCTACGTGCGGCCCGACCACGGCCGCAATATTTGGGGCGAGGACGGCAAGCCGGGCTACGGCTTGTACGACAGAGCCTTGGGCGCGGCGTATCTTAACGGGCTGTTCGAGGCGGTCGAAAGGCCCGGGCAAGCTTAGGCGGCTTTAATGCGCCGCGCTTATGAAAACTCCGGACAAATTTAAGCAACTTTAAGGCGCGTCTTTTTTGCCGTCAAAATAAATTTAAGGAGCGATAAAAATGAAAAACAAAAACGTTGTAATCACGGGCGCGGGCGGAGTGCTTTGCGCGGAGTTCGCAAGAACGCTGGCGAGTGCGGGCGCGTCCGTCGCGCTGTTAGACATTAACCCCGACGCGGCGGAGTCCGTCGCCGACGCGATCCGAAAATCGGGAGGAGCGGCGCGCGCGTACAAGGCCGACGTTTTGTCGCGCGAAAGTTTAGCGGAGGCGCACGCGGCGGTAAATAAGGACTTCGGCAAGTGCGATATTCTTATTAACGGCGCGGGCGGCAATTCCCCCAAGGCGACGACCGACAAGGAGTATTGCGAAATCGGCGATTCGGATTCGGAGTTAAAGACGTTTTTCAATTTGGACGTCAAGGGCGTCGAATTCGTTTTCGATTTGAACATTTTGGGCACGCTCCTGCCCACGCAAGTTTTCGCGCGCGATATGGTCGGGCGCGAGGGCTGTTCGGTGTTGAACATTTCGTCGATGAACGCCTTCACGCCGCTCACCAAAATCCCGGCGTATTCGGCGGCAAAAGCCGGAGTCAGCAATTTCACCAAGTGGCTCGCCGTGCATTTTTCGCGCGTGGGCATCCGCGTAAACGCCATAGCGCCCGGCTTTTTCGTTACGGCGCAAAACGAAAAATTGCTGTTTGACGAAAAAGGCGCTCCCACGCCGCGCACTAATAAAATCCTGGCGGCGACCCCTATGGGCAGGTTTGGCAAGCCCGACGAGCTCAACGGCGCCCTAATGTTTTTATTAAGCGGATCCGCCGCATCCTTTATAACGGGCGTCGTTCTGCCCGTCGACGGCGGCTTTTCCGCCTATTCGGGGGTCTGATATGGAAAAGTTTTTCGGCGAACGGCTGTTCCTTGATTCGCCCTGCGCGCGGCGGCTCTACGACGCCGTCAGGGAACTGCCGATTATCGATTTTCACTGCCATTTAGATCCCGCTCGAATCAATTCCGACGCGGGCGTTTACCGCGATATAGGTGATCTTTGGTTGGCCGCCGACCACTACAAATGGCGCGCTATGCGTCTGTGCGGCGTGGACGAATATTATATTACGGGCGCGGCCGGTTCTAAGGAAAAGTTTTTTAAGTACGCCTCCGTTATGCCGAAGTTAATCGGCAATCCGCTGTACTATTGGTCGCACACGGAGCTCAAACGCATATTCGGCATAGAGTGCGGGATTAACGCCGACACCGCCGGATATATCTATAACAAAACGGCCGCCGAATTAAAGAGTATATCCAATACGGGTCTTTTAGAAAGCTACCGCGTGGAGTTCGCCGCCACGACGGACGCGCCCGGGGACGACTTAAAGCACCACGGCAAAAAAGGGAGCTTGTCGGTCGCGCCGACTTTTCGGCCCGACGGAATTTTGCGGCTCGACGCCGACGCTTTCGGCGCTCTTGCCGCCGCATCCGGCAAAACCGTAAAAACCTGCGCCGACCTTAAAGACGCCTTAATCCGAAGTCTGGATTATTTTGTTTCAAAGGGTTGCAGGCTTTCCGACCACAGCTTTTACGATTTTCCCGACCCGTCGGCGGACGATGCCGCCGCCGAAAGACTGTTCGCGAATCTAAACGCGCTTACTCCCGCCCAAAGGGATTCGCTCGGCGGCAACATTTTGCTGTTCTTAACAAGGGAATACAAAAAACGCGGCATAACGGCGCAATTCCATTTTTCGGTTTTAAGGAACGTCAATTCGGCAAAATACGCCGCCGCCGGCCGCGATTCGGGCTTCGACGTAATGTCGGGAGCCTTCGATATAACGAACACTATTAGGTACCTCGACGCGTTCGCGGACGGCGAACGGCCCGCCGTCGTCCTGTATTCGCTTAACCCCGCCGCGTTAAGGCCGTTGACGTGTTTGAGCGGCGCGTTCGCGGACGTTCATATCGGGCCGGCGTGGTGGTTTAACGACACGCTTTGCGGAATACGCGGGCAGCTGTCCGTCGTTTCGGAATACGCCGCGCTCGGGACTAACTTGGGAATGCTGACCGATTCGCGCTCGTTCTCGGGCTATTCAAGGTTCGACTTCTTTCGCCGTATTCTGTGCGGCTTCGTCGGCGAAAAGGTCGAAAAAGGCGAATACGGACTCAAAAGCGCGCAAACGCTGGTTAAGGATATTTGCTATAACAACATTAAAAATCTGCTTAAACTATAAGTTCCGCGCTTATAAAACTCCGGGCAAGAAAAAAGCCGCCTCCTCGGCGGCGACCTTACGGCGATTAGCACAAAGCTTGTCTGAACTCGTAGTGTGATTTAGACGGTGCGGCTTCGGCGGCGCGGACGTCCCTCGGTGTGATCGGGTCGTCGGCAACCGCTCAAAACTATATACAGTATAACATATCATAGAGGACAAGTCAAGCGAAAACGCAAAAAAATCCGAAAAAAATCCAAAAAAACCGAAAAGCCGCGCGGCTTTTTGCGGGAAGAAAGAAAGGGCCCGACATTGCAAAAAAAGCGTACCGCGCACAAAAATTCATTGCGAAAAAAGCACATTATAAAAAGCCGCGGCGATTTAGTTTACAATAAACTTCGGCTATGGTATACTCGGTATGATGGAAATACGGTGCGTATAAAACGGAAAAGAGGACGGAAGGAATATGAAAATTGCGGCTCAACTATATACGGTGCGGGAGTTTACCGCGACGGACGCGGACGTGTATAACACGTTAAAAAGAGTGCGGGACATAGGCTACCGCGCGGTGCAGATTTCGGGCTTCGGGCGCTACAATCCGGCTAAAATCCGCGAGGCGCTCGACGAATTCGGTCTTAGCGTGTGCGCGACGCATACGCCGCTTAACCGCATCAAGAACGACACCGACGCGGTTATCGGCGAGCATAAGCTGTTCGGCGCGGAGTATGTGGGGCTCGGGTGCTTTGCCGGACGGAGTTTAGAGGACTACAAGGCGTTTTTAGCGGACTTAAAGGAGCCGCTCGCGCGCATTAGAGGCGCGGGCTTGCGGTTTTTGTACCACAATCACGCGCACGAGTTTATCGATTTTAACGGCGTTAAGCCGCTTTATTGGCTGCGCGACAACACCGATCCGGAACCGTTCGGGTTTTTGCCGGACTTTTATTGGGTGCAGACGGCGGGTCTGTCGCCCGAGGCGTTCATTAGGGATTTTGCTGGGCGTATGCCGGTCGTTCATTTTAAGGATAAGCGCGTGCCGCCCGAGGCGGGCAAGACGGATATGGCGCCCGTGTTCCGCGGCAATATGGATTACGAGGGCATATACGCGGCGTGCGAAAAGGCCGGCGTTTTGTGGGCGTGCGTCGAACAGGATACCTGCGAGGGCGACCCGTTCGATTGCTTGGCGGTTAGCTTGCGCAACATACAAAAGCGTTGCGGAGCGGAGGCGTAAATAATATGAAGGATACGGTGCGTTTCGGCATAATCGGCGCGGGGAATATGGGCTACGGCCATTTAGGATTCTTTAACGACGGCAAAATAAAGCGCGGAAGCGTCGCCGCGATAGCCGACCCGAACGCGGATAAACGCGCGCGGGCTTTGAATATCTGTCCGCCCGGTACGGCGGCTTACGAGTCCGGCGGGGAGCTTATAAAGCGGGCGAAGGACGACGGCGTCGACGCCGTAATAGTCGCCGTTCCGCATTACGACCACCCCGGGCTCTCTATCGCCGCGCTGAACGCGGGACTGCATACTATTTGCGAAAAGCCCGCTGGGGTCTACACAAAACAAGTACTCGAAATGAACGTTGCCGCGTCGAAGGCTAAGGCGCTGTTCACGCTTATGTATAACCAGCGCACCAATCCGCTCTATCAAAAAATGCGGGAGCTTGTCCGGGACGGCGCGACGGGCGCGTTAAAGCGCGTAAATTGGCTTATTACAAATTGGTACCGCACGCAGTTTTATTACGATTCCTCGTCGTGGCGGGCGACGTGGGCGGGCGAGGGCGGCGGCGGCCGTTTCGAGGGGGCGGGTCGGGGTGTGCCTGCAAAACCGCTATCTGCCCGCGAACGTCCGCGCAAAGGAGCTGTGCGCGGATAACCTTACAACCGGCGGCTTTTGCTCGGTGGTGTGGTCGCGCGACGCGGACTATTACCGCCAATCGGATTGGCGCGGACGTTTTGCTACGGAGGGCGGCGGCGTGCTTATCAATCAAGCCATTCATACGCTCGACCTGCTTACGTGGTTTATGGGCGCGCCGCGTTCCGTTACCGCCGACGTTTATAACTATCACCTTAAAGACGTTATCGATGTCGAGGACACCGCGCAGGGCTATATCGAATTCGATAACGCCTCCGCGCTCTTTTACGCCACGACGGCCGCCGCCGAAAATTTTCCCGTCGAAATCGCGCTTGTCGGCAAACGCAAAATCCGCCTTTTAGCCGACGCTCTGTTCGTCGACGGTGAAAAAGTTCCCTTAACGCAAAGCCCGCTCGGTAACGTAAAGCCCTATTGGGGCGCGGGCCACGCGGCGATAATAACCGACTTTTACAACTCGTTAATCTCCGGCTCGCCCTTCGCCGTCGACGAAAACGAGGGCGCAAAATCCGTCGAATTAGTCCTTAGCATTTACGAATCGCACGGCAAAAGAATCGCCTTCGGCGGTCGGTAGAAATATAAAAACGGACGCCGCCGGGCGGTTCTCGGCAACTTTTCCGCACCGAAAATTGCCTGCACCATAACAATTCCCCTCAATGGAAACCTCTGAATAATATGAAAACTTACATTCTTGTGTATCTTGTCTAACTCTGTCTTACCTCTCTTATGAAAACTCCGGACAAGTTTGTACGGCTTTAAGGCGCGTCTTTTTTGGTAATAGTGGTACTATTGCCTGCAAAAACAAGTCGGTTTCCGTCTAAAAAAACCGCCGCCTTAAAGCCGCCACACTTATTAGGTGTTTTCCGAACCCCCCCCGAACAAATTTGCCGGCTTTAGGACGCGAATTTTTTGCCCCGCATTATATTTTCCGCTCTTAATTGCAGTATAGCATATAATTGTTGACAGCAGTATGTCAACAATCCGTTTTCGTTGCGCAGTTTTTTTGCGCCGAGGCGGTTTTTTTGCGGTCGCGGAGTAACCGACAGGTATCGGTCGCTTTTAATTCGGTAGGGAAAGTAGGGATTTCCCTACTTTCCCTACCGAATTTCCCGCCAAAAAAGACCCAAAGTGTACCTATTGGCCCGCCGCCAAGCCACCTAGAAATACCCTCACCCACCCCGGCGGCGTTCGCCGCCACGAACCGAGCCGTCAAACGGCGAAGCCGTTTGTAGGGCGTGCGAACTTGCGAGCTAAGCCCGTCAACAAGGCGAGGCACTCCATAGAGGGGAATTTTGGGGCAAACCGAGCGCGGTATTAATAACTTTTGCCGTTTAATAATCTTTCTTAACGGCTTGCCCGCCGCTCTCGGGGAATTGCTAAAATTCCCCTCCGGGGAGGGTGGTTTAATTATTTAGCGGCGGGCGCGA
>JAISMM010000086.1 GCA_031276725.1 Clostridiales bacterium | reverse complement strand
ACGCGCTTTTCACCGCCCGTAAAACCGCTTAAAAACGCGGCGGAGCGGTAAAGACGCGGTTCGCGCCGACGCGACGTGTATTTGGCATACACTAGCAAGGCGCGGTTCCGGATTTGCCGCTCCGGCACGGAATTTTAGCGGCCTGCTTCGGCTTCGCGGGACTCGATCATCGACTTAACCTTCATAAGACGGGTTAGGGCGCCGCGCTCGTTTTCGTCCATTTTCATAAGAATGTATTTGATGGTTTCGTTAAGCTGAGGGATTATGACGTATTCTAAGGCGTTGACGCGGCGGCGGTTTTTTTCGATTTCGTCGGCGAGCATATTGCAGGTTTTTTCGACCTCGGCAAGCTCTAAAAGACGGCGCATAAGGGCGGTCAGCTTTATTATAGCGTCGTCGAGCTCGGGCGGCGCCGAAAAAAGCGCGTAGGGCAACGCGGCTCCGTCGGTTTCGGGGCTGACGGTAAGGGACGGAACGTCGACGCCCATAACGTTTTTTGTGCCGACCTCGATGACGACTTTTTTTGCGGGCATACAAAGCGCCTGCTCCATTTGCTGGGAGCTTGTAACGGCGCGGGCAAGAACGAACGAGCGCAGAGCGTCGGCCAGCTCGCCCTCGACCTCTTCGCGCAGGCGTTTATTCTGCTTGATGAACGACATAAAGCGGCGAATCATTTCGTCGGATTTGTCCTTTAACAGCTTATGGCCGCGCGTCGCGGTTTTGAGGCGGTTTTTGAGCCGCCTAAGCTCCATACGCGTGGGATTTACAGCGAGTCTTGCCAAAATCTATGCCCTATTCCTTCCAATATTTTTCGATATAGACGTCTTTTATGCGCTTTAATTCGGTTTTGGGCAGAATCGAAAGAAGTTTCCATCCCAAATCGAGCGTTTCGGCTATGCTTCGGTTCGTCTCGAACCCCTGCGCGATATAGAGCCGCTCGAATTCCTCGGCGAACCGGGCGTACTTTTTGTCGACGTCGGTGAGCGCGGCGTCGCCCAAAATCGCGGAAAGCTCCTTTGCCTCCTTGCCGCGGGCGTAGGCGGCGAATAGCTGGTTCATGGTGTCGGCGTGATCCTCGCGCGTTTTATTGGCGCCGATGCCCTTATCCTTTAACCTTGAAAGGCTCGGCAGAACGTCGATAGGCGGGTTGAAACCCTTTTTGTAGAGGTCGCGCGACAGAATAATCTGACCCTCGGTTATATAGCCCGTGAGGTCGGGAATGGGGTGCGTTTTGTCGTCCTCGGGCATAGTCAGTATGGGTATCTGCGTAATGGAGCCCTCCTTGCCGCGGATTTTGCCCGCCCGCTCGTAGATGGACGCAAGGTCGGTATAGAGGTAGCCGGGGTAACCGCGACGGCCGGGGACTTCCTTACGCGCGGCGGAAACCTCGCGCAGCGCCTCGGCGTAGTTGGTGATGTCGGTCATTATTACAAGCACGTGCATACCCTTGTCGAACGCCAAATATTCGGCGGCCGAAAGAGCCATACGCGGCGTGGATATGCGCTCGATGGCGGGGTCGGAGGCGAGGTTCATAAACAGCACCGCGCGCTCGATGGCGCCCGTGCGCTTGAAGTCCGACACAAAAAAGTCGGCCTCCTCGTAGGTGATTCCGATGGCGGCGAACACGACCGCGAACTTGTTTTCCGCCCCCAAAACCTTTGCCTGACGCGCGATTTGGGCGGCGAGGTTGGCGTGGGGAAGACCGCTCGCCGAAAACACCGGCAGCTTTTGACCCCTTACGAGCGTGTTGAGTCCGTCGATCGCCGACACGCCCGTCTGAATAAATTCGTCGGGGTAGTCGCGCGCGGAGGGGTTAATCGGCGTGCCGTTGACGTCGACGCGCTTTTCGGCTATGATTTGCGGGCCGTTGTCGGCCGCGCGCCCCATACCGTCGAAAACGCGCCCCAAAATATCGAGCGACACTTTAAGCTCGATGCTTTTGCCCAAAAAGCGCGCCCGCGCCGACGAGATTTTGAGCCCGCGGCTGGCCTCGAAAAGCTGAACGAGCGCCTTGTCGCGGTTGACCTCCAAAACCTTGCCCTGACGGATTTCGCCGTTTTCCTGCTCGATTTCGACAAGCTCGTTGTACTTGACGCCCTCGACGCCCTCGACGAGCATCAGGGGGCCTATGACCTCTTTTATTGTGCGGTATTCCTTTAACATCGCGTCCTCCCTAGAATAAATCCTTTGATTCCAACACGGATAGCTGCATTTTCATATCGTTATAAATAGCGTCGAATTCGGCTATATCCGACTCGGGGATATACTTGCACCGCCCCATACGCTCGCGGGCGGGTATGCCCAAAATGTCGGCTAAATCCGCCGATTTTTCGAGCGCGACGATACCGAGCTTGTAGTAGTCGATAATCATTTTGAGCATTTTGAATTGCTTAACGAGCGACGTATAGGTGTCGGTTTCGTGAAACGCGTTTTGGTGCAAATAGTCCTCGCGGATCGCCTTTGCCGCCTCCATAGTGAGTCTGTCGCGCGACGAAAGCGCTTCGATACCCACAAGGCGGACGATTTCGTCGAGCTCCGCCTCGTTTTGCAGAACGCGCATGGCGTCGCGCTTGTAGGCGTTGAATTCCGGGCCGATATTGGCGTCGTACCACTCGGACAGCCGCTCGGCGTACAGAGAATAGCTTGCCAGCCAATCGATGGCGGGAAAGTGGCGCTTGTAGGCGAGCGAGCTCGACAGCCCCCAAAACACCTTGACTATGCGCAGCGTAGCCTGCGAAACGGGCTCGCTCATATCGCCGCCGGGAGGCGAAACCGCGCCGATCGCCGTAACCGCTCCCACGCGGTTACCCGACCCCGACAGCTTGACGAGTCCCGCGCGTTCGTAGAATTCGGCGAGGCGGCTCGACAGATACGCGGGGTAGCCCTCCTCGCCCGGCATTTCCTCTAAGCGGCCCGACATTTCGCGCAACGCCTCCGCCCAACGCGACGTCGAATCCGCCATTATCGCCACGGAGTAGCCCATATCGCGGAAGTATTCCGCGATCGTGATGCCCGTGTAGATGCTCGCCTCGCGCGCGGCGACGGGCATATCGGACGTGTTCGCGATTAAAACGGTGCGCTTCATAAGCGACTGACCCGTTTTGGGGTCTTTTAGGCGCGGAAACTCGTTAAGAACATCCGTCATTTCGTTGCCGCGCTCGCCGCAACCCACGTAGACGATTATGTCCGCGTCCGCCCACTTTGCGATTTGGTGCTGAACGACCGTTTTGCCCGAGCCGAACGGCCCCGGAACCGCCGCCACGCCGCCCTTTGCGACGGGGAACAGCGTGTCGATAACCCTCTGACCCGTGATGAGCGGCGTGGTGGGCGACAGCTTTTCCTTATACGGACGGCCCTTGCGTACGGGCCATTTTTGCAGCATAGTAACCGATTGAACGGAGCCGTCGTCCGACTTGACCTCCGCTACGGCCGCGTCGATCGTAAATTCGCCGCCGCGAAGCTCCGTCAGCTTGCCCTTTACGCCGTGCGGAACCATAACGCGGTGTTCGATAATCTCGTTTTCGCGCACCGTGCCGATTATGTCGCCCGCCTCCACGGAGTCGCCGACCTTTAACAGCGGCTCGAATTTCCACTTTTTGGAGTGGTCGAGCGCCGACACCTCGATGCCGCGTTCTATGCGGTCGCCGCTCTTTTTGACAAGCTGATTTAGGGGGCGCTGAATGCCGTCGAATATCCCCTCGATAAGCCCGGGCCCCAGCTCGACCGAAAGCGGCGCGTTTGTCGAAAACACCTCGTCGCCGGGGCCGAGCATACTCGTTTCCTCGTATACCTGAATCGACGCCCTGTCGCCGCGAAGCTCGATGACCTCGCCGATAAGACGCATTTGCGACACGCGCACGACGTCGTACATTTTGACGTCCGCCATTCCCTCCGCCACGATAAGCGGCCCCGAAACCTTGATGATTTTTCCTTTCATACGATAATCAGTCCTTTTTTTGATGTGTTTTGTAAGCGGCGGATACGGGCAACGGTCGCCGAACCGCTCCGTCGGCATTCGCCGCCACCCCTCCATAGAGGGGAATTTTTCAACGGTCGCCGAACCGCCACGTCGCTAACGCGGCACGAACCGAGCCGTTTGTAGGGCGTGCGAGCCCGCGAGCTAAGCCCGTATACACGGGCGAGGCACTCCATAGAGGGGAATTTTTCAACGGTCGCCGAGCGGCGGACGACGCTATGTGTCCGCGTTATTAAACAGAATATCGGCGCCTATCGCCTTTTCCGCGTCCCTCTTTAACCCCGCCATAGCAAAGCCGGTCGAGCCGCCCTGCGACGGAATGGGTATCACCGTTGGATACGCCCGCGCTTTTAGCTTGTTGAGCGTGTCGGGTATAAGCGCGGCGAGCCGTTCGGTGATAAAGATTACGGCGTAGTCCTTTTTGGCGAGGTCGCGCAGGACGTCGTTCGCCTCGAAGTTGTTGTACGCCTCGAACACCTCCGCCCCGACGGCCTTGAACGCCAGAATGCCGTCCTTATCGCCGACGACGGCGATTTTGCCCGATTTAATCATAATTGAAGCTCCCCACTCTGCGCGGAATTTCGTCGCGCGCGTTGTTTTTTAGACAGACCAAAACCGTTTTGATTGTGCGAAGCTCGTTCATACGCGCCAAAAAGTAGTTGATGAACGGCGACAGCGACAGCATATTTTCGCCGCCGCCCGCCAAAAATGCGTAAAGCGCGTCCTGCGAATCGCGCACCGCGAGCGTAAAGTCGCCCGTTTGCGCCAATTTTTCGACGGTTTCGGCGTAGTCGGCGGCAAGCAACGGCAAATCGTTTTTTTGCGGGTCGGCGCAGTAAAGCTCCGTAAGCGCGTCGATACCGAGCGCGCCGCCCGCGAACAGCTCGCCCGACAGCGTTTCGGGGTCGAGCCCGAGCTTTTTGAAGCGGTAAACCGTAAGAATGTTGTTGAAGTCGATTTCGAACGCGACGTATTTTATAAGCGCGCGGTTGCGGCTTTTTTTGGCGTTATAAACGTTGTCGGCGCAAAGGGCGCGCGTCAAAACCGCGTCGATTTCCTTAGGCGGCGGCACGCGCTCTAACGATTTTTCGTTAAGCTCCTTGTAGGCGTCCGCCAAAAACGGCGGCAACGCGGAATAGTCGCCGCTATCGACGGCTTTTTCAAGCTCGGGGAAGCAGCCGTACAGCGCGTCGCGCGGGTCTATGTTCACGAATTTCCGCTTGTAATAAACCTTGGCGTCGGAATAGTAAAACCTGTTCAGGAGGCAATTTTTAAGCTCCTCGCCGGGGCAGTCCTCCTTTACGAACTCGATAAGCCGCGCCGTTTCGGCGGTGATGAAAGCGTCGGCGTCGTAGCTTTGGGGGCTTGCGATACCGCCGCCGTAGCCGTAGTCGGCGAGCATTTTAACGGCGTCGGCAAAATCGGCCTCGGCTATGCGCCGTAGCTTTTCGCCGCTTAACAGGCGGCCCTCGTCGTATTTTGCGATAACGTTCGCGTAGATTTTGCTGTAATACGCCATACTATCCGAACAGCTTTTTGGCCGCGCCCGCCTCGGTTTCGGGCCGGACTAATTCCGCCAGAGTTTTTAGCGTCATATTGCGGTCGCTGTTTTTGCCCGTCAAAATCACGCCGCCGCCGCCCGTGTGGTAATTAGGCGACAGCGTAAGCGAAACGCCCGCCTTTTTAGCCGCCGCCGCGAGCCATTCGGGAGTAAGCCTTTTTGCGTCGCGCTCGGCGATTTTGACCTCGTCGCCGTTTTGGGCATACTTGGCGAGCATTCCGCCGATAAACTCGCGGTAAAGATTGTCCGACATATTGAGGATCTTTGCGACCGCCTCGGCGTAGACGAGCGAGAGCAGTCTTTGCTTGGCGGCTAAAACGGTTTTAGACTTTTCGAGTACCGCCGCGGCCGCGCCGCGCTCGACAAAAAGGGCGGCGCGTTCGCGTTCGCGTTCAAGCTCCGCCCCGCGTTTGGCGGCGGCGTCCTCCCGGCCCTTCGCGAGCGTTTGCGCGCTTTCGGCCTCGGCCGCGCGTACGACGGCGGCGGCGGCGCTTTCGGCCGCGTCTATTATATTTTTTATAATAGCTTCCTTTCCGTTCATCGGTTATGCCCCGTTAAGCCGTTACGCCGAGTTGCAGCACGCCCAAAATCGACACGATAAAGGCGAATATCGCGAAGAGCTCGACCATAGCCGTAAGGACTATCGCCTTGACGAGCTGCTTTTCCTGCTTGCCGATCATATTGATGCCAGACACCGCCACGCTGCCCTGCAAGACGGCGCTCGCGAACCCCGCGATTCCGACGGGCAGACAGAGTATGAGCATACTAAGCCCCTCCTCGTAGGTAAGGTGGTTCATATTCGCGCCGAACTTGATTTTGACGAACACCGCCAAAAACGCGACGACGAAGCCGTAAAGACCCTGCGTGGCGGGGAGCGCCTGCAAAATCATTACGTCGACGAACTTGTTCGGGTTCTTAGAAAGAAGCCCCGCGCCCGCCTGACCCGTGCGGCTTACGCCGATCGCGGAGCCCGCGCAGGCGAGAAACACGGCCAAGGCCGCCCCTACCATACCGAGTACGTTACCCATTGTCATAAACTAAAACCTCCTGTTGTATATTGTTGTTATTGAAAACGGACATATTTAGTTTTGCCGCCCATAGGCGTGAACGGCCGCCCGCCGCCCTCGTAGAACTTGCCGTAAAATTCCAGATACTGCAAGCGGATATTATGGACGAACGCGCTTAAAAGGCTTAGAGCCATATTGAGCGAGTGCAAAACTACAAGTAAAATAGCGCCGATTATATAGCCGACGGGGCCCGTAAAGAACATTGCCGCGAGCATATTGAACGCCAAGCCCACGGCGCCGGAGCTTAGCGCGAGACCGAACAGCCGCGCGTAGGACAGAACGTCCGAGAACAAATTGATAAGCCCGTAAAGCCCCGAAAGCCCGCCGATTATTTTGCCGCCGAGCTTTTTAGAGGCGCGGCCGTTCGTCAAAAGAATTCCCGCCATAGCGGCGGCGAGCGTGTAAAGGGCGGCGGTAGTCAACCATTTTGCGGACGGTATAATCAGATTGAGGGCAAAAAAGCCCACGCCGATAAAAATCATATAAATAAAGATAACGCTTAAAATTCCGTCGGCGATATGGCCGTTTTTAATCTTTTTAACCATATTGATTCCGTAGCCGACCGACAGATGAATAACGCCCAAAACGAGCGAAACGGCGAGCATCAAGATGGGGTTGTCCATAGGGTTGAACCACAGCGCGGGCGCGCCCGCTATGCCGAAGTAGCCGCCGAACACGGCCCCCGCGACGACGGCCGACACGCCGCATATGCCGAATACCTGAATCATACCGCGCACGGATTTTTCGAGCTTAATAAACTTTAACGCCAAAAAGCAGAGTACGCTGAGCACCAGCCCGTAACCCGCGTCGCCCAGAATTATGCCGAAAAACACAAAAAAGAAAACCGACATAAAGGGGTTGGGGTCGATTTCGCCGTAGGCGGGCGCGGAATACATATTCGTGATGCCCTCGAACGGCTTTACTATTTTGACGTTGGTATTAAGGGTGGGCGGCTTGTCGTCCTTATCGATTTGGCACACGGCCGTTACGACGTTGTCCGTCTTTGAGCGAACCTCGTCGAGGATACGTCCGGCGGTTTCCTCCGGCGCCCAGCCCTCCAAAACGAACGCCGAATTCGTCCTTACAAAATCGAGCTCCGCCTCTGACTTTTCGACCTCTAAGCCCAAAACGTCGAACAGCGTCATAAACTCGTCGATATAGCGGTTATAGTCGAGAGCCGCCTGCAAAAGCTCCGCGTCGCGGTTTTCCAGCCGCGCAATTTCGGCGTCGTTGCGCGCTATCGCTTCGGCGGGAACGGAATCGCCGTCGAACGGGCACGGAGCAAAGCCCGCCGCCGAGAGTCTTTCGAGCGCACTTTCGCGATCGGCTTTTTGAACGATTACGCCGATAAGCGTCCCCTCGGCGCACCCGTAATTTTCGGCGTGCGAGGGAAAATCCGCGTCGGAAAGAGGATTCGGCGCGGCGGACGGCCCCAGCGCCAAAATCGCGGCCGCCGAATCGGTGGAACGAAAATCCGAAAACCTCGCCTCGACCGACTTATACGGCGCAAGGCGGCGGTTAAGATTTTGCAGCTTGCTAATTTGCGATTTTATTTCGACGCGCTCGAAGCTGATTTTTTCAAGCTCGTCGACGGCCGCCAAAAGCTCGTACTCCTTGGCGGCGACGTCGTAAAAATCGTCGTAGCCCATAACGGCGCGGCCGGCCGGCTTTTTGTTGGGCCGACCCGCCTCGGCGCAAACGCGGTTAAGAAAATCTATGGCAAAGCCGAGGCGCGAGCGCCTTACCGTTACCTTGTCTAAATGCGAGGTCTCGCGGACTCTTTCGCCCGCCCCGAGCTCGCCCGTGGGCGCGATCTCGAACGAACCCGAACGCTCCAAAACGTTCATTATGACGTTGCGCTCCGCCCGCAGTCCCACGATTCTGATTTTACTCATTTTAACGTAAGACACTACCCGCGGCTCTCCTCTACGAGTTTTATTATTTTTTCGGCGGCGTACTCGACCGCCTTTTGCAGATTCTTTTTGCCCGTGTTATAAACGGCGTCGGCTTCCTCGCGGGCTTCGCGCTCTATAACGGCGGCGCGTTCGCGCGTCCGTTTTTCGGCGTCGGCGCGAACGGCGGCGACCTCGTTTTTCAGGGCGGCGGCGGCGTCCGCTTTTTCGCGCTCCAAAAGCACGAGCGAGGCGGCGGCTATTTCGCGCGCGCGCTCGTCGGCTAAACGCATAATGTCCTTCGCCCTCTCCTCGGCGGCGATAATCTCGTTTAACGCTTCCGTTATCATAACGAATCCCCCCGCTCTAACGCCGTAATCTTGTCGACACGCCGCTTGTGGCGCTCCTCGCCCGAAAACGGCGTCGACAAAAACGCCTCGACGATTTCGAGCAGCAGCCCCTCGCCCAAAACGCGCTCGCCCACCGCCAAAACGTTGGCGTCGTTATGGAGCCGCGCCATCTTGGCCGAATACGTATCCGAACAGTGGGCGCAGCGTATGCCCCCGATTTTGTTGGCGGCGATGCTCATTCCTATGCCGGTGCCGCAAACCAAAATAGCCTTTTCGCACCCGCCCTCCGCGACGCGCGAGCAAGCCGCGGCGGCAAAGTCGGGATAGTCGGCGGGCGTAACCGAATCGAACGCGCCCGCGTCAAAAACCTCGCGGCCCGTTTGACGCAAGTACCGCGCTATTATGTTTTTGAACCCGAACGCCGCGTGATCGGAACCTATCGCTACCACAAAACTCGCCTCCGTAATTATCGACTACACCCTATTATACCCCAATAAACTGATTTTTGCAAGCGTTATGCGGCAACATATGCGACAATTAGTTGTTTATTCGGTCGATTCCCGCATCTTTTCAAGGTAATCGACTACCGCAGGGGCGGTGCGTATAAAGAAGCCGGCGGTTTGCTTGTAGCGGTCAAGGTCGCCGCCGTAGGGGTCGGGAACGTCGCCGCCGCCTGCTATTTCGCCGTAGGTCGCGGTGTGCCCGTTTAAGCCGCGCACGGCGTTTTTGTGCGCGTCCGACATACAAATCACCGCGTCCGCGCGCTTTACGGCGGCGGGAGTAAGCAATTTTGACCTTCGCCGCGAGGGGGCTATGCCGAACGCTTTAAGGGCGGCGTTCGCGTTTTTGGCTATCGGCGACGCTCCGTCGGCGCAAAGTCCCGCGCTCGAAACGGCGTACTCCTCCGCCTTGCCGCGCTTTTTTAGCTCGGTTCGCACAATAATTTCCGCCATAGGCGAACGGCACGTGTTGCCCGTACAAACGAACAGCGCCTTGAATTTTTTGCTTTTATTCTTTTTCATATTATTCTGCCTCCCGCGGCCTTGATAAGGCGGTTGATTACGGCCGCGCCTAAGCCCTTATCCGAAACGCCCTCGGCTATGACGGCGCCGAAATTCCGTTCGTCCGCCTCCCTCAGCGCCGCGAAAAGCCGCCGCGCGTAGTCGGCGTTGTCGCCGCCCACGCTTATGGTTTCGCGCCCGCCGTAGAGCCTTTTGGCGGAGTCGAAACACAGTATTACGGGCTTTACGCCGACGGCGGCGAGTCTGTCGTAATACGCCGATATTGTTTTGCGCATATCCGAGTGGAACGCCGAAAAAAGCACGGCGGCCTTGGGCGCGTAGTGGCGGTACTTCATTCCCGGCGAGGGCGGGACGTTTTGGTTTTGGGCGGGCGTATAGAGCGCGGCTTTGCCGACGGCCCTTTCGATTTGCTCGATCGGTACGCCGCCGCTCCTTAAAATTACGGGGACGTCCGCGCGCGCGTCTACGACGGTGGACTCGACGCCCACGGCGCACTCGCCGCAGTCGAGTATATAGCCGATTTTGCCGTTCAGGTCGTCGTAAACGTGCTTAGCCGTCGTCGGCGAGGGTCGGCCGCTTATGTTCGCGCTCGGCGCGGCTACGGGAACGCCGCACGCGCTTATAAACGCGAGCGCCGTTTTGTCGGACGGCATACGCACCGCCACGGTGGGCAGTCCGGCGGTTACGGCGTCGCTTACGCGGCCGCGCTTGTTAAGAACGAGCGTTATCGGCCCCGGCATAAATTTGTCGATAAGTATCCGCGCGTTTTTGGGGACGGCGGCGGCAAGCCCGCTTATTTGCGCTCCGTCGCACACGTGGACGATTAAGGGATTGTCGGACGGGCGGCCCTTAATCCGGAATATCTTTTTGACGGCGGCGTCGTTATAAGCGTCGGCGCCGAGTCCGTAAACCGTTTCGGTGCCGAACGCGACGACTCCGCCGTTCCTTATTACGGACGCCGCGAGCGCGATATTTTCGGGTTCGTTTGTCAATATGTGCGTGTTCAGTTTTTCGGCCTCCCGTAAAAATTTTGAACGGATTTTTTGAATAAATTTAAGCCGCCGCGCTTGTTAAGAGTTTAGGCGGGAGAGGTTTTGGGCATAATCGGCGTATGAAAAAACGCCGCGTATCGGGAATTATCGACGGTATTTTAACGTTTTTGGCAGCGGGCTTTCTTTCGGTCGCGGCGGCGGGCTACTTTACGCGGGATACCGCCGCGATACTTTGCGCCGGGCTTACGGGCGGACTCGCCGTCGCCTACTTTGCGGCGCTTTTTAGGGAGCGGCGGGAGCCTTGCGAAAACGCCGGAATAAGGGAGGCTATGACGCAGCTTATTTATAACGGCAAGCCGTTCGCCCTCGGGCTTTTTAAGTCCGCCCTCGAAAAAACCTACGCGGTCGAGGACTGCGGCGACTACCTTTTGGCCGAGGGCGTTACCGCCGTTTTTGTAAGACCCGCCGCCGATAAGCTGACGGCCGCCAATCTTGCGCCTATGTACGCCGCCTGCCGCAAGCGGGCGAAAAGGCTGCTGTGCTTCGGTTATGACGGCGCCGACAAGGATTGCCGCGACTTAATCGACGTCCTTCCCGAGCCGGCGGTTACGGTGTTCGATCACGAGCGCGCCTACGCGTTTTTGAAAAGCCGCGACGCTTTGCCGCCCGTCGAAATCGTGCTAAAACCGTCGCGGTCGCGCGGCGGCGGGGCGCTAAGGCACGCGCTCGCCCCCGACAAAAGCCGCCGTTACACCGTCGCCGCCCTCGTGCTGCTGCTCTCGTCCTTCATAATGCCGCGCTCCGTCTATTATATAATAGTCGCCTCGCTCTGCCTTGCCGCGGCGGTATTGAGCGGAATCGATATTACGAAACGGCTGAAAAAGCGGTCGGGCGCGCCGTAGACACGCCGACCCGAATGCGCCTTTTGGAAAACTCCGAATAAGTATTTTGTGTTTTAGTGAAAGATTTTAGATGGATTTTGCGCGTTCTTCCGTAAGCCGCGCGAGCAGCCGCCGCGCGGCGGCGAAAAACGCGGAAAAGAACCGAAAAGATGCCCTAAAACACAAAACCCGTAGCGGCGCGCGAGTTTAAGACGAATTTTTTGGATAGTCCGAATTCGTTTTGTCTTTTGTTGCGTTTGTTTCCTCTTTCGTTTCGTCGTTCGCGCCTGCGTCCGCGCCGTCTTTCGGGTCGGCGGCATCCGCGTCCCCGTCCGCCCGTTCGTCCGCGCCGTTAAAGGTTTTTTCGGCGGAAAGTCCTTTTATTACAAAGAACAGCCCTATGCCGAAAACGCCCGAAAACAGAGCCACAAACGCGATAACGCCGTTAAGCATTTTGGGGTCGATCAAAAACGCCACGAACGAAACCGTGAAAACCGCCATAAACCCCAGCGCGATTATGGCCAATATCCTCTTAGCTTTGGTACTCATAGTAAAGATTATAACACTTCCCCAAAAAAAAAGCAAGCAAAAGACGCACGGTGCTTTTTTTGTGCTTTTGTTCTATAATGGTTAAGCCTCTAAATCGGCTTTGATTTGGAGGGAGAGGGCGGATGGGGAGGGGAATTTTCGGAGGGGGCGGAGGTATTTGAAAAATTCGACGCGGAGGGTTTTGCCGTAGAGGGCGGAGCTTACGCCGTCGATAAAGGTTTCGACGGTTATAGACGGCTCGTCGAACGTGGGCTTGGGGCCGATCGAGGTTACGGACTTGTAGGTATTGCCGTCGAGGGTTGTGCGTGTGGAGTAGACGCCGGCTTTTGCAAGGAGCTTATCCTTGGAGTATTTGAGGTTGGCGGTGGGGGCGGAAATCGACGCGCCGACTCCCCTGCCCCGCTCGACAGACCCTTGCATAAAGTAGGGGCGGGCGAGCAAAATGTTGGCTTTTTCGATATTACCCGCCGAAAGCGTTTCCTTGACGAGGGTGCTTGAAACGCGCTCGCCGTTATAGGTTACGGGCCGTTCGATATGAACGGCGACGCCGCGCGCGGAAAAATATTCGCGCAAGAATTGCGCGTCGCCGCCGCCGCGGCTGCCGAACAGGTAGTCGTAGCCGCAAACCGCCGCCTTAATATCCAAATTCCGCAAAAGTAAATCCAAAAATTCGCGCTTGTCGGTTTGCTTGAACGCGGCGTCGAACTTAAACGGAACGCACGCGTCCATACCCGCCTCGGCGAAAAGACAAAGCCGTTCGGCGTACGTGTATATCAGCTTGGAATCGGGGTTAAAGCGCTTGTAGGCGTTGTTGCAAAAGGTCGTAGCCGCCGCCGCCGCGCCCGCCGCGCGCGCCAAAGCCGCGCACTTGGTTAACAGCGCGCGGTGGCCCGTATGCACACAGTCGAAAAAGCCCATAGCCAAAACGACGGGACGGTTAAATTTTGTTAAAAAATCGATTTCAATCATAAAATTTACCCGTAAAGATAAGGATTAAGGCGTAAATAGCCGTCCGAAACGCGCCCGAGGCCCCACAATTCGCCGCCGCACCAAACGGCGAACGGCTCGGTTTTTTGCGGCGCGAGCGGAATTTTTACGCCGTTTTTGAGCGTTTTGTAAAGCCCGATATCCAAATCGAGGCGGGCGGCGTCCTTAAAAATTTCGCTTAGCGGTATAAGCGAATCGGGCGACAGCGCGTCGAGCGGAACGGACGAGCCGACGCTGAAATCTCCGCAACGCGTGCGGCGTATCGACGTCATTGTGGCGAGCGTTCCCGCCGCGTAGGCTATGTCGCGGCAAAGACTGCGGATATAGGTGCCCGACGAGCATTCGACGCGGAATTTATAGGTGTTTTCGTCGGTTTGCGACAAAACGTCGACGGCGTAAATTTCGATTCGGGCGGGCTTTAATTCAAAGTCCTCGCCCCGGCGCGCCAAATCGTAGGCGCGTCGGCCGCCGATATTTTTGGCGCTGTACCGGGGCGGCGTTTGCATAATTTTGCCGACGAATTTTTTTGCCGCCGCTTCGATAGCGCCGCGCGACGGCACCGCGCCGCCGCTTTTTTGAATTGCGCCGTCCTTATCGAGCGTGTCCGTTTCGTACCCGAAACAAAATTCCGCCTCGTAGGTCTTGCTTTTATTCATAAAAAAATCGAACAGCCGCGCCGCCTTGCCCACGCCCAAAATTAAAACGCCCGTTCCCATAGGGTCGAGAGTCCCCATATGGCCGACAGTCCTTTCGCCCAAAATTTTACGCGCCGCCGCCACCGCTCCGCCGCTCGTTATGCCGGAGGGCTTGTCGATATTCAAAATACCCGTCATCTAAAAATCCGCGCCGTCCGTTACCGCTTTTACCAATTTTTGAACTACGTCCTCGTAGCGGCCCTGCACCATACAGCCCGCCGCCTTGACGTGGCCGCCGCCGCCGAAAACCGCCGCCGCCGCCGCGACGTCCGCCGCCTTAGAACGGAAGCTCACCTTGTAGAGCCGCCCGCCGCTTTCGGTTATGCAAATCGTTACGTCGGTGCTCCCTATATTCACGCCGAAGTCGGTCAGTCCCTCGGTGTCGGCGATAACGCAGCCCGTTTCGGTCAAATCCTTTTGGGTAACCGTTATGACGCAGATTTTGCCGCCGCCGAAAAAACGCATAGAGCTTATGGCGCGGGCGATGAGCCGCGTTTTTTCGATCGTGTTATTCCTGTACAAAAGATTCGCGACGCGGTTCGCGTCGACGGCGTAGCCGAGCAATTTCGCCGCCGTTTCGACCGTGCGCTTGCTCGTGTTGGAGTGCATAAAATGCCCCGTGTCGGTCGAGAGTCCCACGAACAGACAGAACGCCGAAACGTCGTCGAGCTCGCCCGATTCGTCGAGTAGGGCGGTTATAATTTCGCACGTGCTCGACGCGGTCGCGTCGATAAGATTCTCGGACGCGTAGCCCCGGTTTGTGGCGTGGTGGTCTATGCAGACGCTCCGCGCCGTTTTTAGGTAGCCCGCAAACTTGCCGAGCCGCTGAACGTCGGCGCAGTCCACGCACAAAAAAAGGTCGTAGACTTTGAGCCGCCGCTCGTTGAGCGAACTAAATCCCGGCAAAAAGGAATAGTGGGCGGGCGCGTCGGAGTCGCATATAAAATCCGCCGTAAGCCCGCGCTTTTGCAAAACGTGTTTGAGGGCGAACCCCGCCCCCAAGCAGTCGCCGTCGGGACGCATATGCCCCGCTATTAAGACGGTCGGAGCGTCCTTTAATATACTATTTAGCGTCATTGCTTTTTAGTTCCCCGATTATGGCGTCGATTTTTTCGCCGTACTCGGCGGACGCGTCGCGGATAAACGTAAGCTGCGGCACCGAGCGCAAATGCGAAAATTCGGCGGCAAGCTCGCGCCTTATAAAGCCCGCCGAGTTTTTTAGCGCCTCCAACGCGCCGGCGGCGGCGTCGGAATCGCCGTAGACGCTGACGTACACCTTGGCGGTTTTTAGATCCTTCGCCGTCAAAACTCCCGTAACGCCCACCATACCCCTAAGGCGCGGGTCGTTCATTTTGGTGGCGATTACGGCGGCGATCGCCTTTTGCATTTCGCCGTTTATGCGTTCCGTTCTGTATGCCATACTCTACGCCTTGATTTCCTCCTCGACGTAGCATTCGATTTCGTCGAGTTCCTTAATATCCGAAAAGCCTTCGACGCTTATGCCGCACTCGTAGCCCTCGGCGACCTCCTTAACGTCGTCCTTGAAACGTTTAAGCCCGCCGATAACGCCCGTAAAGACGACCTCGCCGCCGCGGTAAACGCGGACCCTGCCGCCGCGCAAAATCTTTCCGTTCGTTACGTAGGAGCCCGCGACGATGCCCGAGCCCGTGATTTTGAACACGTTGCGCACCTGCGCGCGGCCCGTAACGGTAGTGCGGATTTTGGGCGCCATAAGCCCCTTCATAGCCGCTTCTATATCGTCGATGACCTCGTAGATTACTCTGTGGAGCTTAATTTGCGTGCCGCCGCTCTCGGCGAGCGCCTTTGTTTCGGCGTCGGGACGGACGTTGAAGCCCACTATGACCGCGCCCGAAACCTCGGCGAGCATAATGTCGGACTTGTTGATAGCGCCTACGCCGCTGTGAACGACGTTGACGCGGGCTTCGTCGTTAGCCAGGCGCGACAGCGAGCTTTTTATAGCCTCCGCCGAGCCCTGAACGTCCGCTTTTATAATGACGTTCAGATCCTTGACGCGGCTTGCCGAAATTTGATTGAACACGTCGTCGAGCGTCGTCGAGGCGGGCGCTTGCACAACCTGCTCGCTCTTGATTTTGGCGGTGCGCTCCGCGACGACCTGCTTGGCCATTTTTTCGTCGGCGACGGCGAACACCTGCTCGCCCGCCGCCGGAACGTCGGTAAAGCCCAAAAGCGATATGGGCGTCGAGGGCCCCGCCTCCTTGATGGCGCGTCCCTTGTCGTCGGTCATAGCGCGGATTCGCCCGCTCGTAACGCCCGACACCACCGTATCGCCTACGCGCAGAGTTCCGTTTTGCACGATGATATTCGCGACCGGCCCCTTGCCCTTGTCGAGCTTAGCCTCGATGACGGAGCCGCGGGCGAGCCGCGAGGGATTGGCGCGGTAGTTGTTGACCTCGGCCAAAAGGAGTATCGATTCCAACAGCTTGTCGATGCCCTCGCCCGTCTTTGCCGAAACGGGAACGGTGATCGTGTCGCCGCCCCACTCCTCGACGATAAGCCCGTATTCGGTCATCGCTTGGCGTATTTTCACGGGGTCGGCGCCCGGCTTGTCGATTTTGTTTATGGCGACTATAATAGGAACGTTCGCCGCCTTGGCGTGGTTAATAGCCTCGACCGTCTGCGGCATAATGCCGTCGTCGGCGGCGACTACCAAAACGGCTATATCGGTAATCCTTGCCCCGCGCGCGCGCATTTCGGCGAACGCCTCATGCCCGGGAGTATCCAAAAACGTGATTTTTTCGCCTTTCCACGTAACGGAATACGCGCCTATGTGCTGCGTTATGCCGCCCGCCTCGCCCGAAACCGTGTTCGTCTTCCGGATAGCGTCGAGTAGCGAGGTTTTGCCGTGGTCGACGTGTCCCATAACCGTGATGACGGGGGGACGCTTGACAAGATCCTTTTCGTCGTCGAGCTCGTCGTGGCCCGCTTCGAGGATTTCCTCCTTGGTCTGTTCGAGCCGCAGCTCCAACTCCACGCCCAAAACGTTAGCGACAAGCTCCATTGTGGAGAAGTCCACCACGCTGTTGATCGACGTCATAATGCCCAAAAGCATAAGCTGTTTGATGATTTCCTGCGCCGTTTTGCCTATTTTTTCGGACAGAATTTTGACGGTTAGATTTTCGGTCGTAATGACCGCCCTTTCGATTCTTTGCGGCACGAAAAGCGGCTGATCCTTCTGCTTTTTGTTTTTGAGCCGCCTTATGACGGAGCGGTCCTCGTCGAAACTATCCTGAACGAAGCCCTTGCGGATAAGCGTCCGCTTTGTCATAGCCTTCTTTTCGTCGCCGGGTCTTACATGCTCCTTTTTCTTGTCGGGGCCGAATTTGCGCTCCTTGGTAAGCGTCGAGGCGGGCGCGTCGCTCTTGCCGGGAAGCGTCGGACGCGCTCCCGCGGCGGCGCCCGGCCGGGGCGGATACTGCGGCCTCACGCCCGTACCCGTAAGCGCGCCGGGGCGCGGCGGGTATTGCGGACGCGTTCCCGGCGGCGGCGAAACGGGCTCGGGGCGCGTAAGCCTGCCCCTTATATATGACGGCGTGGCGTTTGTGTCGAACGTCCTTTCGCGGATCACGGGTACGGTCTTGCCGTCCTTGGCGTCCTTACCGCCCTTTTTGCCGCCCTTGTCGCCCTTGCCGGAGGTAACGGGCTTAACGGGCTCGGGCGTCGCCGCGTTACCCTTACCGTCCGCGGCGGCGGGCGGCGTTCCGTCCGTTTTGACGGCCGGTTTTTCGTCCGCCGTTACCGTTTGACCGTCGGCGGTCGTTTCCGCTCCGTTCCCGGTCTTGTCGGCGCCGCCGGACGCGACGGCCGCTTTCGCCGCCGCCTTTATTTTTTCTTCCCTTTCGCGTTTTTTGCGCTCGCGCTCCTCCGTCGCGATTTTTTCGAGCTCCTCGATTCTTTTTGCCTCGATCGCGTTTAGGCGCTCGCGCTCGGCGGCTATAACATCGTCGAGTCCCCGGCGCATTTCTTTAAGATTATTGATAAGCGAAAAAAGCTCGCTGCCCTGTTGGAGCGAGGCGTTAAGCAGCTTTATGGACTGCTTTTGCGCGTCCTTGTTAGCGTCGATGTTGGCGTTTTGATCTGTCAAATTTTTACCTCCGAACCTAAATATGAATAACCGTCGTTTAGATTGATTTTTATCGCCTCGCTCATACCCTTGTCGGCGAGCGCGGCCAGTTTGCAGTTTTGTTTGGGGATTATATCGTGCAGGGGTTTTTTGGTTTGAATAACCGCTATTTTACGCTTTGCCGCCTCCTTTACGGCAGCGTCTTTAAGATTGTCGGACGCGTCCGACGACAGCACCAGCAAAAAAAATCTTTTTTTCGCCTTGACTATATTGTCTATGCCGTAAACCAGCTTAGACGCTCGTACCGCGAACCCCAGTAACGCTTCGATTTTATCCCTTTGCGGCATTAAAATCCTCCGTAAGTTTATCGTAAACGCTTTTATCCACCTCGCGTGAGAACACGCGGTTAAGAGCGCGGGTCTTGACGCACTTTTTGACGCATTCGGCGTTAAAGCATATATACGCGCCGCGTCCGTTCTTTTTTCCGGTAGCGTCGAACGATATAGCGCCGTCCGCTCCCCTCACTATGCGCGCGAGCGTATTTTTGTCGGCCGTACGGCGGCAGGCTATGCACATTCTTTGCGGCGTCCTCCTTTCGGCCATTTAGTCCAGCTCCCCCAAATCCTCGTCGAATATGTCGAGCGCGCCGTCGGCGGCGGGGTCGGGAATCACGATAATCGGCTCGTCCTCGACGACGTGTTCGCCGCCCTCGGTGTCGGTCTCGACGGCCGCGGGCGCGAGCGACGAATACGGCTTGACGTCGATTTTCCAGCCCGTGAGGCGGGCGGCGAGCCGCGCGTTTTGACCGTCGCGGCCTATCGCGAGCGACAACATTTCGTCCATAACGATGGCCTTTGCCGAGCGTTCCTCGTCGTTGACCTGAACCATAACGACCTTTGCGGGGCTAAGGGCGCGGGCTATAAACTCCAAGCTGTCCTCGTCCCACTGAACAATGTCGATTTTTTCGCCGTCTAATTGCGCGACGACGGCGTGAACGCGCATACCGCGGTTACCCACGCACGCGCCCACGGGGTCTATGCCGGAATCGCCCGACCAAACCGCCATTTTTGTGCGGTAGCCCGCCTCGCGCACTATCGCCTTTATTACCACCTGCCCCGACGCGATTTCGGGAACTTCGAGCTCGAACAGGCGCTTTACGAAGCCCGCCACGGTGCGCGACACTATTATCTGCGGGCCCTTTGGGCCGGTCTTTATTTTTTTGACGTAGACTTTTATGCGGTCGCCCACGTTAAAGCGGTCGAGCGGCGATTGATCCTGCGGCATAAGAACGGCCTCTAAGCGGTTGATTTCCACATAGACGTTTTTGCCGTCGATGCGGCGCACTATGCACGCCACAAGCTCGTCCTCCTTTTGCGAAAGCTCGTTTATGGCGTTTTCGCTTTCGACCTCGCGCAGCTTTTGCATAATGACCTGCTTGGCGGTTTGGGCGGCTATGCGGCCGAACTCCTTTGAAAAAACCTCCTCGCTGACTATGTCGCCCGCCTTATACTTTTTGTCGATAAGCCGCGCGTCCTCGAGCGATATTTCGCCCTCGTTTTCGACCGCCGTTTCGACGACCGTCTGAAAAGCCACGATCCTGATCGTGTTTGATTTGGGGCTTAGCTTGACCGAAACGGCCTTCGACGTACCCGAATGCTTTTTGTAGGCTATCGCGAGCGCCGTTTCGAGCGCCTCGATAAATATCTCCTTTTTGATGTGTTTTTCGCGTTCAAGCTCTTCGAGCGCCGCAAAAAAATCCTTGTTGACCATTGTGTTTTAACTTTACTCCTTAAAAATTAGTTTTTAACTTATTCAAACTTTATAAGCGGGCGGACTAACGCGATTTTGCCGTTTTCGAACTTTAAGACTTGCCCGTCCGCCGTTATAGTCGTGGTGTGTTCCGTCCGTTCGGTCAGGACGCCCTCGAACAGCTTTTGCCCCAGACGCGGGGCGTACAGTTTGACCTCGACCTCGCGGTTATAGTTGCGCTCGAAGTCGCGGAGCGTCTTGAACGGTCTGTCGAGTCCCGGCGACGAAACGTTAAGCACGTACGGCGCGTCCGCCGTGGGGTTAAGCTCGTCGAGGACGGGGTCGATCGCCTTATGCACTCTTTCGCAGTCGTCGAGCGTAACGCCGCCGGGCGCGTCGATAAATACGGTAAGGTGCATAGCGCCGTACTTCCTTTCGTACTCCACGTCGACGATTTCGCAATTCTCGCCCGCGACGGCCCGCGCAATCGCCGCCTTTACCTGTTCGGCAATTTTGCTCAATAGTGTTCGCCTCCCTTTTGAAAGTTTAGGAGCGGGCAACTTCTTAACTTGCCCGCTCCTAAAAGTCCATACCCAGTATGTGATATTATAACACGTCTTGCAAAAAAAATCAAGCGTTATCGTCCACATTCCGCATAATTTTCAAAAAAATTTCGGCGGTGGCGAACGCGTCGTCGAACGCCCTGTGATGACGCTTTAATTCGACTCCGAGCTTTTCGCAAATGGTGTCGAGCTTATAGTTGCGCCAATTGGGATAATATTTGCGCGCCAAATACTCCGTGTCCATTTTTTCGTTATCAAAATAGATATTGAGCGCCTTGCCTTTGAGCGCCAAAAACGAATAGTCGAATTGGATATGCTGAGCCACGAGCGTACAGCCGTCGCTGAACTTGTAAAAGTCGGTTAAAACGTCGTCGATTTTGGGCTTGCCGATAACGTCGCGGTCGCAAATGCCCGTAAGCTCGGTTATACGCTCCGGAACCGGCACGCCGGGGTCTACGAGCGAATGAAACGTTTCGTCGAATTTGCCGTCCGTAATTTTAACGGCGGCAATCTCGATAATCTCGCTGTCCTCGGGCTTTAACCCCGTCGTTTCGATGTCGAAAACGCAAAAGGACTTGTCGGCAAGCTGCTTTAAGGGAGCGGCGGACGCGCCGCCGTCGAACAGGCTCGCCTGCGCGGTAACCTTGTATTTTTGCGGCTCGACGACTCTGTATTTATCCTCGACCGCGCGGCGCATACGGTTTAGCTTAAAGTCGGAGGGCAGCGTGCAATACGATATGTCGCGCAAAAAATAGACGAAAGAGTCCCGCCGCCGCGAGTCGGGCTCGAGTGCGCCGCGCACGATGACCTCCTTGCCCTGCTTTAAGAGCGCGGCTTTTTCGACGGTGTATTTGTTGGGAAAGTAAAGGCATTCTATCGACCCGGTAAAGTCCTCGATAGTCAGCTTGTAATACTTGTCGATTTTCTTTTCGCCGTCTTTTAGCTTGCGCGTAAGCTCGGTTACACGGTCCAATTTGCCGCAAACGACCATTCTTTCGCGCGGGGATTTGGCGTCCTCTATGTAAATCGCTTTTTCGTAAATCGGGGCGCCGATAAGCGCGTCGACGTCCTTGACCGATATAAAACGCCCGCCGTCGCCGTCGTCGAAAACAAAACGCGGCTTGTCGGCGTCGGCGTCCGAAAGGGGGCTTGGGTCGTCCTCGCCGCCGTCCGGCCCGTCGGGGTTTTCGACGCTTATCGAAACGGCTATGTCGTCGCAGTAGTTTAGCGAAACGAACGACTTTAATTCGTCGGCGAACTTGTTTTGCAGGCAGTAGTCGTATATGTGCGGCGGCATAGATATTGCGACGGACTTATTTTCGCCGTCGTTTACGACTATGCTTTGCGGCGGCACGGTGGCGGTTACGGAGGGGTATTTTTCTAAAAACCGCATAAGCCGCGAGCGGAAAAAGTCCGCGTCGAAGTGGCTGACCGTCAGCTTGACCTCGACGGCGGCGTTGAGGGCGAGCGTCCTTTTAAGCCCGCCGACAATGCGTTCGCGGTGTTTTAGCACCTCGGCGGTTTTAGACTCGGGGTAAATAAGGTTTAGCGTAACGGTTTTTTCGCGTAAGGCCACTTCAACCTCGGTCAGCTTTATGTAACCGAATTCGCCGCCCGTTTGTTCGTTAAATTTTGCAATAAGATCCTTTGCCATTTTAATCGGTAAACTCCGCTATAAGCTTTTTGAGCGCGGGAATCACGCCGTCGAAATCCGTCGTAAAAAGCACCTTGCCGTTCTTGAAAACCGCCGCCCTCCCCTCGCCGCCCGCGACACCTATGTCGGCGTCCCGCGCCTCGCCCGGGCCGTTGACGGCGCAGCCCATAACCGCGATTTTGAGCCGCTTTTTTATTCCGGCGGTTTCGGCGCGGACGGCTTGTAAAACGCTCATCATATCGTATTTGCAGCGCGAGCAGGTGGGGCAGGAAACGATTTCGCAGTAGTCGCCCCCCAAGTCCGCCGCGCGCAAAATGCTCGTCGCCGCCGCGACCTCCTTTACGGGATCGCCCGAGAGCGAAACGCGCACGGTGTCGCCGATGCCGTCGAGGAGCAGCGCGCCTATGCCGACGGCGGACTTTGCAAGCCCCTCGTCGAAGGCGCCGCTTTCGGTAACTCCGATATGCAAGGGGTAGTCGCAGGCCTTGTCGAGCAGGCGGTTAGCCGCGATGGTCGTTTTGACGGAGCTCGATTTTACCGACAGCACGGTGTTATAAAAGCCGGATTTTTCTAAAATAGCGGCGTGGCGCAAGGCGCTTTTGACAAGAGCCTCGGCCGTCGCGCCGCCGAATTCGTTCAAAATATCCTTTTCGAGCGAGCCGCCGTTTACGCCGACGCGGATAGGGACGCCGTTAGCTTTACACGCGCTAACAAGCTCCGCGACGTTTTTTTCGCTGCCGATATTGCCGGGGTTGAAGCGGATTTTGTTAAAGCCTATATCGGCGCACCTGACCGCCAGCCGGTAATCGAATTGAATGTCGGCGACGAGCGGCGCGGGCGACTCCTTGATAAGCGCGGCGCAGGCGTCCGCCTCGGCGGCGTTAGTAACGGCGACGCGCACGATATCGCACCCCGCCGCCGAAAGGGCGCGAACCTGCGCGAGCGTCGCGGCGGCGTCGGACGTGGGCGTATTGGTCATAGACTGAACCGAAACCGGCGCGCCGCCGCCTATTTTGATATTTTTGACTTGAACAACGTTTTTCATAGGGATTCCTTATAATGTGAGCGGCTCACGGGCGGCAAAGAGGGGTGCTCGGGCGGACAACGGGCGAGGCTTGCAGAACGAGCGTATATCTAATACCCGATCGGGGCAAGCCGCCGCCCGTAGCCCGTATGAGCGCCGCCATGCGCCGCCCGGCGGTTTAGCGTGTAAACAAGGAAATCAAATCGATAGTAACCACAAGCCCCAAAATGGCGATTATGCCGACAAAGTGAATCATATTTTCGATTTTGCGGTTGACGGGCTTGCCCCTCGCCCATTCAACGGCGGTAAAAACCATTTTTGAGCCGTCGAGGGCGGGAAACGGCAGCAAGTTAAAGACGGCGAGGTTGCTTGCGATAAGCGGCAGCAGAATCAAAATGTTGCGCCAATTTTGATGCGACAGATCCGCTATTTGCGTAACCGTTCCCACGGGCCCCGAAAGGTTGTTAAGGGGGATTTGACCCGTTATCAGCTTGCCGAAAACGCCCAAAATCGTCCACGACATTTTTGCGGTGAACGGCACGGACGAGGCCAAAGCTTGACCGAAGCCCGCCTTTTTGTAGCCGCGCGCCGTCATTATGCCGAAGCCGACGTAGCCGTTGCCCTCGGCGTCCGTAACCGGCTTTTTTGTTATGTCGATAGCGATTTCCTTGCCGGCGCGGATAACGGTTAGCGAAACGGTTTCGCCCTCCTTAACCTTGTCGGTAAGCTCCTCGAAGCTCCTTGTTACGCCGATTTTTTTGCCGTTCACCGCTATAATTTCGTCGCCGCTTATAAGGGAGCAATAGGGCGAGCCGCCCGCGTCCGTAAAAACGGCGTCGACCGACGGCGACGCGTAGCCGACTACGAGTATAAATATAAACGAAAACACGACCGCCGATATAAGGTTAAAGCCCGCCCCCGCAAAAAACACTATCAGCCTTTTCCACGGTTTTTGTTCTACGAACAGTCCGCCCTCCGCCGCTTTTGCCGCCGTCTTGTTCGCGGGCGCGTCGGCAAAGATTTCGCCGCCGTCCGAATCCGTTTTATTCGCGGGCGCGGGAGCGTCGGCAAAGATTTCGCCGTCCGCGCCGGCCTTTGTTTGCGCCTCGGTGAACGTTTCGCCCTCGCCCGCAAACGCGCAGTAGCCCCCCAGCGGCACGGCGCGGAGCGAAAACAGTTCGCCGTTTTTGAGGCGTTTTTGCAGAATTTTAGGCCCGAACCCTATCGAAAACTCGTTGATTTTGAATTTTAGCAGCTTACCCGCCGCGTAGTGGCCCGCCTCGTGAATCATTATCATAAGGAGCAATATTAAAACGGCTAAAATTATATAACCTAAACTTTCAAAAAACACTAAAAAGTCCTCTCCAAAAAATTTTTGTAGTCCCTCGCGAGCCTTTCGATCCAATACGCGTGCGTCGCGAATATGTCGTTTAACGTAGGATTTTGTAGAATTTCGGCGGTTTCCGTTACGCCGCGCACAACGGCCTCGATATCTAAAAAGCCGATTTTGCCGTCCAAAAAAAGTTTAACCGCCGCCTCGTTCGCGGCGTTTAGCACGCACGGCGCCGTTCCGTCCGCTTTGAGCGCCGCGCGCGCGAGGGCGGGAAGCGGAAACGTAACCTCGTCGGGCGGTAAAAACGTAAGGCCCGTCGTAAAATCGAATTTCGGCAGCGGATTCTCTAACCGTTCGGGATAGCTTAACGCGAGCGCGATCGGATACTCCATATTAGAGCCCGACATTTGCGCCAGCAACGACCCGTCGTTGAATTCGACCATAGAATGAATTATGCTTTGCGGGTGGATAACGTAGTCGATTTTGTCGGTGCAAAAGAGGCGCGCCGCCTCGATAATTTCGAGTCCCTTGTTCATCATAGTCGCCGAGTCGACCGTGATTTTTTTGCCCATCGACCAATTGGGGTGCTTTGTCGCCATATCGGGCGTAACCGCTTTTAGCTCCTTGCGGGACTTGCCGTAAAACGCGCCGCCCGACGCCGTTAAGATAATCCGCGAAAGGTTTTTTGCGCCGTTGACCCCGCCCTGCAAGCACTGCCAAACCGCGCTGTGCTCGCTGTCGACGGGTAAAATCCGCGCCCCCTTCTTTGCGGCGGCGTCCGTAACGAGTTTTCCCGCCGCGACGAGCGACTCCTTGTTTGCGAGCGCGACCGTTTTGCCGCGCTCTATCGCCGCCATAACCCCGGAGAGTCCCGCCATACCCGACACCGCCGCGACGGCGACGTCGATATCCGGAGCGGACGCCGCCGCCGTCAACGCCGCCCCGCCGCATACGATTTTTGTGCCGGGCGGCAACAGCGGTTTAAGCTCCTTATAAGCCGATTCGTCCGCTATGCCCACAAGCGACGGCTTAAACTCTTGCGCCTGACGGGCAAGCGTAAGACAGTCCGAGCCGCAAACGAGCGCGTCGGCGCGGAATTTGTCGGGGTACCGCCTTATTATATTAAGCGTCTGCGAGCCGATAGAACCGGTACTGCCCAAAACGGCTATTGTTTTCATCTAGATCGCCAGCACCGTCAAATAGACGTAGATAAAGACGGTGTTCAAAATCATTCCGTCGATGCGGTCCATAATACCGCCGTGGCCGGGGAGCGTTCTGCCGAAGTCCTTGACGGCGCACTGACGCTTGACGTACGAGGCTACAATGTCGCCCAGCTGCGTAAATATCGAGCCTATCATTCCTATAAGCAGGTAATGCAAAATGTTTATAACGCCGTCGGACGACAGCATAGGCGTTTTTGCAAAGCCGTAGACCGAAAACAAAAGCGCTATCCCCGCGCCGAATATGCCGCCCAAAATACCGCCGAGCGCGCCCGCCACCGTCTTTTTCGGGCTTATGGACGGGCATAGCTTAGGCCCCTTTATAAGCGCGCCGAAAAAGTACGCGAACGTGTCGGTGAACGACGAAACCAGCACGAGCAGCAAAAGCGCGGCGACGTTAAAATTCTCGCGCGGCAGATAGTTGAGGCCCAGCATATAGAACAGTATGGTAACGGGGTAGACGAGTACGAACAGGGTCGAGGTAACGTTCGCCATAGTTCTGTTTTTAGAAATCATACAGTAGACTATGCACGCGATAAGCATAACCGCCCAAACGCCGAAGTAGATCGTTACGCCGCTACTTCGGAACAAGTACGCGTCGATAAGCTTAAACGCCAGATAGCCGCCTATGCTTGTAAGAATTATGAATATATCGATCGGCTTTGCGAATTTGTTGCCTATCGCCTTTGCGACCTCTAAGCCCGCGATCGGCATAAGCAAAAGCACGAACACGTCGAAAAAAACCTTGTGGACGTAAATCGTCAACAACAGCACCGACGCGTAAACAAGCGCGACTAATATTCCCGTTAAAGTTCTCGTTTTCATCTACACCCTTCCAAAACGACGGTTGCGGCCGTTGAACTCGGCGATTACCGCGTCGAGATCCTTAGGGCCAAAATCCGGCCACAGCGTGTCGACAAAAAATAATTCGCTGTAAGCCGCCTGATAAAGCATAAAGTTAGAAAGTCTTTTTTCGCCGCCCGTGCGGACGATTATGTCCGGCGGCGGCATTCCCCGCGTGTACAAAAGCTCGCAAAAGCCGTCCTCCGTAACGGGCTTACCGCGCCTTACCGCCTCGTTGACCGCCTCGACGATTTCGCGGCGCGAGCCGTAGTTTAGACCAACGTTGAGCACCGTATCGGTAAAGGCGGCGCACCTTTTTGCGGATTCGGCGATAATGTCGCGCACGTCTTGCGGAAAGTACGAAACGTCGCCCATAAAGCGCAGCCCGATTTTTTTGGCGAAAAATTTTTCGGCCCTTTCGCCGAAGTACTCGCGCACAAGACCGATAAGTCCGTCCACCTCGTCGGGCGGGCGAAGGCGGTTTTCGGTCGAGAACGCGTAGAGCGAAACGTAAGCGATTTTGAGCTCCGCCATATACGCGACCAGCTTGTCGAGCGCCTCCACGCCCATACGGTGGCCGATTTTGCGCGGCATAAGGCGTTTTTGCGCCCATCTGCCGTTGCCGTCCATAATAAAAGCGATATGGGCGGGTAGCGGCGCGGCGGCGGCTTGCGGCGGTTTTTTAGATTTCAAGCAGCTCCGATTCCTTGTCCTTTAATAGCTTGTCGCAAAGCTCGACCGCCTTATCGAGCGACTTTTGCACCTCTTTTTCGTAAAGCGAAACCTCGTCCTCGGTAACGGCGTTGTCCTTTTTGAACCGCTTGATTATTTCGACCATATCGCGCCGCTCGTTCCTTAAAACGACCTTGCCGTCCTCGACCGTCTTTTTAATCTGCTTTGTAAGCTCCCTGCGGCGCTCCTCGGTAAGCTGCGGAAAAATAAGCCGTATAACCTTGCCGTCGTCGACGGGGTTAATGCCTATGTCGGACGCGGTGATCGCCTTAGAAACCTCTTTTAGCATCGAGCCGTCGTACAGCGAAATCAAAAGCGTGCGCGCCTCCGGCACCGATATGTTCGCCATTTGATTGAGCGGCGTCGGCGTTCCGTAATAGTCCACCGTGATTTTGTTAAGAATCTGCGGATTCGCACGCCCCGCCCGCACCGACAAAAGCTCCGACCTTAAATGCTCGACGGTCTTGTTTAAGCGCTGCTCGTACTTATCGAATTCCGGACGAACCTGCGCGTTAGTAATTGCCATTTGCACCTCCAAAAGCGTTGTTGCTATCATTATAACAAATTAAACCGTTTATTTCAAGCGTTTTTGCATAGTTCGTTTTTTGCATAGCATAATTCGTATGTGTGTGAACGTTTGGCGTGCGACTAGCGGGCGGCAAAAGCGGCGTTCAGGCGGGCAACAGGAAATTTTTTTGCCGAATGAGTGTACATTGACGTACTCGATTGAGGCAAAAAATTGCACGTAGCCCGCATCAACGTCGCTTTTGCCGCCCGACGCAAAAAATTAATTTATAAGGGTGCCTACTTTCTCGCCCCGCGCGGCGCGAATAAGCCCTTGCGGCTGCATAAGCCCAAACGCCACGATCGGAATCTTATTTTCCATACACATGGTTATCGACGTTATGTCCATAAGCGACAGGCCCTTGTTGATTACGTCCATATAGCTTATGGAGTCGTATTTTTTGGCGGCGGGATTCTTTTTGGGGTCGCTGTCGTAAAGCCCGTCCACGTTTTTTGCCATCAAAAGCACCTCGGCCTTAATCTCGGCGGCACGCAGCGCCGCGCCCGAATCGGTCGAAAAATACGGGTTGCCCGTGCCGCAGGCGAATATCACTATGCGGCGGCACTCGAAGTGGCGGAGCGCCTTGCGCAAAATATAGGGTTCTGCGACGGACGGAATCGACAGCGCCGTCTGCACGCGCGTTTGCACGCCCTTTTTTTCGATGGCGTCCTGCAAGGCGAGCGCGTTCATAATAGTGGCAAGCATACCCATATGGTCGGCGGTTACCCTGTCCATCTTGATGCCCTGACGGCCGCGCCAAAAGTTGCCGCCGCCCACAACCACGGCGATTTCGAGCCCCCCGGCGTGAAGGGTTACAAGCTGATCGACGACGTGTTCGACCATTTTGGGGTCTATGCCCACGCCGCCGCCCGCCAACGCCTCGCCGCTGATTTTTAGCAAAATTCTTTTATACATATTGCGTTATCTCCGTAAAATTCCGTATTTGTCCGCGTCCGGAAACCTTGAAAAAAACGGGACGCCAAAATTATATTAGCGTCCCGCGTCGGTTACTTATTCTGCATTTTGGCGACTTCCTCGGCAAGATTGTCGTTCTTTTTTTCGAGCCCCTCGCCCATAATTAACTTCTCGAACCTGACGATTTTAACGTCCGTCCCGAGCTTTTTGGCGGTGTCCTCGACGAGCTTGCCGACCGTAACGGACGGATCCTTGACAAATTCCTGCTTAATAAGGCAAATTTCGTTAAAATACTTGCGAATACGCCCCTGTATCATCTTTTCGACGACCGCCTCGGGCTTGCCCTCGTTAAGCGCCTGCGCCCGCAAAATACCCATTTCGCGCTCCGCCTCGGCGGCGGGAACCTCGGACTCGTACACGTACTTGGGGGCGATAGCCGCGATATGCATGGCTATGTCGTGGCAAACCGCGCCGAACTCGGCGTTCGCCGACAAATCCTTGCCCGTTTCAAATTCCAAAAGGACGCCGATTTTGCCGCCCATATGAATGTAAAATTCCTGGTAGCCGTTCTTGTTCTCGAACCTTACAAAGCGGCGCAGCGACAGCTTTTCGCCGATTTTGACGGTGGCGTTGTTGATTAAATCGCGAACCGTTTCGCCGCCGTCCGTCTTAGTGTCCAAAAGCGCGTCGCAGTCGGCGGGGTTAGTCTTCGCAATTTGCTTTGCGATAGCCGCGCAAAGCTCCGTAAAGGGCTCGGACTTGCCCACAAAATCGGACTCGCAGTTGACCTCGACGAGCGCCCCGACTTTTTTGTCGGCGGAAACGGCTGCCGCCACCGCGCCCTCGGACGCGATTCTGCCCGCCTTTTTAGCGGCGACCGATACGCCTATCTCGCGCAGATACTCCGTCGCCTTGTCCATATCTCCGTCGGTGTGGGTAAGCGCCTTTTTGCAGTCCATCATACCCGCGCCCGTAATCTCGCGCAGCCGCGCCACGTCTTTTGCCGTAAATGCCATAATTATGTTATTCTCCTGTTTTTTATAAATTCTTTATTATCCGAACGCCGCTCTTTGCCGTACCGCGGCTTACAAATTTGTCCGCGTTTTATCAAGCGTTTTCCGATTCGGCGTTTTCCGCGATTTCGGGGTCGATTTCGGCGGCGGGAATGTCGGTCGCGGCAATGACCGCCTCGTCGAACACTATGTCGTTATCGCCCGACTCGCCCGCGGCGGCCTCCTCGGCCCTGGCGGCGTTCTCGGCGATCATCTCGGCCTCGATGCGCTTGCGGGCGGCAAGACCCTCCTCGCCCTCCCGCGCCTCGATAACGGCGTCGGCCATCGCGCCCGCTATAAGCTTAATCGCGCGGATAGCGTCGTCGTTGCCGGGGATCACGTAATCGACCTCGTCGGGATCGCAGTTGGTGTCGACTATTCCGACGATCGGAATTTTAAGGCTGCGCGCCTCGGCGACCGCCAAATGCTCCTTCTTGGGGTCGACGACGAACAGCGCGCCCGGAAGCGAGCGCATATCCTTGATACCGCCCAAATTCTCTTCCAGCTTGTCGCGCTCGGCAACGAGCTTTATAACCTCTTTTTTGGGCAAAATGTTAAAGTCGCCCATTTTTTCCATTTGATTGAGCTTGTTGAGCCGCTCGATCCGCGAGCGGATAGTCGCAAAATTCGTCAGCGTGCCGCCGAGCCAACGCGCCTTAATGTAGAACATTCCGCACTTTTGCGCCTCTTGGGCGATGGCCTCCTGCGCCTGCTTCTTTGTGCCGACGAACAGTACGGACTTTCCCGACAGCGCGACCTCCTTAACAAAAGCGTACGCCTCGTCGATGAGTCCCACCGTCTTTTCAAGGTTGACGATATAAATATCGTTCCTCGCCGTGTAGATGTACTTCTTCATTTTGGGATTCCATTTGCGCGTGGGATGCCCAAAGTGAACGCCCGCTTCAAGAAGCTGTTTCATAGAAACAACGTTTGACATAAATATTAACCTCCGTTTGTATCCTCCCCGAAGTTCAACCCCCGCCACAACGCGGCCCGCGGCATTAAAAAATTTACCGCGGCCGCGCAACGCGCAACGAAGTCCCCTCGGGTGTGAATTATATAACTCGATTATACCACACAAAAACGCAAATTGCAACCGTTTTAACGCAATTTAACGCAATAATCAATCAATAACCGATAATATTCGGGGCTAGGCATTTATGCGTAAGCGCCGTCTTTCCATCTAATATCGTCGTCGTTTACAAAAAGGGCGGAAACGTCGTACTTGGCGGCGATGCGCGTCGCCTCGTCCAAAAGAAGGGGGTCGGAGCCGGCGACGATGCTCAAAATAACGTCGCACACGGGGGCGGTTTTTTCCCAATTGCTTTCGATTAAAACGTCGGAGTCCACAAGAACGCCGATGTCGGCGCGTCCGGTCAAAAAGACCTTGATTTTGTCGGAAAGGCAGTATTCGTCGCCGAATGGATTCGAGGTTCTGTTGACGATATCTATAAGCTTGCCCTTGTGGCAGACGGCGACGCTTATGTGCTTAAAGTCCGCGAGGCGCGTTTTAACGCCGCAAAAGACGGTCGCGGGTTGCCTTGCCGAAAGCGCGGCGAGCGCGGCGAGGCGGCCGTCCCCGCGCGTTTCCGCCTCTAAATCGATCTCGGGCAGCGCGTTGTAGCCCGTAACCAAAACCGAATATTTTTCGCCGAAGCCGCCCGCCGCCTCCGCCTTAAAAATGTCGCCCTGACAAATCGAAAATTCGCAATCGTGTAGTTTTATCCTATCCGGCATATTGCCATTGTATGCCGTTTTAACCGCTTATGTGAAAACGCCAAAAACGAGGTATTTTTTAGCGGTTTGCAACTAATAGCTTACCCCCCCCTCCGGCGCAAAAGCGGCACCCCTCCACAGAAAACTCCGGATAAGCGGGGCGGCTTTAAGGCAACGGATTTTTTAGACGGAAATTGACTTGTTTTTGCAGGCAATAGCACCGCTATCGGCAAAAAAAGAAGAAAATTTACGGCAAAAAAGACGCGCCTTAAAGTTGCCTAAACTTGTCCGGAGT
>JAISMM010000025.1 GCA_031276725.1 Clostridiales bacterium | reverse complement strand
AAGCGCGGCGAGCTTGAAATAACCGACCTTAATAAGCTGTATCTTGCCGATAATAATCTTGACGTGCAGTTGTTGGGGCGCGGGTTCGCGTGGCTCGACACCGGCACCGCCGAAAGCCTTACCGACGCCGCCGACTTTATGCGGACGGTTCAAAAGCGTCAGGGCATAAAGATTTCGGTGCCGGAGGAAATCGCCTATATTCAGGGCTGGATAAACAAGCAAACGCTGTCGCAGGCCGCCGAAGCGTACGGCAAGTCCGATTACGGCTTATACCTAAAAAAGGTCGCCCTCGGCGAGATAAAGTATTAGAATGCAGACGGTTTCGCGCACAAAAAGAGGCTTTATAAATTCGATTTTTTCGGTTGTATCTTACTTGATTATAACCGTGTTGTCGCTTTTTGTCCAGCGCGCTTTTATGAGCAAGCTGGGCTATAATATCATAGGGCTTAATTCCGTGTTCAACACGATTATAAACACGCTGAGTATAGTCGAACTTGGTATAGGTACGGCGATCATATTTAGTTTGTATAAGCCGATTGCCGAAAAGGACGAAAATAAAATCGCCGCTATCATAGGGCTGTACAGAAAAATATATTTTATCGTCGGCGGAATAATCGTCGTATTGAGTCTTGCGATTATACCCGCGTTGCGGCTCTTAACAAGGAATGAATTTTCGCTGTCTTTTCTGCTCCCCGCCTATTTTATATACGTGATTAACACCTTCTTTACGTATATTTTTTCGTATAACCATACCCTAATTTCAGCCGACCAAAAAGAATACGTCAGGGCGATTGTTCTTACGGCGACACGGCTTGTTACTATGGCGTTGCAAATGGCATCGTTATATATTTTTAACAACTATTATGTATTTTTGGCGATATTGCTTGTCGGGAATACCGTTTCAAACGCGGTCTTTTCGATTTTTGTCAGAAAAAAGTACGCCTATATAAAAAACCGAAAAGAAAAACTCGACCCCGAAACGACAAAGCAAATAAAAACGAACGTCGTTTCGTTACTCTTCCACAGAATAGGCAACTATCTTGTCAGCGGAACGGATCAGCTTATAATATCGGGAATATTGGGCGTTACCGTCGCGGGCTACTATGCCAATTACGGTATAGTTTCCGCCGCCGTAACGGCGTTAATCGTCGCCGCGTTCGGGAGCATTATCGCGGGATTCGGCAACTTGATCGCTGTGTCGGATAAGGAATATGTGCGTAAGGTTTTTGAAAGAATCCGCTTTCTGCGTTTCGCCGTCGCCGCAGTTTTCACGGCGGGAATGTACACTTTAATCGACGGATTTCTGTCCCTGTGGCTTAACGGAGAAACGGTTTTGCCGCGCTATTTCCTTATCGTATTCTGTTCAAATTTCTTTCTGACGCAATATTCCGGCACTTTGAGCGATATAAGATCCGCCGCCGGCGTTTTTCGCCCGGACAGATATTTGCATATCTTTATCGCGCTGTTGAATTTAGCGGTTTCGTTGGCGTTAGTTCGGTTTATCGGCATAACCGGCGTGATTTTGGGGACATTGTTGTGCCTTGTAATCAAGGAATGTATCGTTTTGCCTCTGATAGGCGCAAAGTATGTTTACGGAGGCTCGCCGCGTTCTTATTATTTCAGATTGCTGTTCGACAGCTTTATCGTCGTGTGCTTGTGCGTATTATGCGGGTTTTTAGGTTCGTTCATAAAAACGGGCTCCGGCGTTTTGGATTTTGTTTTGGGCGGGGCTATGTGCGTTTTCGTCGGCGCGGCGGTTATAGCGGCGGTGTACGGCAGAACGGACGACTTCAAATATTTTGTCGGGCTGCTAAAATTAATCGCGGGTAAAATACGAAATAAATTTTTTGCCGAAAAACACGGTAACAAAAAGGAGAACAATATGACGGTAACAAAAACAAAGCTCGACGGGGTGTATGTAATCGAGCCGACGGTACACGGCGACGGGCGCGGGTGGTTTATGGAGACCTTTCGCGCGGACAAGCTACGTGAGGCGGGCATAGATACGGCGTTCGTTCAGGACAACCAGTCTATGTCGGCGCAAAAGGGAACGCTGCGCGGCATACATTTTCAAAATTTTCCTTACGCGCAAAGTAAGCTCGTCAGATGCGTCAGGGGCGCGGTTCTCGATGTGGCGGTCGATTTAAGGAGTTATTCGCCCGACTACAAAAAGTGGGTCGCCGTCGAATTGTCGGAGCAAAATAAAAAACAGCTTTTTGTGCCGAGAGGGTTCGGACACGCTTTTTTGACGCTCACCGACGACGCGGAGGTCGCCTATAAGGTCGACGAATACTACAATAAGGCCGCCGACAGGGGCATAAATTACGCCGACGGCGATATCGGCGTCGATTGGGCGTCGCTCGCCGTTACGCCGGTATTGTCCGAAAAAGACGCCGCCGCGCCGCTTTTACGCGATAGCGACTGCAATTTCGGCGCAAGAATTTTGGTAACGGGCGTTAACGGTCAGCTCGGACACGACGCGGTAAAGCTGTTAAAGAGTAAGGGCGTGGAGTGCCGCGGCGTCGATATAGGCGACTTCGATTTGACGGATTCCGCCGCCGTTTCCGCCTACGTCAAAAACTACGCGCCTACCGTTATAGTGCATTGCGCGGCGTATACCGCCGTCGATAAAGCCGAGGACGACGCCGAGCGGTGCTTTGCCGTCAACGTTACCGGAACGCAAAATATCGCGGCGGCGGCAAAGGAATCGGGCGCGGCGCTTATGTATATCAGCACGGACTACGTTTACGGCGGCGGCGGCAAAAAGCCGTTTGCGGAGTCGGACGCCGTAAGCCCGTTGAGCGTTTACGGCGTAACCAAGAAAAAGGGCGAGGACGCCGTTACGGAAACGCTTAGCGAATATTTTATTTTGCGCACCAGCTGGGTGTTCGGCAAAAACGGCGGCAACTTCGTTAAGACGATGCTGCGGCTCGCAAAGGAGAAGCCCGAGCTTAACGTCGTTACCGACCAAATCGGGTCGCCCACGTACACGGCGGATTTGTCGCGGCTGATCGCCGAAATGATTTTTACGCGAAGGTACGGGGTATACAACGCGTCGAACGAGGGCTATTGCAGCTGGAAGGAGTTCGCCGACGAAATTTTTAAGCTCGCGAACGTCCGCGTAAAGGTGAACGGCGTTAAGTCGGGCGAGTACGCCGCAAAGGCGCGGCGGCCGCTCAACAGTCGATTGGATAAAACTAAGTTGGAGCAAAACGGTTTCGCGCGCTTGCCCGATTGGCGCGACGCGCTAAAAAGATACTTAAAGGAGATTGAATAAAATGAAAATACTCGTAACCGGCGGGGCGGGGTTTATAGGCGGCAACTTCTGTTACTATATGCTTGACAACCGACCCGAATATAAGATAGTGTGCTTGGATAAGCTGACCTACGCGGGCAATCTTTCCACGCTCGAAAACGCCTTAAAGAACAAGAATTTTAAGTTCGTTAAGGGCGATATCGCCGATAAGATTCTTGTCGACAAGCTGTTCGCGGACGAAAAATTCGACGTTGCGGTTAATTTTGCCGCCGAAAGCCACGTCGACAGAAGTATCGAGAATCCCGAGGTGTTTCTCGTTACCAACATTTTGGGTACGCAAGTCTTGATGGACGCTTGCCGCAAGTACGGCGTCAAAAGGTATCATCAGGTTTCGACCGACGAGGTGTACGGCGATTTGCCGCTAAATAGGCCCGACCTGCTTTTTACCGAGGAAACGCCGATAAAAACTTCCAGCCCGTACTCGTCGAGTAAGGCGGGCGCGGATTTGCTCGTTCACGCCTATTACAGAACCTACGGCCTGCCCGCGACTATTTCGAGGTGCAGCAACAATTACGGCCCGTATCATTTTCCCGAAAAGCTGATACCGCTTATGATTTCGCGCGCGCTCGCCAACGAGAGTCTTCCCGTCTACGGCGACGGACTCAACGTGCGCGATTGGCTGTACGTCGAGGATCATTGCAGCGCGATCGATTTGATTATCCGCAAGGGCCGCGTCGGCGAGGTTTACAACGTGGGCGGCCACAACGAGATGACGAATATCGATATAGTAAAAACGATATTGAACGAGCTCGGCAAGCCCCATAGCCTTATTACGTACGTTAAAGACCGCAAGGGCCACGATCTTAGATACGCGATCGACCCGACCAAAATTCATAACGAGCTCGGATGGCTCCCCAAAACCAAATTCGCCGACGGCATAAAAAAGACCGTCGAATGGTATCTTCAAAACAAGCCGTGGTGGCAAAGCATAATATCGGGCGAGTACAAAAACTACTACGACAAGATGTACAATTCCCCGCGCGGATAGTAAAGTTTTGCGCGGCGGTAAAAATTCTTTGCGTTCTCGGGGAGGGGAGGGGCGAAAAAAATTTTTTAAAGAAATTTAGAATAAGTATTGAAATTTATTCCTAAAAGTTGTATAATAGAGGTATGAGCGGAGAGTAAGGGAAAAATACGTGTCGATGAAAAGCAGGGAGAGACGGTTATGACGGACGAAAAGAGTGCGAAAGAGAGATTTTTTCGCGGAGAGTTGACGGAGGGATACAAGTATTTCGGCTGTCAATACGATTCGGCTTTGCGGTCGGCCGATTTTAGGGTGTGGGCGCCGGGGGCTAAAAGCGTGGCGCTTATCGGCGACTTTAACGGCTGGAACAGGTATGCCGACTATATGCATAACGACGGCGGGATTTGGCGCGCGCGCAAGGACGATATAAACGAATACGACCGCTATAAGTTTTTTATAACGACGTTCGACGGGCGCGAATTGTACAAGTCCGACCCCTACGCCTTTCACGGCGAGACGCGCGGCGGCACCGACAGCAAGGTTTTCGACGTTTCAAAATTTGCCTGGACGGACGGAAAATGGCGGGAGCTTAACGGCTCGCGGCCGCCCTACGACAAGCCCGTCAACATTTACGAGGCGCACATAGGGTCGTGGCGGCGCTATCCCGACGGCAATTACTTCGACTACCGTAAATTCGCCGACGAGGCCGCGCCGTATCTTAAAGATATGAATTACACGCATATCGAGCTTATGGGCATAGCCGAGCATCCGTTCGACGGCAGCTGGGGGTATCAGGTAACGGGCTACTTTGCGCCCACGTCGCGCCACGGAACGCCCGCCGACTTCGCCTATATGGTGAACGTTTTTCATAACGCGGGGATCGGGGTAATTCTGGATTGGGTTCCGGGGCATTTTCCAAAGGACGCGAACGGGCTTTACGAGTTCGACGGCGGGCCGCTCTACGAGCCGTCCGACCCTCTTAAAAAGGAGCATACCGAGTGGGGGACGCGTTGCTTCGATTACGGCCGGGGCGAGGTCAAAAGTTTTTTGATTTCCAACGCTATGTATTGGTTCGACGTCTACCATATCGACGGGCTGAGGGTGGACGCGGTCGCCTCGATGCTCTACCTCGATTACGGGCGGCGGCAGTGGCGGCCCAATATGTACGGCGGCAAGGAAAATTTGGAGGCGATCGACTTTTTGCGCGCGCTCAACACGGCGGTGTTCGCCGCCCGCCCGGGCGCTATGATGATCGCGGAGGAGTCCACGGCGTGGCCGCTCGTTACGCGTCCCGTTACGGCGGGGGGCTTGGGGTTCAACTTTAAGTGGAATATGGGCTGGATGAACGACACGCTCGCCTACGCCGGCTCCGACCCGCTGTTCCGCCTTTGGAAGCACAACAATATGACGTTCTCGATGACGTACGCCTTTACCGAAAACTACATATTGCCGATTTCGCACGACGAGGTCGTTCACGGCAAAAGGTCGCTGCTCGACAAGATGCCCGGCGATTACGGGGAAAAATTCGCGGGCTTGCGGCTCTACCTTATGAGTATGTTTTCGCACCCCGGCAAAAAGCTGGCGTTTATGGGGACGGAATTCGCTCAGATGATAGAGTGGGATTACTCCAAGGAGCTCGATTGGCTGCTGCTCGCTTACCCCTCGCACGCGGGAACGCGCGATTTTGTGAGGGCGCTCAACGGCGTTTACGCCTCGACGCCCGCGCTGTATCAGATAGAGGACGATTGGAGCGGCTTCGAATGGCTCGTTCCCGACGACGCGGCGCAAAACGTGCTTGTTTACGAGCGGCGCGACCGCGACGGCAACCGTCTTTTGTGCGTCTATAATTTTTCGCCGGTCGAACGGAAGGATTACCGTTTCGGCGTGGGGGATGGAGTTTTTAGCACCGTACTCAAAACCGATCTGAACGGTTGGAGCGTTCCGGACGAAAAATTCGCGACGGAGGACGTGCCGAGCCACGCCAAAAAAACGAGCTTGCGTATGGATATTCCCCCCTACTGCGGCGTATATATGTTATGTGCCGCGCGCGGTTCCGCCGCAAAGACTCCGCGCCGCGCGGCTAAAAATCGATAAGGACATTAGGCAAAAAAAATTCAAAATCGGAATAAATCGGTATACGTCCGTATACAAGGAGAGGGCAGAAAATATGAAAAAGAAAAAATGCATCGCGATGCTGCTTGCCGGAGGGCAGGGAACAAGGCTGTACGCGCTGACTAGCCGCGTGGCTAAGCCGGCTGTTTCGTTCGGCTCAAAATACCGCATAATAGATTTTCCGCTGTCGAACTGCACGAATTCCGGCATCGACACCGTGGGAGTTTTAACGCAGTATCAGCCGCTTATCCTCAACGAATACCTCGGCAACGGCGAGCCGTGGGATCTCGACCGCACCTACGGCGGTTTGCATACTCTGCCGCCGTATCAGGCAAAGTCCGGCGGCGAGTGGTACAAGGGCACGGCGAACGCCATCTATCAGAATCTGCATTTTATCGAAAATTACGCGTCCGAGCACGTTATTATACTGTCGGGCGACCATATCTATAAGATGGACTATTCGCTTATGCTCGCCGCCCATATCGAGGCGGACGCGGACTGCACTATCGCCGTTATCGACGTTTCGCCCGCCGAGGCGCCGCGCTTCGGCATTATGGACTACGACGGGGAGCGCAAAATAACGTCGTTCGAGGAAAAGCCAAAAAACCCCAAAAGCAACCACGCGAGTATGGGCGTCTATATATTCAAGACCTCCTCGCTTGTGCGCGAGCTTATCGAGGACGAGGCCGATCCTGATTCGTCAAACGACTTCGGCAAAAACGTCATTCCCAAAATGCTCAAACAGGGCTCAAAAATGTTCGCGTATCAGTTTCGCGGCTATTGGAAGGACGTGGGCACCGTCGCGTCGCTGTGGGAATCGAATATGGATCTTTTGGGTTCGCGGCCCGTACTCGACCTTAACGACCCCAATTTTAAGGTTTATTCGCGCAACAAGGCGCTGCCACCCTCGTACATAGGCGCCGGCGGCAGGATAAGCAATTCGGTGCTGACGGCGGGTTGCGAGGTGTACGGCACGGTCGTCAATTCGGTTTTGGGCGAGGGCGTTACGATCGCGGCGGGCGCGTACGTTTCGGACAGCGTTATAATGCGCGGCACGGCCGTCGGCAAAAACGTCAAAATGTATTTCGGGGTGATAGACGAGGACGTTATTATAGAGGACGGCGCCGCGATAGGCGACGGCTCGTCCGATAAAAACGGCATAGCGCTCGTGGGGCGCGGCTCGCGCGTTAAAGGCGGCGCCGTAATAAAGTCCGGCGAAATCGTCGAGGCCGAACAGCAAAAATAGGATAAAGGAGAGATGCGCGTATGAAAGCCGTCGGAATAGTTTTTTCAAACATACACGACAAGGAGATTAAGGAGCTTACCGCCTTGCGGACGCTCGCGTCGGTGCCGTTCGGGGGCCGCTTCCGGCTCATCGATTTTGTGCTGTCGAATATGGTCAACAGCGGCATAAGCAAGGTGGGCGTAATCACCAAGAGGAATTACCAATCGCTTATGGATCACATAGGCTCGGGTAAGTCGTGGGATCTTTCGCGCAAGCGCGGGGGACTCATAGTGTTGCCGCCCTACGGCGTGTCGGGCACGACGCTTTATCAATCGCGGTTCGAGGCGATTAAAAACACCGAGGCGTTTTTGCGCCGCTCCGACGAGGATTACGTGGTAATGAGCGACTGCGACAACGTTTGCAACTTCGACTTTTCGCGGGCGACGGATTTTCATATCGAAAAGAACGCCGATATAACGGTCGTCTACCGCAAAAAGGATATTGCGGCCGCCGAGCGCAAGCCGCGCACCGCCTTTACTCTCGACGGCGGGCGCCGCGTTATCAAGGTCGAAAATTCGGACAGGATGTCGGGCAAAAAGCTGGTTTATACGAATATGCTTATCGTAGACCGCCGCTTTCTTTTGAGCATCGTCGAGAGCGCCGAGGAGAACGGCTTTAAGAGTTTTTCGAGCGATATTTTGACGCGCACGTCCGACTTCCGCATTTACGGCTACGAGTTGGAGGGCTATTTTGCGAGCATAGACGGCGTAAGCAACTACTACAAGCATTCTATGGAGCTGTTAAGACCCGAGAACCGCGCCGCGCTTTTTAAGCCCGACGCGAGCATTTATACAAAGGTGCGCGACAGCGCCCCCTGCCGCTTAGAGGCGTCCGCGAGGGTGAGCGATTCGCTTATCGCCGACGGCTGCGTCATCGAGGGCGAGGTTACGGGGTCGATACTCTTTCGCGGCGTGCGCGTCGAAAAAGGCGCGAAAATCGAAAACTCCATTATTTTTCAGGATACGTACGTCGGCGCGGACAGCCGCCTAAACTGCGTCATCGCCGACAAGCAGGCGCGCATTTTGGCGAACCGCACGCTGTCGGGGCACGAGACGCAGCCGTACTTCATCGCCAAGGGCAGCATTATTTAGCCGGGCGCGAACAATTCCGCGACAGCGGCGAAAACGGAATCCCGATTTGATAAAATAAAACATTTTTCCCCTACACGCTCAATTCACTTTGAATTTTACAAGTTATATGCTATAATTTAACCGTAAGGTTTTTGGAGGGATATTAATTATGACCGATACGAAAACGTCTAAGGAATTGGCGACGCGCCGTCCGTCCGAGGTCGGCAAGACCGCGGACGAGATGAACGCGGACATCGCCGACAGGGCAAAAAAGCCCGCCGCAAAGCCGGCGGCGGCAAAGTCCGCTACGGCAAAACCGCCGGAGGCGGAAACGGTAAAAAAGCCGTCCGCA
>JAISMM010000062.1 GCA_031276725.1 Clostridiales bacterium | reverse complement strand
CGGGTACAAAAAAAGCAGAGCGGTTAACTCTGCTAGTTTGCCCGATAGCGGCGTTCGTATATTGCACACCATAAAACTAAATTTTCATACATATCTTACAGAATTTTGGCGATTTCTTTTTTTAGGCGGAAAATAATCTTTTTTTCGAGGCGGGATATGTAGGACTGGGAGATGCCTAAAATGTCGGCGACCTCTTTTTGGGTTTTTTCGGCGCGGCCGAACAAGCCGAAGCGCATCTGCATAATTTCCTTTTCGCGCTTGTTGAGCTTGGCGACGGCGCTGCGCAAAAGCTGGCGTTCGACGGAGTTTTCGATATTGCGGCTGACCAAATCGGGCTCGGTGCCCAAAATATCGCTCATTAAAAGCTCGTTGCCCTCCCAATCGACGTTCAGAGGCTCGTCGAGCGAAATCTCGCCGCGAATGCGCACCATACGGCGCAGGCACATAAGAATCTCGTTTTCGATACAGCGCGAGGCGTAGGTGGCGAGCTTGATATTTTTGGACGTGTCGAACGAGTTGACCGCCTTAATAAGTCCGATCGTGCCGACCGAAATCAGGTCCTCGACGTCGATTCCGGTGTTGTCGAACTTGCGCGCGATATAGACGACAAGCCGCAGATTGCGCTCGATTAAGAGCGGCTTTGCGGTTTGGTCGCCCTCGGAAAGCCGTTTTAGCGCGGCGGACTCCTCGACGGGGTTTAGGGGCGTGGGCAGCGCGTCGCCGCCGGTTATGTAGTGCAGAACGTTTTCGGCGCGGCCGCCGAACAGCTTGTGCAAAAGTCTTTTTAGAAACGCTAATTTAATCATCGGACAACCTCTTTTTTTGTGTGAATTTGAACGCGGAAAGCGGAACTTTTTATGGCGTGGAACTTTTGTTATGCGGAACTTCTTATGTAGGCGGAACACTTGATAATGCGGAACTTCTTATGAGGCGGATTTTTTTACGGGGTCGGAATTTTTGATAAGGTCGGGGTGCAGCAGAATATCGAAGCCCGCCGGACTCGGGATTTTGCAGAACGCAAGCCCGATCATCACGTCTTTTATTATATGCCCGTCCCCGTCCGAATATAATCTTATTTCGTCGGGTTTTAGGACAAGAATTTTGCCGCCGCCGTCGCCCACCGTGGAATAGCTTGCGTAATGCGCCCCCGCGCCCAATTCCTTGACTAGCCGCGAACCGAACGCGCCGCCGCTATTTGCTCCCGCGCCCCCGCAAGCCGTTCCAAATTGCGAATCGCAAACCGTTCCGACTTCCGCGCCGCTTTGAATAACGGCTTTAAGTTTTTGGGCGTCCAACACTCCGAGCGCCGCCTTAATGCCAAGGACGACGATCGGCAGTCCGCTGACGGAATCGTAAAGTCCGTTGCCGGTATCCAAAAAGCCCTTACCGCTCACCGTCCTTGCGAATATGTCGATTTCGGTATCGTAGACGAACGGCGCCGCGCTTTTAAGGCGGTTGCGCGTCAAAAGACAGGCGCGAATCACCTTGTAGGTGACGAACGCCGCCGCGAGCATAAACCCGACCGGAACATCGCACACGGGCCGCCGCAGAGCCGCGCCGACGTCGGCGTGAACCATAAGCCCGACCGCGAAAAGCGCCCCGCCAAAAAAGAACGTGATAAGCAAAAACGCCCCCGCGCCCTTAAAAAAGCCGCACTTTTTGTAAAAGAGAATCGCCGACAGCGCCGCCCACACCGCTCCCTTGACCGACAGCAAAAAAAAGTTGCTTAGCGGCAAAAGCGGATACGCGACCGCCGCCGCCGTCCCGGTAACGCCCGCGCTAAGCGCCCGCCGCTTCGATACCGACACGCACAAAAATCTGTACGCAAGGCACGACGTAAAGAGCGTTATGACAAAATTGTCGATTATGACGACCTCGATATATACGACCACATATATATGGTATAACAAAATCTATAAGCGATTTTAAGATATATTGTCGCTTTTACGGCAAAAATGACGGCGCGGCCGCGAACTAATTATTTTCGGAAAATTTTTAGAGGGAGATTTTACAGTGATTTTGCGCGTTCCTTCGTAAGCCTCGCAATAGCCGCTGCGCGGCGGCGAAAAACGCGGAAAATAACCGGAAAGACGCCCTGAAATCCGCGTTACTTATTCAAATATTTTCCCTTAATAATCAAACGGGTCGTCTTGGGTTTTGTTGTCGCCGAGGCGGTGTTCGAGCTCGGTTAGGGTGTCGTAGCCCATAGATTTGAGCCTGTAATTGCGGGCGGCGACCTCTAAGATGACGGCGAGGTTGCGGCCGGGCTTGACGGGAACGGTGTGCATGGGGAGTTCGACGTCGAAAATGTTATAGGCTTCCTTGACGTTGCCGAGGCGGTCGTACTCCTTTGTAACGTCCCATTCCTCCAACCTTACGACCATATCTATGACCTTGGTCAGCTTGACGGCGCCCGCGCCGTACATAGAGCGGATGTCGATTATCCCGATGCCGCGCACCTCCATAAAATAGCGGATGACGGGCGGCGAGGCGCCGACAAGGCGGTCGGAAATGCGCTTTATGACGACGGCGTCGTCGGCGATAAGGCGGTGGTTGCGCTGAATGAGTTCGAGCGCTGTTTCGGATTTTCCGATGCTGGAATTGCCGATTATCAAAATGCCCACGCCGTACAAGTCCATCAAAACGCCGTGAATCGTCTGTGTGGGCGCCAAAAGCTCGTTGAGGAAAATGCTGAGCTCGTTCATAATCATAGTGGTGCGCAGCTTGGAGCGTAGCACTACGCGGTTATATTTTTCGGCGCAGAGCATAAGCTCGCGAACGGGCTCCAAGACCGTCGATACGACGAGGCACGGAAAATCGTGCTTAAAAAGCGCCTCGCAGGCGTTCATCCGCGCCTCGTCCGAGAGCGTTTTAAGGTACGCCATCTCCTGCTCGCCCACCACCTGAACGCGTTCGGCGCTGAAATGCTCGAAAAAGCCGGCGAATTGCAGTCCGGGACGGTTTATGTTGAACGTGGAAAAATGTATCGACTCCTTGCCGCCCGCGTGGAGCGCCTCCAACCCCAGCCGCGCGCAGAACTCGTCGATTTTGACGTCCGCCTCGTTCTCCTCGATTTCGGCCTTTTTAATCTTTTTTAGCTGTGCCATTTTATTTATTCTCCTTATGAATTCACTGCTTGTCCTGTTCGCACGGTCGGTCAAAAGGCCGTTCGGAGCGATGAATACGAATTTCCGCCGCCGTGCGGCGTATATCTAATACGTAAGCAAGGCGGGGTTCCGCATCCGCCGCTATCGACGGCCTTTTCACCGACCGCTAAATTTTGTCGTTTAACGCAGCCTCGATAATCTTTGCGACTCCGTCGTTATCGTTACTGTCCGCAAGCATATCCGCCGCCGCTTTAAGACGGGCGTCCGCGTTAGCCATAGCTATGCCCAAGCCGGCGGTTTTTATCATAGAATAGTCGTTCATAGAGTCGCCGAGGGCGATAACGTCGGACAGCGCGATGCCCGCGCGGGCGGCGGCGAAACGGATCGCGTTGCCCTTGCCCGCCTTGTTGTCGACGCACTCTATAAGAGGGTCGGCGGAGCGCGTAAACACTGTGCGGCCGCGAAAACGCTCGTTGACCTCGTCGCAAAGCGCGTCGATTACGTCCGGCGCGTCGATCATAAGCGCCTTAATGGTTTCGACGTCGGTTTTAGCCAAATATTCGGGTATGCCGCCGACGTAGCGCGCCTCACTTTCGATGCGGGAGTAGACGCAGTAGCCGCGGCTCGTTTCGCAATCCCTTTCGATAAAAATGTTGTCGGGCGAATAGACGTGGCAGTAGACGCCGCGTTCGCGGGCATACGCCGCGATTTCGATGGCGAGCGACTTGTCGAGCGGCACCTTGCGGATATGCTCGCCCGTCGCCGTGTCGGTTACGAGCGCGCCCTGAAAGCTCATAAGCGGCATAGAATACTCCCCTAAACCGAGCTCCGGCACGCGCTGGGCGACCGACGCGTACATACGCCCCGTCGATATCGCGAACACGCCGCCCGCCTCAAAATACGCCCTTATAGCGGCGACCGAGCGCGGCGAAATAGCGTCGCGGCTGCCTAGCAACGTGCCGTCGAAGTCCGAGACGATCATTTTGTACTTTAATTTGCATTCCGTTTTTTTCAAAATTTTGTTCCCTTTTTTTGATTGATGTATTTGGGTAAGTATAGCCCGTACGGGCGCACCTATTTGCCCGCGGATCGGTTTTCAAAAAATTCCTTAACAGCCTTCGCCGTCCTCCTGTCGATGCCGTCGATCGCTTCGAGCGTTGCGAGATCGGCGGCCCCGATCGCCCCGACGCTCTCGAACCGTTCGAGCAAAATCTTGCGCTTTTTAGGCCCGACGCCGCGAATGCCGTCGAGAACCGAAGCGTACCGCTTTGCCCGCGTCGAGCGGTGATAGGTAATCGCAAACCTGTGCGCCTCGTCGCGGATCCGCTGCAACAGCCGCAAGGGATACGAGCTTTTGGCAAGGAGCAAGGGCTCGGGATTGCCCACGGTAAAGACCTCCTCGTCGCGCTTGGCAAGACTTATCATATCGATATTAAAGCCCGAGCCTTTAAGGGACTCGTAAGCGGACGAAAGCTGACCCTTGCCGCCGTCGATAATTATAAGGTCGGGCAGCTCCGAAAACTTTTCGTCGCCGTCGTTCGCCCGCTTTAAGCGCCGGGCTAAAACCTCGGCAAGGCACGCGAAGTCGTCGGAGCCCTCGACCGTCTTAATCTTGTAGCGGCGGTATTCGCTACGGCACGGCTCGCCGTTAAGGAACGTTACGCCGCTGGCGACCTTGTCGGTTCCGCTTATGTGCGAAATGTCGTAGCACTCCATACGGCGGCACGAGGCGACGCCGAGTATACGCGCCAGATTGTCGGCCGCCCGCGCCGTCATATCGAGCTCGCGCTCGCGCGTTTGAACGGACTTGACAAGATAGTCGTCGGCGTTCTTTTTCGCCATGGCGACGAGCTTTTTTTTAACGCCGATTTTGGGAAAAACGACCTCGACCCGCGAGGAAGTAAGCGTGCTCAAAAAACCCGACAGCGCCGAGGCGTCGAATTCATCCCCGAGCGCGATCTCGTCCGGAACGGCCGCGCCTCCGCCGTAGTACTGCGCGACGGCCGCCGACAAAGCGTCGGACTCCTTTAATTCGGCGTCGGTTATAATAAAATTTTTGACGCCCATCATCTTGCCGCCGCGCACGACCGCCACGCTCACCGCGCTGCGCACTCCGTCCGTCGCGTAGGCAAAGCTGTCGATATCCGCGCCCGCGTTAAGCTCCGTTACGGTGCGCGCTTTAAGGTCTTTTAGCATCGCGAGCCGGTCGCGCAAAACGGCCGCCCGCTCGAAGTCCTCGTTTTTGGCCGCCGCGAGCATTTTCTCCTCGATAAGCCGCTCGGCGGAATCGTCGCGCCCCGAAAGAAACGCTATGACGCGCCTCACCGTTTCGGCGTAAGTCTCCTCGTCCACGCGCCCCCGGCAGGGCCCCAAGCACAGCCCGATATGATAGTTGAGGCACTCGCGCTTTCGGCGCGTCAGCTTTTTGGGACACGTGCGCATACGGTACGCCGCGCGGATTATGTCGAGCACGTCGCTCACCCTGACGCCGCCGAAATACGGCCCGAAATACTTTGCCCCGTCCCTTTTGACGCGCCGCGTTATCTCGGGAGTCGGGAACGGCTCGCGCAAATCTATCCGGATATAGGGGCTTGCCTTGTCGTCCTTTAACAGAATGTTGTAGCGCGGCTTATACTTTTTTATAAGGTTGGCCTCTAACGTCAGCGCGTCCTTCTCGCTAAGCGTTATAATGTACTCGAAGTCGGCGATATTATCCACCATCGCCCGCACCTTCGGCGCCTTGGGCGTAGTCGAAAAATATTGGCGCACGCGGTTTTTTAACACCACCGCCTTGCCTATATATATTATGTCGCCGCCCGCGTTGCGCATAACATACACGCCCGGCTCCGTCGGCAAATCCTTAATTTTTTCCTCTAACGACATACTTCCTCTAACCGCATACCCACATTATAACACATTAACAAACGTTTGTAAATAGTTTAAGGGGACTGTTTTATCCTCGAGTTTTCATAGAAAAGTTTTATACTTGTATAGAACAGTAAATTAAACTGTTTTATGCAAGTATTTTTTATTTAAGGAGTTAAAAAATGGCTAAACAGATTACTAAGGCTAATGAAAAGGTTGAAAAAAATAAGCGTGGTAAATTTGCCATAAAACACGATGAGGGCATTCTTGTTCGTAATTTTGGTGATTATCTTATTCATTTTTCGGGTGATTTTTCAAGAGCTATGACTTTTAATTCTTATGACGATGCAAAAGCAACGGCGGATTTTCTTAATCGTCAAGTTTCTAACCCGTCAAAAAATACAAGATTTTTTTATAGTGTTGTTAGCAAAAAAGATTATGAAAACCCGATTATTTGAAAAAAAGCAAAAAAACAAAGGAACATAAAAGAAGATGACGAACGGGAGCGACAAGTACATAGAAACGGTGCGGACATTGGGCAAGCTGCACGATTTTGTCAACAAGGAATTTTTCAATTCCGAGTTGGACAAGCCCGTTATTGCCATATCGCCCGACGCGCGGAATAAGGCAACGGGTTGGTTTACCCTTCAAAAGGTATGGAAAGATAACGAGCTTGACGAGGGCGAATATGAGATTAATATATCTGCCAATTTCTTAAACCGTCCGCCGGTCGATATCAGCATTATGATTTTATCGCACGGGCAATTCTGCTCAACAAATCCGGCTTGCGGGCGATCCTTGTCGGCGGCTACGGTTTGCCACTCCGAATCGTCGAAGCCGGGGTAAGCCCATTCTTGGTTAAACAGCGCGGAGTCTTGACATTCGCCGTAATAAACGTTGTTTTCGCTTATGTAACCGGGGCTGCACTTTGCGCCGTCCGCCGTAACTACCGCGCCGTCCGCGCACACGGCGAAAGCGCATTTTAAGCAGTCGCCATACTTCATTTCGCCCTCCGCGACGCGTCGGGTTTGGCGATACCAGCCGTTGCCTAAAATCAAGCCGACACAATTTTTACCCTTACCAACAAAGCTCGTAATATCATACCTGCGGTAATATATGCGGTGCGTAAATTCCCCGTTTATGGAGGTAAAACAATTTTTATCCGATTTACGCTTTAAACCGCAGGCGGCCTCTTGCCCGCCCTAACCGGCATAGTCCTGTCGAACATTACGCTTTAACGCGATATTTACAACATATTAACACGTTTTTACGCGTAAGCGCTTGCCCGCTCCACAAATTTTTGCAAGCACAATCTCTAATAATCAACTGCACCGCCGTTTTTGGGCGGCGTTTGCCGGTAAAACGCATAATAAGGCGCGGCGTTCGACGCGCAAACCGTTATATCAGACATCCGCCGCGCCGAGTTCTTCAAAATCAAATATCGAAAGCAGATGCTCGTACTTGTTTTCGTATGCGACGTAGACTTTTTGTCGAGCGTAATCGACATATGCGTGCGGGTAAAAATATACGGCGTCGGAGGGCTCTATTTTAAGAAGCAGCTCCCATTTTTCGCCGTCTTCGCTTATCCGTATTTCCAGATTAGTCCTGTCCGACGGCCATTTTCCGCCGCGCCCGGCGTTAAAATTATTGATAAGAAACAGCTTGCCGCCGATTTTGAATAAAGTATTTTTCGTATCGGCGTTGGGAATGTCGGTAAACGCGGGTTTTGTCCATGTTTTGCCGTAATCAAAGCTGTCGGCGCGGCGCAGAAACCGACGCGAATCGTCGCGCATAAGCATAAGCACGCGGCCGTTTTCAAGCTCTACGCAATTCGGCTCCCACAAACTTTTTTTATCGGCAATATATCCGTGTCTTTCAAAGCTTTTGCCGCCGTCGCGGCTGACGGCGACGCCGCACCGAAACGGAAACCGGCTCTCGTCCGGATGCGCCACCGACGTGTTTACCGTCCAGTCAAAATCAAAGGTGCATTCCGACCAATACAACGGAAACAGCCACGCGCCGTCGGAAAGTACAATCCCCTGCCTAAAACTCACACCGTCCGCGGCGGGAAACGAAACGGGTTCGCTCCACTTAGTGCCTCCCTTATAAAACGAGCGGTAGGTTTTTAGTTCTCTGTAAAATTCCCGTTTGTAGTCGTTCGTATTATAGGTTTGAACGACCGTAAACGGTCTTTCCGTTTCGGTAAAAATCTCCGTGACCCAGCACCCGCGTTCGCCGTGAGAAAAAAGCGTTTCGGGCTCCGTCCACGACGCGCCGTCGTCGGCGCTGTAAGAAACGGCGGCGACGTTGTTATTCCTAGGCTCGTTATCGCCGCCCGTTAAAAATGTGCAAACGAGCGCACCGTCGGGCAGACGGCGTATAACCGGCTCTCTGCCGAACGAAAAACGTCCGCCGCCTCCGAATCTGTAAATTAAATGCTTTTTCATTTTTGCAACCACCCGACCGTTTATAGCGTCATATATTAATCTACTTTTACCTTCATAAAATAAATGTCGTGGCGGTTAAATTCAAACGAGATATAGAATTTGCCGTCCTCGTAAAAGCCGTCCGGATACGAATACCAACCGGGAAGCTCCGAAAGCAGAGTTTCCTTTTTATAAAAAGTTTTTAGCCCGTCGTCCGAAATCCAAAGCGACAGCGGCATACGGTAATTCATACCGACTGACGGATTCGGCGTGTGAATAAGCGCGGTTTTTCCGCCGCCCATAGCGATTAATTTAGTCTTGCTACCGGGATTCGGTATGCCCGTCCGTTCGGCATCCGACCACGTGTCGCCGCCGTCGTCCGAAAAACTCTTATACAACACGCCCGTCCCGTCATACCGCAACAACATAACGAGCCGACCGCCGTCAATCTCCGCCACCGTAGGCTCGGACCAAACCCAAGCGCGGGATTTTACACCGTTTTCGTCCTTAAACAGCGGCAACAAAACATCCTTTTTACCGCGCCTGAAATTACCTTTGCCGTCGCCGATAAGCACGCCGTTTTCAACGTATTCGATCGGCGCGTCCCATATCCGCCTTTTAGCCAAAGACAGCTCCGCGCTTGTGCGTTTAGAAAGATTATAATAGTGATAAGGAATCAGCGGTCTGTTCTTATAGTCTATAACGCCGCGCAGAAAAACAAATCCGCCGCAAAAGACCGGCGCGGGTCGTTTGTCCCACGTCGCGCCTCCGTCGGCGCTGACGCATTCAAAAAACGTGTTTTCCAAAAAACCGCCGTCGTGTTCGGTCGCAAAGCAGGACACAAGACCGTCGTGGACCCACACCTCGGTTTGATACACCGCGCGGCCGTTATCGGGATAAAGCAACGCGGGTTGCGACCACGTATTGCCGTCGTCGCGGCTCTTGAACGTATAAACGCGGTTACCCGGCGCTGGTTCCGTCCGATCCCCGCATTGACAAACGAGCAACAGACTACCGTCCGGCGCGCGCCTTACTACAGCTTCGCAGGACAAAGTATCCCTATGTACTAAAAAAACTTCCTTTTTCATTACCTTGTTTTGTCCCCTTTGTATCCGCCGCGTCGGTTTTTTCGTCTGCGGATAAAAGCGCATACGCCCGACAAAATAAGCGCGACCGCCGCCGCGAATATCCCGCCGCCGGGCGATACCTCCCAAACGGCCGATCCGCAACCGGATTTTCCTCCGTCGGACACCGACGGACGCGTAACCGCAGTGAATCGGATCGTTCCGGACACGACCGCGTAATTAACTCCGTCTGCGGGGAGAAATTCCCACTTATACTCTTTTTCGCCCTCGGTAACGGCATATTCCGACCATTGAAGCGTGCCGGCGGTATCGCCGTCCGTCAATAAAAGCAACGGCAATTCTCCTCCCGCATACAAAGCGTCCGGCGCGGTATAGCGGGGTCGTACCGTGGGCGCGGCTTTACTTATCGTAACGGGAATTATAACGTCCGTCAAATAATTGCCGGAATCCGCAAGCGTAAATACCGCGCCGAACTCTTTCGGCGTTTGGGACGCGTTGCCGACCGATACGGACGGGTCCGCCCACGCGAAGCCGTCCGGCAGTTCTACGTCCGCAAGCGTGTCTCCGTATGTCGCCGTCAAACCCGTCGGCACCGTATACGACGGCATCGCTTTACCGACCGTAACCGACACGTCCACGCCCACAATCAGATAATTGTCCGTATCGGAGGGCGTAAATACCGCGCCGAACTCTTTCGGCGTTTGAGACGCGTTGCCGACCGATACGGACGGATCCGCCCACGCGAAGCCGTCCGGCAATTCTACATCCGCAAGCGTGTTTCCGTATGTGGCCGTCAAACCCGTCGGCGCCGTATACGACGGCATCGATTTAATTTTGATGTCGTACGTTAAAGTCAATTCCCCGCTTTGCCATATTACGGTATAAATTCCGTTTGCGTCCGGAGTGAAAGAATTCTCCGCCACAGTAACGGATTCGATCCCTTGTTCTACCGAAGGCGACACGGACGTATTCACGGTTCCGTCGTTATATATCGCCGTCGGCAGAACGATCGCGCTCCCCGCGATGCCGTTTTTCAAAATTTTCCCGTTCACCGTCAACGTCGGCGCGGATGTTTTTTTAAGACTGTCTCCTACTTTTTGAAACACAAAATCCGCTTTACTACCGTCTGTTTTATTCCAACCGTTACCGAACCTCTCGCAATACAGCGTCATCGTTACGTTTTGCGTACCCGAAAAAGCCGACTGCACCGCGCTCTTAAACGCAGGCCCGGTCGTGCCGGTAGAAACGAGAACGCTGCCGTATTGCGCGGTATCCTCGGCGGCGTATACCGGTAAATTCGTCGCGGAATGGATGTATGTTTTTATAATATCGGTCAAATTGAATTCCAACTTGAATTCACGCTTCGTCCCGTTACTTAAAAACTCATTGCCGTCGCGATTACCCCGTTTTATATGCGAGATAAAAATCTGCTCGTTAGACGAGCCTTTTGTGCCGTTTGTTATCTCGTTTCCGACCTGAATGTCGTTCTGATAAAGTTTCATTCTCCAACCGGTCGTAGTATTTACTCCGCCCCATAAGGCGTTGAATTCCAAATATGTACCCGGTGCTTCAACACTGTAAAATCTAAAATACATATACGTTATGTAATGCGACTTGGTTGCGTTGTCGTATTCCGGCATGGTAAATTCCACCGCGCACGAATTGTCGCCGGAAACGTCCACTTGGTTTTTGAAAGCCATTGTAGCGCTGTTCACTCCGTCGGCTACGCCCGCAATGTCGGCGTGAAAACGCGTTCCTTCCCCGGACAATGAAATTTGTGTTCCGGTAAAGGTTGTGGCGCCGTCGATATAGTCGTCGAGATTCGGGCGGACTTCTCCCGTAGCAAACAGCGACACATCAAATTCCGCCTCAATCGAAGCGTAAGTCCGCCCCGCGCGGTCGACCGCGACAGCCTTGATTGTATATCCTCCCAAGCTGTCGAACACAAGAGGAGTCGGCTCCGTTATCGTAACCGGCTCCGTCGCCGTCGGAGCGGCGTCGGGTGCCGTTATTAAAAGATAATAACACAGCGAATCGCCGTCCGCCGTATCGCTGGCGGCATAGGAATAGAGCGCGCAATTGTCGGCCAAGGTCTGCAACGTATTGCCCGCGCGCAGAACACTGAAAACGTAATTCTTTTCGGCGAGTATGGTGCCGTCTACCGTCTT
>JAISMM010000033.1 GCA_031276725.1 Clostridiales bacterium | reverse complement strand
AAGCTGTGGCTGCGCGCCGAGGGCGAGCTAGCGGCGCTGCAAAGCGTTTTGGCGCGCCAGTACGAGCAGTATTGCCGCCAAAAGGAGAGTATCGAAACGGTCAACCGCAAGTATCACGACATAAAGTACCAAATAGCCGTCATAAGGGCGGAGGGCGACCCGCAAAAAAGGCAGGCGCACCTTGACGCTATGGAGAGCAGCATACGCTTCCACGAGGCGCAAAGCAAGGTCGGCAACACGGTGTTAGACACGATTTTGTCGGCAAAAAATATGGAGTGTTTCGACAAAAATATCAGTTTCAGCGTCGTAGCCGACGGCGGTCTGTTGGATTTTATCGACGTTATGGACATCTGTTCGGTGTTCGGCAACGCCCTCGACAACGCCATCGAAAGCGTCGCCACCCTAAGAGAACGCGAAAAGCGCATAATCAAACTGGCGGTGTACTCTAAAACCGGATTTTTAATAATTAAGGTCGACAACTATTGCGAGGCAAAATTAAAGTACGAAAACGGCGCCATAAGCACTACCAAAACTAATCCGTCCGACCACGGCTACGGGCTCAAAAGCATACGCCTTACCGCCGAAAAATACGGCGGCACCGTAACCGTCAACGCCTCCGACAATTGGTTCGGACTATGCATAGTAATTCCTATGCCGGAAGGGAAGAGTTGATTCCCCTCTACGGAATGGAATTTTGAAATGCGCCCGGAGTAATTTTAATGCCTAAATATATTTGTCGTAATTCATCATACCGTATAAGATTCTAAAAATTATAACGGCTTTTTTTGTCTCGTCGTATTTGTAAAACGCGATATAGTTATCCACTACAAGTTTGCGGTATTCCGTTTCCGTTTTGCAGACGGGGCAACCGAGAGGGAAGTCTTCAAGGCGCTCGAACGCATCATAAAATTTATCCGTAAGCGCCAATGCGGCGACGGGATTTTTTAGTTCCTCGCCGATATAGCGGAATATTTCGGTTAAGTCCCCGCGCGCTTTCGGCAATAATTTAACAGTCGCTTTATTCGGCATACTTTTTTCTTAATTCGTCAAGGGCGGCTTTTGCGTCTACGGGAACGGCGCCAACGGCAAGCTCGTCCTCGGCTTCCTTTAATTTGCGCCTTACTTCGGCGGCGGCAAAATGGCGTTCGTAAGACTCTATGCTCATAACGACCAACGCGCCGTAGCCGTTTTTTGTAACGAATATAGGCTCGTCGCTCGAATGCGCCCGCTCGTAAATCATATTGGTATCTTTCAAATCTCTAATCGGCATTATTTGCATAATATAACTCTCCAAGTATAATTATGTCTTAATTATACCCTTATTATACTGCGTTGTCAACTTTTTTGCGCCACAAAGAGCGGCAAACCGCAAAAAAATCCCCTTCGGCGAATGCCTGCCGCATTCGGCGCGTCCTTTGAATTCCCCTCTATGGAGGGGTGGCGCGTTAGCGCCGGGGTGGTTGCTTGTTTGCCGTACGACGGTTTATATATGTCGCCTACAAAAACCCTTACCACCCAGGCGGCGTTTGCCGCCACCCCTCCATAGAGGGGAATTTAAGGGGCGGGGCGCTCCGCAGAGGGGAATTTTGGGGATATGCCGATAGCGGCGGGGCGGTTGCTTGTTTGCCTCACTCGGCGAGGGTATTTGCCGCATTCGGCGCGGCCTTTGAATTCCCCTCTATGGAGGGGTGGCAACGCAGTTGCCGGGGTGGTTAAATTCATTGTTTGTGCTAAGTTCACTCCTATAAATAACAATTTATGCAAAAAAAACGACAGTTTGAGTAAAAAACGGCACAAAAAAACGGCTGTATGCTAGAATTACGGTGTTGTCGGGCGGATATGTTTAGCAGGCAACCACCCCGGCGCTAACGTTGCCACGAACCGAGCCGTCAAACGGCGAAGCCGTTTGTAGGGCGTGCGAATGCGGCGGACGGGCAACCACCCCGGCGCTAACGTTGCCACGAACCGAGCCGTCAAACGGCGTAGCCGTTTGTAGGGCGTGCGAGCTTGCGAGCTAAGCCCGTCAACAAGGCGAGGCACTCCACGGAGGGGAATTTTTGGGGGGCGGGAGAGGGGAATTTGCAGAGTGGGGATCGTTATTCATTCGGTTTTTGCGGGAAATTTTTAACCCGTTAAAATAAAAAATTTTTTCTAGGAGGAATCACTATCATGAAGAAAATGTTGACCGGTAAACGGAGCATCGAACGCGTTGCGCTTGCGGCGCTTTTGTGCGTTGTGCTCGCGTTTACCTGCGGAGGGCTTAAAGGCTTTTCCGCGTTCGCGGCGCCGCCGACGTTCAAGGCGGACTACGCCACGTTCGCCGAGGAGCAAGCCGCGGCGGGCGAGTTTAACGTTAAACTCGCCGAGGAAAGCTTTACGCTCTTTAAGAACAACGGAACGTTGCCGCTTGCGGGCGAGGCGGTTTCGGTGTTCGGAGTACGCAGCGACTACATTCAGCAGGGCGGCGGCGGCTCGGGTAGCGGCAGCGGAGTCAATCCGGTTACCACGTTAAAGCAAGCCCTCGAACCCGCCGGGTTCAGGCTTAACCCCGCGTTGGTCGCCATTTACGACGCGATTCCCAATAACGATCAAAACCTGGCAGAAAAGCCGGTTCCGACGGTAACGCCCGCCGAAAGCACGTTTAAGTACTATGACGACGCGGCGATTATAGTGATTAGCCGTACGGGCAGCGAATTTAGCGACGCGGCTCTTTATAACGTCGCGGGTCATACGGATAAGCTCGACCATACATATTCGTTAGACGATAACGAAAAAGCGCTTGTCAACTACGTAACCGGCAAGTTCGACAATGTTGTCGTAATCGTCAACAGCGCGCACCCGATCGAGCTTGCGGTATTACAGGACGACCCCGGGGTCGATTCCATACTGTGGATAGGCCACACCGGCAATAACGGCTTGGCGGCGCTCGGCGGCGTTTTGCGCGGCGACGTCAACCCCTCGGGGCGCACCGTCGACGTTTACCCCTCAAAGTTTTCCGCCGACCCCACGTGGGCGAACTTTAAGGACAATATTCAGTCAAGGCTTGTAAAAAACGGTTCCAACGCGCTCGTTATCGACGATAACGGCAACGGCGTTTGGGACGAGGGCGAAACGACTCCCGCTCCGACGGCACCGGCGGGAGGCCCGTGGGGGCCGCCGCAATCTCCGGCGGAAGCTGCGGCGCTCCTTTCGTATTCGCGCTTTGTAAACCCCGACGGCACGTACATAAGCGCGGACGGCCCGGCGAACGGCGCACAGTTTTATGCGGCGCTCGACTACGAGGAAGGCATCTATATGGGCTACCGTTGGTACGAGACCGCTTTTGCGGAAAGCGCGCTGGCGGATAGCAACGACTACTATAACCGCACCGACGGCGTAGTGTATCCGTTCGGGCACGGCTTGTCGTACACCGATTTTGAGTGGACGCTGGCTTCGTCCGATACCGTGGAGATAACCGACGGCACGAAGGACGCCGACGTTACTATTAAGGTTACCGTAAAGAACAAGGGTACCGCCGCCGGCAAGGACGTAGTTCAGGCGTACTGGTCGCCTAAATATGTGGACGGCAAAATCGAAAAAGCCGCCGTCAACCTTGTGGGCTTTGCTAAGACCGGGCTTTTGCAGCCGGGTCAGTCGCAGACCGTAAAAATTACGTTCGCGGCGCGCGATCTCGCTTCGTTCGACTATACCGACGCCAACGCCAACGGCTTTGCGGGCTACGAGCTCGAGGATCTCGGCTCAAACGCGAAGGACGACGGCGTTATCACCTTGCGTTCAAGCTCGCACATTATCGGCGCGAACGATAACGGTACGGACGACGACGACTTGACGGTCGACGTAGCCGTAACCGGGCAAACGGTCGGAACTACCACAACTATCAAGTACGAAACCGACGCGGCTACGGGCACGGCGATCAGCCCCCTGTTTACCGGCGACGGTACTTGGGACGGCACGCGTTCCGACGGCGACTATTCCGAATCGCGCTACGTGGGTTGGATGAACGGCGCCTCTACGGGCGGCACCGACTACTGGAAACGTTCGTATTTCGGCGACGCGGGCAAAAAAATAGCCGCGCCCACGGCGGACGAGTTAAAGCTGTCCGCCGACGCTAAGCGCATTATGAATTCGCAGGTTTATTACACGTCGTTTAACGATATGCCCACCGACCCTTGGTACAAGACGGAGGCGCAAATCGACGCCTTAAAGGTAACCACGGGCGCGGGGGCGGATGCCGTCGATCACGAGTGGACGCAAGCGGCGAACACCGACGGACGCACTAACGGCAAAACGGCGATATCGCTTTCCGATATGGGCGGCGTTACGCTCGATACCCCCGAGGGCAAGGCAAAATGGATCGACTTTATGAATCAGCTCACCTACGCCGAGATGGTTTCGCTTATAAGATCGAACGGCTTTAACACCCCCGCGTTGGATTCGGTCGGCAAGCCCGCCTCTACGGATCAGGACGGCCCCGCGCAGCTCAGGCCGAACGGAACGTTCTGGGTGTGCGAGGTCAATATCGCAAGCACCTACAACGTCGACCTCGCCTATCAACAGGGCGTGTTCGTAGGCAACGAATCTTTGTTTATGGGCACTCAGGGCTGGTACGGGCCGGGACTCAACATTCACCGCAACCCCGCCGCCGGACGCAACTTCGAGTACTATTCGCAGGACGGCATTCAGGGCGGTCTTATCGCGGCGGCCGTTATCGGCGGCGCGCGCTCTAAGGGCATCGTTACCTATATGAAGCATCTGTTCCTAAACGATCAAGAGACTTCGCGCTACACCGCAAGCACGTTCGTAACCGAGCAAGCCTTGCGCGAACAGTACGCCAAGCCTTGGGAGCTCGCCATCAAGCTCGGCGGCGCAAACGCGTCTATGTCGGCGTTCAACAAGGTGGGCTTGCTTTCCACAACCTCTCACTATAACCTCTATCAAAAGCTGCTCTGCGAGGAGTTCGGTATGTACGCATCGAGCGTAACCGATATGTTCGGTTGGAACTATTGCCCCGGCTCGTCCGGCGATATGGCGGCGCGCGTTTCCATTACCCCCCTGGGCTCTTGGAACAACACGTTTGGGCGCAATATCGAGGGCGCGTGGGACGCCGCTAAGCAGACGGTCGTCGTAACCTTTAACCGGAATATCACGGAAGGAAACAGGTGGACGAGCGAAACGGCAAGCGTCGCTATGAACGCGGGTAGCCCCGGCGATATCAACGCCATAAACGGCGGCGCGTCGGCGGCGTATAAGCCCACGGCAAGCGAGCCTTACAATATGAAAACAGACAGAACCGGCCACTTGTACGCCAACGGCGACACGCTCGACAGTTACACCCAATGGTACGCCGTGCGTCAAGCCGCTCAAAAGCTGCTCTACGTTCAGGCTAACGCCAACACTATGAAAAACGGCGTATTAACCAATCCTCTTACGGCGGCGGCGGCCTCATTAAAGGTCTTCCGCGGAATGAACGCCAACGTCCCTATTCCCAAATCTCTGCCCGGCGGGCATACCGCCGTCTACTCGCTCGCGGGCGGTTCCTTACCCGCGGGGGTTACGCTCAGCGCGGCGGGCAGTCTTACCGGAACCACGACGGCGATGGCGGGGAGCGAATACACCTTTACCGTAAAAGCCGTAGTCGACGGCTGGATAGGCACCAACAACGTCTATACGCGAACCTACACGGTCGCGGTATCGGAAACGCTCGCGGCGTCCGCGCCCCTGTCGGCGGAGTCTAACGCGGCGTTCTCGGCGACGATCGCCCCGGTCGCGGGGTCGGGAGTCGACCCCGGCGCTAACGTCGCAACCTACGGCGTTAAGTCCGGCGCGTTGCCCTCGGGGGTTACGCTCGCCGCAAACGGAACTCTTTCCGGCACTCCTACGGCGGCGGGAACCTACAACTTTACCGTCGAGCTGACTTGGACGACGCCCGATCAGGTAATGCAGTGGGGCGATATGCAGTTCGTAATTCCCGGGCAGACGTTCAGGTATCCGAGCGACTTTACAATGACGGTAGCCGAGGGCGAACCCGCTCCCGCTCCGCAGGTTGTCAAGTATAACGTAACGTTCAACCAAAACTATACCGACGCGGCAAGCATCGTTAAAGCCGTCGAATCGGGGAGCGTAGCCGACGCGGCTACCGTTACCCGCGACGGGTATCTGTTCGCCGGGTGGTATACCGACTCCGCGTGCACTTCGGTCGCCGATCTTAACGCGGCCGTTACGGCGGATAAAACCGTATACGCCAAGTGGGTCGCTATCCAAAGCGGCGGCGACGGCGACGAAAAGAAGGGCGGCTGCGGCAGCGAACTCGGCGCCGGTTCGGCGATACTCTTCTCGGTAATCGCGGGCTTGGCGGCGGTTACGTTCGTAGCCTTGGCGAGGACTAAAAAACAAAAGAAACAAGACTAATAAATCCCGCCGCACTCGGCGACTCTCTCAAAATTCCCCTCCGGGGAGGGGTGGCGCGTTAGCGCCGGGGTGGTTGATTGCTTGCCTCACTCGGCAGCTCTCCCAAATTCCCCTCCGGGGAGGGGTGGCGCGTTAGCGCCGGGGTGGTAAGGGTCTTAACGCGATAGCCTGTACAAGGCGCACTGCGAATACCCCCAACCACCCCGTCGGCTGCGCCGCCACCCCTCCGCAGAGGGGAATTGCCGCTGTGCGTATTGTTGCCGTTGAGCTGTATAAATCGGGTTGAAACACCGTTAAAAAATTCCCCTTAATTCCCCTCCATAGAGGGGAATTAAGGGAACGCTCCGAGTACGCCCGACGGGCAGTCGTTAAAAGGGATTGTTAAGCGTCAAAGTTATCAGTACCGCACTCGGCGACTTTCCCAAATTCCCCTCCGGGGAGGGGTGGCGCGTTAGCGCCGGGGTGGTAAGGGTCATTGCAGGCGGCATATATAAACCGCCGCCCGGCGAACAATCAACCACCCCGTCGGCTACGCCGCCACCCCTCCATAGAGGGGAATTAAGGGAACGCTCCGAGTACGCCCGACGGGCAGTCGCTAAAAGAGATTGTTAAGCGTCAAAGTTATCAGTACCGCACTTGGCAGCTCTCCCAAATTCCCCTCCGGGGAGGGGTGGCGCGTTAGCGCCGGGGTGGTAAGGGTCTTAACGCGATCGCCCGTACAAGGCGCTCTGCGAATACCCCCAACCACCCCGTCGGCTGCGCCGCCACCCCTCCATAGAGGGGAATTAAAGGGACGCTCCGATAGCGACAGACAAGTCTTCGTGCGGGAAAATTCCACATCTATACCCTCACCCGACACAAACTAAATCGAAACGTTTTTCGCAAAGCGCGTTACGCGCTTTGCGAAAAACGCTGCGATTTTTTAAGCCCAAAATTTTTTTACGTTTAGGAGAATTTTTTTATTATGAAAAATCGTTTACCGCGTATTCTCGCGCTTATTTTAACGGTTATGCTGGCGTCGAATTTCTTTACGGCTTGCGGCGGCGGCGAATGCAAGGTCATTTTTGACCTTAACACCCAAATCGTAGGCGTGGACGAAAGCGACAGTTCCGTAACCGGAGCGCCCTCGCCGACAACCGTCAAAAGCGGCTCGCCCGTAGCCGAGCCCGACGCCCCCGTTTGGGCGGGCTACGACTTTGGCGGCTGGTATACCGACGCCGACTGCGCGGGCGATAAGTACGATTTTTCGGCGTCCGTTACCGCCGCCACTCTGCGCCTTTATGCAAAGTGGTCAAAAACGGTAATAAGCCATACCGTAACGTTCGATTATAACTATTCGGGCGATTCCGATACCGCCGTTTCGGTGGCCGACGGTCAAAGCGTTTCCGCGCCCGCCGCGCCCGTCCGCAACGGCTATATATTCGGCGGCTGGTATTTAGACGCCGCTTGCGTTACCGCTTATAATTTTGCGGCGCGCGTAACGTCCGCCCTTACGCTTTTTGCAAAATGGAGCGAGGCTTATTTGGGTACGTTCAATTATAACTATCCGGATTCTCCCGCGCCCGTTGTCGTAAAAACGGCTCGCGGCGCGGCGCTTGCGCGTCCCTCTAATCCCGTTCGGGCAAATTACGCCTTCGCCGGCTGGTTTACCGATTCGGCTACGACTCAAAGCTTCGACTTTGCGCCCCGCAACGCCGACATAACCCTGTACGCCAAGTGGATCGCCGCGACGGACGTAACCTATAACGTAACGTTCGATTATAATTACGACGGCGAACCCGCTCCGATTGTTCAACAGGTTGCGGAAAACGCGGTCGTCAACCCGATCGCCGACCCCGCGCGGGCGGGCAAGCTTTTCGACGGCTGGTTTACGGCGGAGGAGGGCGGTACGCGCTTTAACCTAAGTACGCCCGTAACCGCCGCGATCACGCTTTACGCCCGATGGGTAGACTCGTACGCTTTCACGGTAAACTATAATTACGAGGGCGCGTCGCCGCCCGTGGTAGCTCAAAAACAGCTTAACGACAGCGTTCCCGAGCCCGCCGCGCCGTCAAGGACGGGCTACGTCTTCGCGGGTTGGAGTAACGCCGCCGCCGGGCTTGTCGGCTCCGTCGTTTTCCCGCTCGTTATTTCGGCGGACGTTACCGTCTACGCGCAGTGGACTAAGACTTTTATATTCGAGGCCGAGGACGTCGATTTTACGGGTTTCGTCGGTTCGGGCTTTTCGGGCGGTATGACCGGAACGGGCGCCATCATCTACGGCGAAAAAGCGTTGACCGCCGTCCCCAGTAACGGCCGATTCGTTTCGTATATGAACACGAGCGCGTCAAAAATCACCTTTGAATTCACGTCCGACCGCGCCATAAGCGGCGCCGCCCTCGCTTGGCGGCTCTCGGCGGAGGTCGCCGACATAACCATAACGCCGACGGGCGATCCCGCTACGGAAGGAGTTTTCACGGTTAAGGTCAACGGAACGGCTATAAACTACGACCCTATAAGCTTTACCGGAGTTCCGGGTCAAAGCCTGAATTATTACAAGCCGTTCGCGGATTTCGCTTTGGGCAATATCGATATTCAAGCGGGGACTAACACCGTCGAGCTTGCGACGGCGAACAGCCGTCTTGTGGGCGGAACAATGACGTCCACCGCGCCTATGGTCGACTGCTTAAAGCTGACCACCTACGCGGGCCTTACCTTTACCCCCAAGCCCGGCAACTATTAAACCTAAAAAAAAGGAGAAAGCAAACGTGAAAAAAATATTAAAAACGATTTTCGGCAACAAGGGGAGCCGCGCGTGGTTTATCACGACCGCCGTACTGCTCGCGTTCTTTACCGCCGTTACGATCCTTATTAACGGACTTTTCTACAACATTATTTCGCAGGTTTTGGGGCGCAAGCAAGCGGTTTTCGACACGTCCGGCGCAAAGCTCTACCAAACGGAATTTACCGACAAGGCCGCCGCCCGCGCCAACGGCAACGCGGTCAACGAGGCGATTACCGCCGAGGGCATCGTTCTTCTAAAAAACGACTCTAACGCCCTGCCGCTTCCCTCGGGTACGCGTTTGAGCGTCTTCGGCAAAAACTCCGCCAACATAGTTACGCGCGGATCGGGCAGCGCGGCGGGCAGCGCAAGCAGCCGCAACAACATAGTTTCGCTCTACGCCGCGCTCGAAAACGCGGGCTTTACCCTTAATTCCGCGCTCAAAGACTTCTATTCGGGCGGCGCGTCCGGCGGCGGCCGTCCCGCAAACCCCGCGCTCGACGCGGGAGTATCGACGCTCGCCACCGGCGAAACGCCGTGGTCAAGCTATTCGCCCGACCTAAAAGCCACATTTTCGGCGTCCGACGCCGCCCTCGTGGTAATCTCGCGCATCGGCGGCGAATCGTGGGATCTTCCCACGACTATGGCGGCGAACGCGGACGTTTCCGACCCCGGCGACCACTATTTGCGCCTCGACAAAAACGAGCGCAAGCTAATCGACGAGGTTACCGCCGTCGGCTTTTCTAAGGTTATAGTTCTGTTGAATTTAGCCGCGCCTATCGAGGCGGACTTTATAAAGTCGAATTCCAAAATCGACGCGGCGCTGTGGATAGGCGCCCCGGGCGACACCGGAACGAATTCCTTGGCAAAAATTTTGAAGGGCGAGGTCAATCCCTCGGGACGCCTGCCCGACATTTACGCCAAAAATTTTACGCTCGACCCCACGTTCGTCAACTTCGGCAACAACGACTATACCGACGTCGCCGACAAAAACGGCTCCTACACCTATAAGTACGTCGACTACGAGGAGGGCATTTATACCGGCTACCGCTATTACGAAACGCGCGGTTTTGAGCAGGGCGGCGCGTGGTACGGCGATAACGTAACGTATCCGTTCGGCTACGGTTTAAGCTATACGGACTTTACGCAGGAGATTGTCAATAAGGCCGCGCTCGATAACTCCGCGATTACCAAGGACGGCAAAATCGCGGTTTCGGTCAAGGTTAACAACACGGGCGAAAAAGCCGGCAAAGACGCGGTTCAGCTTTATGTTACCGCGCCCTATACGGCGGGGCAAATCGAAAAACCGCACGTAGTTTTGGCGGGCTTCGCTAAGTCGCCCGAAATCGCCCCCGGGGCGTCCGCGACCGTTACGGTCGAGCTTACGCCCTACGACTTTTCGTCATACGACTATTCCGACGCTAACGCCAACGGCTTTAAGGGCTACGAATTAGACGCGGGCGCTTACGCCGTTTCGCTCCGCAAAAACTCGCACGAGGTTTGGGATTCGTTCACGGCGACCGTAGCGGCGGGCGGCATCCGCTACGAAACCGACCCCGTTACGAACGCCGCCGTCAAAAACCGCTACACCGACGCGGCGAATTATCTTTCGGCCGACGAGGAATTGACCGTCGTTATGAGCCGCGCCGACTTTGCGGGGACGTTCCCCGCCGCCCGCACCGCCGACGAAAAAAGGCTTAGCGCGGACGCGAACGCCGCCGTCAACAACCGCAACCACAACAATCCGTCAAAATTCGACCCCGACGCGTTCCCGAATAACGACAAAAAAAGCTCCGTTCAATTGGCGGATCTTATAGGGCTGCCCTACGGCGATCCGCTTTGGGATTCGATCTTAGACGGTCTTACCGTCAATCAGATGAAGGATCTTGTCAACAGCGGCGCTTTTATGACGGCGGACATTCAGCACGCGGGCGTTCCTCTCACCGTAGCCGCCGACGGCCCCGCCGGGTGGGCGGACTTTTTGGGCGGCGACAGCTCCCCTATTTACGAGGTCGCAAACTACGCCTGCGAGCCTATTATGGCCGCCACCTTTAATACCGGGCTTATGCTCGCGTGGGGCGAGGCCGTGGGCGACGAGGCGCTTGTGGGCAACGCGCGCGGCGACGGTATGGCGTACTCGGGCTGGTACGCGCCCGGCATAAATCTTCACCGTTCGCCGTTCGGCGGCAGAGTGGGCGAGTACTTCTCGGAGGATCCGTTCCTTACGGGCAAGCTGGCCGCCAAGGTGATTTTGGGCGCCAAAAACAAGGGCGTTTATACGCAGGTCAAGCATTTTGCCGTCAACGAGCAGGAGACTAACCGCACGGGTCTATGTACGTGGCTCACCGAACAGTCGCTTAGGGAGCTTTATCTTAAAGCGTTCGAATTCGCCGTCAAGGAGGGCAAAACCACCGGGATGATGTCGTCGTTTAACCGCATCGGCGCAAGGTGGACGGGCGGCGATTACCGCCTTTTAACCGAAATTCTGCGCGGCGAATGGGGCTTTAAGGGTATGGTCATCTGCGACTACAACACCGGCAGCAGCATCGTTCCCAAGCAAATGGTTTACGCGGGCGGCGACCTCAATTTGCAGTCGGTAAACTATACGTTTAACCCCTCGAACAGCAGCGCGGCCGACTTGACCGTTTTAAGGAACGCCGCGCACAACATTCTTTACACCGTCGCAAACTCCAACGCTATGAACTACAAAATCTTGGGCTACAAGCTGCCGGTTTGGCAAATTCTTTTAATAGTGTTCGATTGCGTCCTCGGGGCGGGGCTTGCCGTTTGGGGTTTCTTCGCAATCCGAAGGTCGATCAAAAAAGCTAAGGACGGCGGCGGATCGTCCGCGCCGCCCAAAAAAACTAAGCCCGCGAATAAAACCGCTTAGGAGAACCGATGGACAAGAAGGATATAAAGGCTATAATCGCGGGAATGACGCTAGAAGAGAAAGCGTCGATGACGTCGGGCAAGGACTTTTGGCAAACGCGGGATATCGCGCGGCACGGGATACCGAGCATATTTTTGTCGGACGGGCCGCACGGGGTGCGCAAGCAAGCGGCGGCGGCGGATCATTTGGGCCTTAACGCGAGCATTAAGGCCACGTGTTTCCCCACGTCCGCGACTACGGCGAACAGCTGGGACACTCCGCTTGCGGAAGTCGTGGGTACGGCGCTCGGGACCGAGGCTGCCAATCAGGCGGTAAGCGTGCTACTCGGGCCCGGCGTCAACATAAAGCGCAACCCCCGGTGCGGGCGCAACTTCGAGTACTATTCCGAGGACCCGTACCTGGCGGGCAGAATGTGCGCGTCGTACATACGCGGCATACAGTCGGCGGGCGTGGCGGCGTGCGTCAAGCACTACGCCGTCAACAACCAGGAGGAGCGCCGGATGGTGATCGACGCGGTTGTGGACGAGCGGGCTTTACGCGAGATTTATTTAACGGCGTTCGAGATGGCGGTCAAGGACGGCGGCGTAAAGGCGTTGATGTCGTCGTATAACCGCGTCAACGGCGAATACGCGAACGAGAATTCTCACCTGCTGCGCAAGATACTGCGGGGCGAGTGGGGGTATAAGGGCGTGGTCGTAACGGACTGGGGCGGC
>JAISMM010000074.1 GCA_031276725.1 Clostridiales bacterium | reverse complement strand
GCATCAATCGTTCGCAAATACTTGTTTGCGAAACCGACCGTCCGTATTTCTCGCCAAACTTGTTCTATCGGGTTCATCTCGGGCGTGTACGGCGGTATATAAATTACCGTCATTCCGTCTGCCGCACGGATTTTCGCTTATATACCCGTAGTCCGCCGCGCACTTCAACACCGCTTTCAGCGTCAGCGTTACCGCCCGCACAGTTCCGCTACTAAGCCCCTCCCCGCTCAAAGCCGCCACAAACCCTTGTACCCGCTCCGCTTTAATCTCCCTCAACCGCTCCCCGCCGAGTAGCCGCTTTATATGATTTTCTATGTGCCCCCGATACGCCGCAAAGCTGCTTTGCCGCACTCCGCCCCTAATCACCGAATTCAACCAATACTCCGCAAACTCCGCCGCCGTGATTGTTTCCTTGTTATGCGCCCGACCCTCAACCGCTCCCTCCGCGCCGCCGCCACGCTCCTCCGCAAACCCGTTTAACGTCGTTGTTTTCTTGTTATGCATAAATTCACCTCCCATATTTCTGTTATCCCTTAATTCTAACCTATTCCCGCCCCAATATACAACCTTTCCGCCACCCCCGAATTTTCCCCCTTCCCAATTGTTCCTTATCCCTTCACACTTTATCCCAAAACTCCGCACAACAAAAAAAGAACGGCATCTCTGCCGACCCTTCCCTTTCATAATAACGTAGCAAAAAAGACGCGCTTTAAAGCCGACTAAACTTGTCCGGAGTTTTCCGGAGCGGACAAATCGGTAAACAACCGTTTTAGCGTTCGATTATTCGGGCGACGACTACGGTGGAGTCGTCGGAGGGGGCCGGGGCGCGGTTATCGAGCGAGCAGGTCAGAACGGCCTTTGCCATAGCTTGAACGTTGGTGGTGCGCATATTGTTGATGGCGGCGGCGAGCTTGTCGCCGTCGAAGCGGTCGGCCACGCCGTCGGACGCCATAACCACGGAGTCGCCGGGATTAAGCTGTACGCTCAAAGCGGAGGGGCGGGGCGCGTCGACGGCGCCGAGCGGCAGACCCTCGCCCTCTATCCGCTCGACGGAGTCGCGGCGCTTTATGTAGGTGGCGGGACTGCCGAGCTTTATGATGTCGGCGCGTGCGGTTTCTAAATCGACGACGCAAATATCGGCGGCGGAAAAGCTGTCGCGGTAGTTGCGCGCCAAAAAGCCGTTGACGGCGTTAAGCACCGCCGCGCACGAAAATCCGGCGCGGTAAAAGCCCTCGATAAGCCCGATGGCCGTTTCGCTTACGTTCTTTGCCGCCTCGCCGCTGCCCATACCGTCGGATAGCGCCACCATCAGCCTGCGCCCGTCGATTTTGACGAACGAATGAGTGTCGCCGCTCGTAACGGAGCCGCTCTTTTTTAGCGAGCTTACGCCGAACACCATATCGAAGCGCGGACGCGGCGACAGAACGAGGGCGCTGTGGCCCGACAAAACGGTGTCGTCGATGCCCGTAATAACGTAGCTTTTGCGCAAAATGCGTCCGACGGTTTTTTCGACGGTTTTGCGCTCCAAGCATTCGGTGGGGATTATAAGAGTTACGTCGTCGCCGGCGATAAGGCATTCGGCGCAGGCGACGGCGCGGTAGCTAAGCTCCTCCTTTATGATATTTTCGCTTTTGCGGTCGAACGTAAGATTGCCGCCGTAGGCGTCCGCCATACGCCCGAGCGCGTCCGAAACGCCGCGCAGCTGACCCGAAACGGTTTCGCGGGCGGCGGCCTCTAAAACCGCTTGCCTTTGCTCGGCGGCGGCCTTTTCGCAAAGCTCGTTGGCGGCGGCGACGAGGCGCGGCAGGCGGACGCAGTTATCCGAAATTTTTGCGGGAATGTCGGCGACTATGACGCGGCCGCTCCTTTGCGCGCTCTGTTGAAACGCCGCGAGCGAGTCCGTAACGCCGGACTTTTCGCAGACGGGCAGGTTGTCGCAAAAGCAGCAGCAGCGCGCGCGCAGGGCGTTGGGCGGCGGAGGCGGCGGCGGACAGCTTTCGCCGTAGACGTCGGCCATAGCCTCGAAAACCGAGGCGCCGTTTAACAACCTTGCGCCCGTGTCGGCGCGGTTTTTGTTTACAAGATAGCGGGCGGCGGCCTTGCCCGCAGGCAACGCGTAGTACTCGCGCGCCTTTGCGAGGAGCTTTTGCGGTATCGCCGCGTAAAGAAGCCCTCCCGCCGTCAGCGACGCGGTGGCGAACAACGCGCCGTCTATATCGGCGTTAAAGTAGAACACGAACATAGTGTGCGCCGCCACGCCCGACAGCGCCGTCAAAATTCGCGGGGCGCCGATAAAAATGCCGGATATCGCCGCGACGAACACGGGTGCGCAAAGAAGCGCGGGATTGTACGACACTAGCGCGTCGGCAAGCCCGAAGCAGAAGGCGGCGGCGAGCGAGGGTCCGAAGCCCGTTATGTAGCCGAGCAGACAGACGGTAAAAATCGAGGCGGCGGGCATAAGCGGGAAGGCGTAGAACCGCAGACGGCTCAGCCCCAGCCCCGCGCCCAAAAGAACGGCCGCCAAGCAAACGAGCTCGGTTTCGAGCGGACGGTAACGGAATTTTTCGATTAGCGCGGGCTTTATGGCGGTTTTGGCGGCGTAGGCGTAGGCGACGGTTACCGACACCGAAACGGCGAGCATCAAAACCGAAACGGGGCCGCCGTTCAAAAATATCAGTCCCGATTGCGACGCGGCCATAAACGGCGCCTCCAAATAACGCCACGCGCCCTTGCGGCGTCGGCGGACGAGCGTACCCGTAAGCGTAACCCCCGCGCAGACGAGCGCGTTAAGCGTTCCGTAAAGACTCATAGACGCGAGTCCCTCGCCGAGTATGTAGGCGGGAGCGAAAAACGCGAACGGCAGACCCGAAAACGCCGCCGCCATAAAAAAAGCCGCCCCGAACGGGCGCATTCCGTAAATTTCGGCGCGGCACAAAAGCAGTTCAAGGCACAAAAGAGCCGAATATTTTAACCCGACGGCCGCCGCGCGGCGCTTTTTAGGTATGTTTGCCATACAAAAATTATACCGCTTTTTACGTCCCCTTTCACGGCGTTTTTTGCGGTTTTATAGCGAATTTTGTAGGGATACCAAAAAAGCGCGGAGGGTTAGCTCCGCGCTTCGTTCGTTATATTCGTACGTTATATCGGTCGATACCTTACTCGGTCGGTTCGCCGCCGCCCCCGCCGCTGGGTTCGCCGCCGCCTTCGGGCGTTTGGTCGCCGCCCTCCGTCTGACCGCCGCCGTCGTCCGCTTGATTGTCGTCGGGGGTTTCGGGCGTATCGGGAAGCTCGGGTTCGGGAGGAGCTTCGGCGGGAACGTCGAGTCCGGCGAGTCCGATAAGTTTTTTCATAGTTTCGTCGTCGCCGGCGGTAGCTACGCCCATATCGACGAGCTTGCGGCTATACTCGGTAATCGGCTTTGCCAAAACGCTGCCGTCGATTTGCCCGGCTACCGGAGCCATAAGCGGGAACGACAGGGTGAACGACATTACGACCAGCAGAAACGCCGACAGCACCGCGCCGCGCACCGCGCCCACAAAGAAACCTAACAGCCTGCTTACGCCGCCGGGCTTTTCCTTGGCGAAATGCTTGAGGAATATAATTATAACCGTCATAATAAGGCGTATGGCGATATAGAGTCCCACGCAGACCATTATCGAAAATATTCCGTAGGCTATAATTAAGGCGAACGCCTGAGCCTCCGTGGCGTACAAAAACGTGCCGGAGCCGAATAATTCGGCGATTTTGGCGTATACGGGTTTTAGAACCGCGGCGAGTATTCCGCTTTCGGAGCCGGCCGCCGGAAGAACCTCTAAAAGCCACTTGTAGAGCGAAAAGCCCCCGCCGCCGCCCACCACGAAGCCTTGAACGGCTTTAACGTCTAAAAGCGCGTAGGCGACCGTTTTTGTAAGCAAAACGGCGGCGACTAGCGCGATAAGCCCGCCGAAAAACTTTATGACGGACTTAAAGACGCCCGACGCAAGACCGAATATGGCGAACAGCGCCACCATACCTATAACCGCTATATCTATTATTGCCATAACTCCTACCTCCCAATTCTTGTAATTTGATTGACCGCCGCCTGTAATTTGATTTTTGCCGACCGCGAATATTTGTAAACGCGGTTTAAGACGCGGATTTTCGGCAATAATCGGATTATGCCGACCGAAAATTCCGACGCTCTCATAAGCAAAATACGGTTCCTAACCGGTTGCAGTCCCAACCCGCCGGTGCTTTTGTGCATAGGCTCCGACCGCGTAACGGGCGACGCGTTCGGCCCGTTTGCCGGACACATTTTAAGCGCGGAGCTGAATGTGTCGGCGTACGTTTACGGAACCTTAACGGCGCCCGTAACCGCGCTGAACCTTGTGGAAACGCTGTCGTTTATAAAGGCGAACCATAAGGACAGCCTTATTATCGCGATCGACTCGTCGCTGGGCGCTAAGGACGACGTAGGCTCGATTCGCGTTTTGAGCGACGGCATCTACCCCGGAGCCGCCGACGGCAAGACCCTGCCGAAGGTCGGCGACGCCGCGATAACCGCGACCGTGGCGGAATCGGGCGGCGGCGAGCTTTACGGCGTGCGGCTGGGCTTCGTCTACTTTTTGGCGAAAACCGTCGCCGAGGCGCTCGCGCGCGGACTCGAACGCAAAGCGTCATAAGCCGTCAAAGCGTCATAAGCCGTCCGTAACATACAATATCATACTACCGCATAATAAAAGTGCAATTAATAGCGCATTAGAATTCCATTAGAAAACCCCGAATAAACGCGACGTTTTTAAGACGGCGTGCTTATCCGGAGTTTTACATAGCGGAGAATTTTAAAAACGAACCGGGCGCAAAAGCAAGCGGGAAATCGCTTCTCTTAAAATTAGCCGCTTTTTTTGCAAAGCGGCTAAAACTTATTTTAACAAAATTATCTCGGAGGCGCGGGCTTCGCGCATGGCTTTGAGGTTGATAAGACGTTGATTGGAGGAGCCGCGAAAGACGAGGGTAAGGTCTTTTTTGTCGTCCTCGAAACGGCCGTCGACGAGAATATCGACGGAGCTTAGAAGGGCGGCGGTGTCGGGCTCGGAGGCGGCTTTTTGAAGAAGTTCGTCGTAAGTGTAGCCGGTGTAGCACCAGACGTTGAGGCCCATAGCGTGAACGCGGTCGGAGAGGGCTGCGAGGGCGGCGGCGTGCAAAAAGGGTTCGCCGCCGGAATACGTTACGCCGGAAAGAAGCGGGTTTTTTTGAATGCGGGCGGCGATTTCGTCGATAGGGGTATCGACGCCGCCGTCGTAGTCGTGCGAGGCGGGGTTATGGCAGCCCTTGCATCGGTGCGGACAGCCCTGAACGAACACTGTGAGCCTTATGCCGCTGCCGTCTACGACCGATTCGTCGACTATGCCCGCGAGCCTTATATTGCCACTCAAAGCACTCCTCCAAAAACGACCTTATCCGCGAGCCTTATATCGTTGTTCAAGACGTTTCCGTCCGTTATGCCCGCAAGCCTTATATTGTTACTCAAAGCCCTTTAAGCCTCGGCGGAAACGCTTGCGGCGGACGGCTTAGCGGCGGGGCGGCCCAAAATTACGCGTTCGGCGGGAGCGGCGTCCGTCCTTAAAGGGCGGGCGGGCGCGGACATATCGTGCTTGACTCTGTCGCGTTCCTCCGCCGCCTTGCCGTTATTGAAGCGTTCGAGCGTGCCGACTAAGTAACCCGTTATGCGCCTTATGCGCTCGAAACCGCCGTGGCCGTCGTCGGCGGTTCTGCCGCACTTGGGGCAAACGTCGCCTATGACTCCGGTGTAGCCGCAGAAGGGGTCGCGGTCGACGGGGTGGTTTACGGAGCCGTAGCCGATGTTGCTGTCCCTCATACAGCGGATAACCTTCATAAACGCCTCGATATTATTGACGGTGTCGCCGTCGAGCTCGACATAGGATATGTGGCCGCCGTTGGTGAGGGCGTGATAGGGCGCCTCTAACCGGATTTTATCGAACGCGTTAATCTTGAAGTAGACGGGAATATGGAACGAATTGGTGTAATAATCGCGGTCGGTAACGCCCTCGATTTCGCCGTACTTCTTTTTGTCGAGCCGCACAAAACGCCCCGAAAGCCCCTCGGCGGGCGTCGCTATAAGCGAGAAATTTAGCTTGTATTTTTCGGCGGCCTCGTCCAAAAGATTGCGCATATGCCCGACGATTTCGAGCCCCAGATTCTGCGCCTCGGCGCACTCGCCGTGGTGCTTGCCGATAAGACTTTTAAGGCATTCGGCAAGCCCGATAAAGCCGCAGGTGAGCGTGCCCTGCTTTAAGACCTCGCGCACCTCGTCCTCCTGCCCGAGCTTGTCGGAGCCGAGCCACACGCCCTGACCCATAAGGAACGGATAATTTTTGACCTTCTTTTTGGCTTGAATCTCGAACCGCTCCAAGAGCTGATCGACGACCGTTTCGACCACGCGGTCGAGCTGCTCGAAAAACAATTCTATGTTGCCCTTCGACTTTATAGCGAGGCGCGGCAGGTTAACGGACGTAAACGAAAGGTTGCCCCTGCCCGTAACAATCTCGTTAGAGGGGTCGAACGTGTTCGCGACCACGCGGGTGCGGCAGCCCATATAGGCGATTTCGGACTCCTTGACTCCGGGCTTGTAGTAGCGCAAATTAAACGGCGCGTCCAAAAACGAAAAGTTGGGGAACAGCCGTTTGGCGCTGCACTTGCAGGCAAGCTCGAACAGGTCGTAATTGGGGTCGCCGGGGTTGTAGTTTACGCCCTCCTTGACCTTGAATATCTGTATGGGGAATATGGGGGTTTCGCCGTTGCCGAGTCCCGCCTCGGTCGCCAAAAGCAAATTTTTGACGAGCATACGCGCCTCGCTGGACGTGTCCGTTCCGTAGTTTATGGACGAGAACGGTATTTGGGCGCCCGCGCGCGAGTGCATAGTGTTAAGGTTGTGAATGAGCGCCTCCATAGCCTGGAACGTGGCGCGGTCGGTTTCGGCAAACGCCTTCGTTTGCGAAAATCTTTGGGCGCGGTCGATTACGCCCGAATCGAAGTCCGCCGAAAGCAGGTCTTTTTCGTACTTTTGATAGCCGTTGTCGTTGTCGAGGGCGGGGGCGACGCCGTGCGCCTTGACTATTTTAGAAAACGTTTCGACGGCCCTTTCGGCTCCGTTTTCGGCTCCGGCCAAAAGCTCGAGCGCCTTGCCCATATTATCGCGGTAGAGTCGGGCGTACGTTTTTGCGACGCCCTTCGCAAGGTCGTAATCGAAGTTCGGTATGCTTTGGCCGCCGTGCTGATCGTTTTGGTTGGACTGAATCGCTATGCAGGCGAGCGACGAGTACGACGAAATATGGTTCGGCTCGCGCAAAAAGCCGTGGCCGGTCGAAAAGCCGTTCGAAAACAGCTTGTCTAAATCGATTTGGCAGCAGGTCGTGGTGAGCGTCAAAAAATCGAGGTCGTGAATATGAATGTCGCCGCTCTTGTGCATTTCGCTGTGCTTGGTGTTAAGTACGCACGTCTCGTAAAACTGCTTGGCGCTCTCGGAGCCGTACTTCAACATAGTGCCCATAGCGGTGTCGCCGTCGATATTCGCGTTCTCGCGCTTGACGTCGTTCTCGTGCGCCTCCTTGAACGTGAGATCCCCGAGCGTCTTCATAAGACGCGTCTTAGACTCGCGGATGCGCGTGCGCTCGGCGCGGTAAAGTATGTATTCCTTTGCCGTGCGGACGAGTCCGTTGCCGATTAAAACCGCCTCGACCATATCCTGAATCTGTTCGACGGTGGGAACGGCGGACGGCGAGAAGCTGTCGACCACCTGATCGGAAAGCACGGGGGCTTTTCGCTCCGCGTCGTCGATCCTCGCCGATTTAAGCGCTTTTTCGATCGCCGAGGTGATTTTTTGCTTGTCGAATTTTACCTTTCTTCCGTCGCGCTTGATAATTTTGTCCATTTGTCCGCTCCTTTCGCGAAAATTTCTCACCGATTACTATATATTGACTAAAAACGGCCGATTTGGGCGTTTTGCCACTAGATATTGTGGGGTGAGTAATGCCATTATACCCCTTTGAGGGCTTTTGTGTCAATAGTTTTAGCATAAAAAAATTTTTATTTTTTATTCAAAAACGGGCCTGATTTGCTTGACAAAAAAAAGGGGGCGTTTTAAGCGTGATAAATTTGACTTATCGTTAATTTTGTGGTATAATACCCGGTATGTCGTTAATCAATATAACCGATTTGTGCTTTTCGTATCCCGGGGGCGCGGAGAGCGTTTTTGAAAATCTGAATACGGCGCTCGACACCGATTGGAAAACCGGGCTTATAGGGCGCAACGGAAAGGGCAAAACCACACTGATGCGGCTGTTGTGCAAACAGCTTGTACCCGACGCGGGCGAAATAAGCGCGTCGGTCAAGTTCGACTACTTTCCGTTTGAAACGCGCGCGCAGTCCCCGACCGTTTACGACGCGCTCGCGGAGGTCTTGCCCGATTTGGAGCTTTGGCGATTACAAAAGGAGCTTGCGCTTACGGATACGGACGCGGAAATTCTTTGGCGCGCTCCCCTTACGTTAAGCCCCGGCGAGCTTGTTAAGGTAAAGTTGTGCGCGTTGTTTTCGGTAAACGGGAATTTTCTTTTAATCGACGAGCCGACAAACCACCTCGATATGTTTTCGCGCGGAATTTTGGGCGGCTACCTGGCTAAAAAGCGCGGCTTTATTTTGGCGAGCCACGACCGCGCGTTTCTAGACTTGTGCGTAAACCGCATAGTCGCGTTTAACCGTAGCGGCGTTCGGGTGCAAAGGGGGAATTTTTCGTCGTGGTACGCGGATATGAAGCAACGCGAGGAGTCCGAGAGGGCGCAAAACGAGCGGCTTAAACGCGACATTAGGCGGCTTGAAGAGAGCGCAAAGCGCGCCGAATCGTGGGCGGATAAGGTTGAAAAAAGCAAGTACGGCATCGACAAGGGAAGCGGCGAGGCTTACGACAAGGGCTTTATAGGTCATAAGGCGGCAAAGATGAATAAGCGCGCCAAGGCGATCGAAAAACGCGCGAACGAGGCGATCGACGAAAAATCCGCGCTGTTAAAGGACGCCGAACGCGCCGACCCGTTAAAAATCGCGCCGCTTGCGTACGCGAAGCCGCGGCTTATAGAGGCGCGGAAGCTTAGCCTCTATTACGGCGAAAAAACCGTTTTTGAAAATCTGACGTTCGAAGTAAACGGCGGCGAGCGCGTCGCGCTGACAGGGCGTAACGGGAGCGGCAAAACGAGCCTTATTAAGCTGATTTTGAATAACGGTCAAATAGAGAACGCGCGGACGGACGGAACGTTAAACATAGGCGGCGGGCTTATAGTAGCCTACGCCCCGCAAAACGACGAAAATATGCGGGGTTCTATGGCGGAATACGCGCGGGAGCAAAACGCGGACGGAACTCTGTTTTTTGCGATTCTGAACAAATTGGGCTTCGATAAATCCAAATTCGGCGACGACCTTACCGCGCTGTCGCGGGGACAACTAAAAAAGGTGAGTCTTGCCGCGCTTTTGGCAAAAAGGGCGCACCTGTACATTTTGGACGAGCCGTTAAATTACGTGGACGTTATATCGCGCATTCAAATAGAGGAACTCTTTTTGACCTACAAGCCGACTATGCTATTTGTGGAACACGACCGCGCCTTTTGCGAAAAAATCGCCGACAAGACTATCGCGTTATAAATTTTAGTCCGCATAACAGAAAACTTCGGACAAGTGGAGCGGCTTTAAGGTATCTGATTTTTTAGATAGAAATTGACTTGATTTTGCAGGCAATAGCACCGCTATTGTCAAAAAAGAAGGCAATTTACAGCAAAAAAGTCGCTTAAACTTGTCCGGAGTTTTCTCAATAGAGAGGAATTTTGGGAATAGCCAAGAGCGACGGACAAACAACCACCCCGGCGCTAACGCGCCACCCCTCCATAGAGGGGAATTTTGGAAAATAGCCAAGTGCGGTATTGACAGCTTTTGCCGTTAACAATCTTTTTCAACAGTTAGTCCGCCTCACTCGGCATATCCCTTGAATTCCTCTCGGCGGCTTCCCCACCGCACTCGGCATATCCCTTGAATT
>JAISMM010000071.1 GCA_031276725.1 Clostridiales bacterium | reverse complement strand
AGTAAGGGGTAAGGGGTAAGGGGCAAGGGGTAAGGGGTAAGGGGTAAGGGGTAAGGGGCAAAGGGGCAAAAAGTAAGGGGTAAGGGGCGGGGGTTAGCTGTAAACGCCGGAGATGTATTTTTTGGTTTCGTCGTTTTGGGGGTCGCGGAAGATTTGGGAGGTGTCGCCGTATTCGATTAGGTCGCCGAGGAGGAAGAAGGCGGTTTTGTCGGCTACGCGGAGGGCTTGGTGCATATTGTGGGTAACGACGACGATGGTGTAGTCCTTTTTGAGGGCGCAAATAAGTTCCTCGATTTTGGAGGTGCTGATGGGGTCGAGGGAGCTTGTGGGTTCGTCCATAAGGATTACTTTGGGGTTAATCGAGAGGCAACGGGCGATGCAAAGGCGTTGCTGCTGACCGCCGGACAGCGACAGCGCGGACTCCTTTAAGCGGTCCTTTACCTCGTCCCACAGGTTGGCCTCTTTTAGTCCGTCCTCGACGATGCGGTTAAGCTCGTCGCGGGCGGTAACGCCGTAGGTTTTGGGGCCGTAGGTCATATTGGCGTAGATGCTCATGGGGAAGACGTTGGGCTTTTGGAACACCATACCGATATTTTTGCGCAGCAGGTTGACGTCGACCTCGCGGTAGAGGTCGGTGCCGTCGATAGTGAAGCTGCCGGTAACGGAACAGCCGCGGATTTGGTCGTTCATACGGTTAAGGCAGCGCAAAAGAGTGGACTTGCCGCAGCCGGAGGGCCCTATGAGCGCGGTAACGCGGCGGCTTTCGATCGACAGGCAGACGTTTTTGAGGGCGCGGGCGGAGCCGTAGAAGAGGTCGGCGCCCTCGATACGTATACGGCATTCGCCGCCGAAGGGGTTTTTGAGCGGGCGGGCTTGGCGGGCGGTGATGAGGTTTTGCCCGGGGCCGTCGGGTTTTCGTTTTAGTACGGCGTTAAACGGATTCATACGGCGCCGCTCCCCTACGCCGCCGGACGGACGTATTCGGGCGTGCCGTACAAGCGGTATTTAATGTAGAACGGGTCGCCTTCGCCGTCGACGAGCGAGGACGCGTAGGATCTTTGCTTATTCCAATAAATAGGGAACGTGGTGTAGAGTCCGGTCTTGGAGCTGTAGCGGAGGATGCCGGTTCCCTTGGAAAAATCGGAGAACTCTTGGGGGTCGACCTCTTGATTGTCCGCGCCGTGCTTGTAGAGGTAGTGATCCAGGTTGGCGGCGGGCAGATAGAAGTTGATAAGCAAATCCGGATTCAATCTGATCGCGGACTCGCCCAAGCGGATAAGGTTATTGTTGATATAGTCGGGGGTGGCGCCGTTAGCGGTCTCGTCGTAATCGAAGGCGGGGAAGTAGATGTATTTGAAGTTAAACTCACTGAATGCGTTGCCGTCGACGTATTTTACCGTTTTTGGAATTATGTAGCACTCCGCAAAATAGTGTGTGCCGTTATCGTAGGTGGCGGAGCCGGAAAAGATGTTGGCGAGGTTGAGTTTTGCGGGGTATCTGATAAGCCGCGTCATATCGGCGGAGAACAGAACGCCGTTGTAGGACTTGAAGTGGGCGTTGCCGCTTTCGACGGTTATGGCTTTTATCGCCGGAGTACCTATATACATAATGCCAAGCTCCTCGATTTCGGTAACGTTGCGGCCGATTTCGAGCGTTTCCGCCTTTTGCAAAAACAGGGACTTTGCCGCGATTTTTGTAACGGCGTCGGGCGTTTTGTAGTAGAGCTTTTTTGTGCCCATATAGGCCTCGACGCTCGCCGACGCCGACGCCCTTAGCGTGCCGGTCGATTTTTCCCAAAGGCTTATGCCGTCGGAGGCGTATACGGGATTGCCGTCCGCAACCGTGATAGACGCCAAACGAGACATAAAGCTAGACGCAAACAGATATGCGCCCCCCTCGGATACAAACTCGATATTTGTGAGGCTTGCGGGAATAATAATTTTGGTCAAACTAGACGACATATTGTTGATATCCGCAAACGCAAGCTCCGTAACGCCCTCGGTCATCTCTAAAACTCTGATGCCGGAAAGCCGCGTTCTGTGTTTGGCAAAAGCTCTGCCGTCGGAAATAACGGCGTGCAAAATGCTTGTGCCGGCGCCGAACGCGACGGGGTCGACGGTATCGAGCGACGCGGGCAGAGTCCACTTTGTTATGCTTGGCGAATTAAAGAAGCTGTTGGCCGCCAATTCCCGCATGCCCCAAGGCTGTTCCGTAGGGGCGCCGTCGCCGTTCGTGCCGTCGGTTATGCCGCCCGAAAGCGTGATTTCGGTAAGGTTACGCTGGCGGGCGACGGCGTATTCGCCTATCGAAGTAACGGTGTCGGGCGTTTGGTAGGAGGCGTCCTTTTTGCCGATCGGGTAAAAGATCAGCTTTACGGGATTGCCGAATTCGTCCTTTTGGTAAAGAACGCCGTCGAGGCTTATATATAGGGGGTTTTGGGGGTCGACGACGATTTCTTCCAACTCGCGCGCCGTGCCGAACATAGTGTGGCTAAGGTCGGTTACGCCGCCGCCCACGTAGACGCGCTGCGCCGCCGAGCCGTGAAAGTAGTACCTGCCGACGGCGGAGTCGATCCGCGCGCAGAGCTTGCCGTCGTAGTCGGGCGAAAGAGCGGAGTCGTCGAGCAGAAGCTCCCCCGCGACGGCGACCGGGCGCGAGCCGTCGTAGTCGCCGCCGCCCCCGCCGACGCCGTCGGCGTATACGGCGCCGAGCGCCGCCGCCGTAGTTACCGCCGTCAACAGAAGGGCGGCGAGGAGCTTTTTGAGCGCTTTTGCGCCGGATTCTTTTTTTGTTGCGTTTGACATAGTTTTCATTTTTGTTTTTCTCCTTTTTTTATTTTATTTATTATTCTTGGGGCTGCGCGTCTTGGCGTCCGGCTATCTCGTCGGTCCATTCGATCAGCTTGTTTATAAACGCTTGATAGGGGGCTCGGGCGGCTTCGAGCTGCTCGGGGGTCAACACGGTTATCGCCCCGGCGCTGAACTTGCCTATGTCGGCGCCCGCGTAGTCGCGGTAGGGAATTTTTAGGTATTGCGCGCCGTCGATAGTTTCGACGAGTCCCTCGTCCTGCCACATAGTCGCGTATACGTTGGCGCCGACGGGGACGTAGACATATTCGGCGGCGAGGTTGGCGCAGTAGTTTTGGTACATAGCTTGCAGCTCCTGCTTTTGCGCGTCGCTGAGCGCGCCTATCCAACGTATGCTTTGCGGGTAGTCGGGGCTGTGGCGGTTATTTTGCGCCTCGACGTAGAAGCGCACGCCGTCTAAGGAGACATTGAAGGCGGCGGTGTACATAGCGGTGATGACGGTTACGTTCTGCCCCTCGTAGCCCGCGACGTTCGTCCTAACCGCGGTGTTCACGCTTTTTTTGCCGGTGCTGTTGGCGGTGGGGAAGAGCTGCTTTACCGCGAACTTGCTTAAAAGCACGTTGCTTTGAACGTTCGCCGCGCCCGCGCCGAGACCGCCGTAAATATCGTTGCCCGACATAACGAGGGTGGCGTCGCCGCTGGTAGTGCCGCCGCCGTAGCAGCCGACGACTCCCGCCGCCGCGCCGTCCGTTACGCCGTTTGCCGTAAGGGCGCAGTCGTAGAGGTTTTGATTTATGAGGAAGCTTATGCTGGCTCCCGGAGTAGCTTTTCCGATTATGCCGCCGAAGACGAAGCCGCCGCCGTTAATAGTTACGTCGCCGCCCGCGACGCAGCCCGTTATGTAGTGATTCGGGTTGGAAAGGCTTGAATAGTTCGCGACGTCGCAGCCCGCGATTCCGCCGGCTGTTTTGTAGCCCGCGCCGCCGAGGGTAAGGGAGCCGTAGAAGGCGCAGTCGTAAATATCGGTGTAGTTTGTGCCGACGATTCCGCCCGCGCCGACGTCGTCGCCGTCGCGCGTCGCGAAGTCGCCGACGGTTATGCCGCCCGTGTAGTTGCACCAATAAAGCTTGTGTCTGTTTTCGCCGAATAAGCCGCCTATGCCGCCCGCCGCCGCGTTGAACGCGTTGACGGCGATGTCGGTGTCGGAATCGCAGCCGTAGTAGGCGGCCTTGGCCTTTGCGGTAATGCCGCCGATAAATATCAGGTTGCTTTTGGCGCCCGCGCCCGCCGTAAACGTTTCGACGGCGATGCTTCCCGACGTAACTATGTTTTCGGCGGTTATCCGGCTAGCGGAGTCGACGTCGGCGCCGTTGAAACCCGCGACGTACGCCATATAGCCGTCGGCCCCGACGTTGTAGCCGTCGGCCGCCATTTCGACGGAGATGTCGCCCGTGTAGGTTATATCGGTAAAGGCGACGCCTGTGTTGGCGTAGTTGCCCGCCCGGCAGAACACGCCGCCCAGCTCAATCGACGAGCGCATATTCCGGAGCGTTATATCCACGTCGGCGTTGACGTCGCGCGCGTTGCGGCAGCTTAGGGCGACGCCCGCTAAGGGGATCGCGTCGGTGCCCGCCGCCGCCGGAACCGATTCGGCGTCGATTTCGATACTGCCGTTTACGTCTATATTCGACAGCGTAAGGGCCGCGCCAAAATTGGAGTCGCTGACGGAACCCATGCCGAGATTAAGCGGCGAATAGCCGCCGTACGCGGTGTAGTCGCCGTCGGTAAGAACCGTTTGATACTCGAAGGCGAGGTTGCGGATAGCGCCGCCGGCGCCGGGGCTGTAAAGGAACGCGAAGCCCGAGGGGTTCACGACTTCGCCCGCGGCGGGATAGGTGAATTCTTGTTGCTTGTCTTCGCCGTTTTCGCTCCACGTACGCGTTACGGTTACCGCCTCGCTTCTGCCCGGGAACACGTTGGTAAGGTTTGTTATTCTATGCTCTAAGCCGTCGATTATTCCCGAGAACACCGAGGACGTTCCCGCCTCCTGCGAGGTTTTTATGCCGCCGGCGACTACGTGCGTCCACGGCTTTATAACGCCGTCTACCCACGAGTCGGGGTCGAGGTAATCGAGGTCGCGCATCAGCTTGTATTTTAGCGTGGCGTTTTTGGCCAAGAGTCCCGCCGGAAGCCCCGTCGGAAGCCCCACGAGGGGCGCTTGCTCGTCGGTGTAGGTTCCCATAAGGTCGTCCAGGTAATTGAGTTCGATATACGAGCCCTCGTCGAGCGCGATAAAGCGGAACTGCTTGGTAACGCGGTTCAGTCCGCCGTCGACCGTTACGCTTATTCTGTGCTCGCCCGCCTTGGTTACGGTGTAGCGCATAGTCGAGGCGTTAAAGTCGCCCTTGGTGTTGTCCTCCCGCACCTCGTCGCCGTCCATATAGACGACCGACGCGCTGTTGCACACCGCTTCCGCCACCTTGTAGACGACAAAGTCGGCTCTTAGGTTGATCTCCTCGCCGATATACACTTGCTCGTTGAGGATCGAGGCGGGCCGGATATTCGCCCTTTCGGTAACAAACACCTTTTTGCTGCCCGCGTCGGAGTAGCCCGCCGAATTGGTCGCCGTAAGCGCGATTTCGACGATTTCGTTGCGCAGCGAGGGCGTCCATACCGTAGTCTGCTCGTTATAGCCGATTTCCGACGCGCTCACTTCGCGCGCCCTCGTCGACTCGCCCGCCGTAAACGTTACACTCAAAGTAACCGTTTTGTCGTCGACCGCGTTAAGCAGCGTAACGGGCTTGCCGACTTCGAGGTAGGTATCGATAATATCCATATCCACCACGGGGACGTTGATTACCGGCGTTTCGCCCGGTTGCTTTTGCGGGTCGCCGCCGTCGCCGTCGGTTTTGCCCTTGCACGCCGCGAACAGCTGAAACGCCATCGCGAGTGTCAGGAGCAGTACGGCAATTTTTAGTATGCCTTTTTGTTTGATTGTCATTTTTAATTCTCCTTAAAAAATTTTTTTATATATACGCGTCTTGCGCCGTTCGGCGGACGCGGAATTGTTTTTAGGCGGGACGCGCCTTGCTCTTTTTGTTCGCAAGCGCGGAATTGTTTGCCGCTCCGTCCTTTAATACGGCGGAGCCGCGGCGCAAAAAGTACATAATCAGGTTTATGGCTATGACCACAAGCACTATTATGACGCCCGCCACGTAGGCGTCGCTTAAATAGCGGCCGTCGCGGGCGAACATATACATCGACACCGCCAGCGTGGCGCCGCTGCCGTATAGCGAGGGCGACGAACGCATTGTGCCGCTCGTGAATATGAGCGCGGCGCTTTCGGCGACTACCTTGCCCACGCAGAGTATCACCGCCGAAAAAATTCCCGCGAGCGATTGGGGCAGTAAAATCCGGAATATAGTGCGCACCTTGCCCGCGCCCATCGCCGACGACGCGTCGATATATTCGCGCGGGACGGCTTTAAGGGCGTTCTCGACCGTCTTTTCCACCGTGGGCAGGCACATTATCGACATTGTGAGTATGCCCGCAAGAAGCGTGTAGCCGCGCCCGAAAATCTGCGACTGCACAAACAGCATATAACCCAAAAGCCCTATTATAATGCCCGGCGCGCCCGACAGCACCTGTATGGAAAACCGCGCGAGCTTGACGACGGGGTTTTCCTCGTCGGCGTATTCGCAAAGATAGACGGCGGCGAGTATCCCCAAGGGGACGCATATCACGAGCGTAAGCCCTATCATTACCACCGTTACGCCTATTTGCGAAAGTAACGATATTCCGCCTTTTAGGGGGTTATATTCCGAAAACACCGAGCCGAAATTGCCGAACAGCAGAGGAAGACCGTTGACGAGTATGTAGCCTATGACGGACACAAAAAGCGCGAACACCGCGACCGTAACGGCGAGCGAGGCGCAGAACCAAATATCCGTCCAAATCCGCGAATTGCGGCGACCCGAAAAATCGACCCTTTCGGCGCATTTTTTGGTCATATTCACGGTGCGGTTTTTGACCTGCGCGCGCGAAAGGCGCAATATTTTTTCGCGTATAAAGCGGACGATTCCGCTTTGACCCGCGCCCGCGCGGCGCTCCTTAGCCGCCGCGTTTACAAGAAGGTTTATCACCACTATGAACGCGAACAGCACCACGCCCACCGCGAACAGCGCCTGACGCGCAACCGAATCCGAGCTTGCGAACGACGAAAATATGAGCGTGGTCATAGTGTTGAACGACGAAAATAAGCCTTTGGGCATCACCATCGTGTTGCCGCATATCATCGAGAGCGCGATGCCCTCCCCCAGCGCCTTGCCTATTCCCAGAATAGACGCGACGATTATACCCCTCTTCGCGGCGGGCACGACTATGCGGAACACCGTTTGGCTCCCCGTGTTGCCCATAGCCGTACTCACCTGCGAATAGTCGCCGCTTACCGCGTCGAGGCTGTCCACGGTAATGTTGACGATTGTCGGAATGATCATAAAGGCGAGTATTAAAATGCTTACAAGGAGTCCCTCGCCCTGACCCGTTCCCTCAAAGTTGTTCTTGAATACCGGCAAAAGTACGACGATGCCGAAAAATCCCCAAACTACCGACGGGATTCCCGCAAATAAAGCGTTTGCCTGATTCAAAACCGTTTTTACGCCGCCCCGCGCGTAACGCGATATTATTACGGCCGTCAGCACGCCCAAGGGTATGCCGATTATTAGCGCGCCGAAAACCGTTAAAGCCGATCCCGCAAGGCTCGAAAATATACCGAAAACTCTGACTCCCGCCTCGTTCTTAATATCCCAGGACTTGCCGAATATCTTAAAAACGCCGTCCGCCTTGCCGAGCTTCGCCGCCTCGGCTATCAAAAATATGCCCGTGGCGAGCGTAACGGCGACCGTTATCAATACCGCCGCGAACGTAAACCACCCGAAGAACGCGCCGTCGCTTTTGGCGGTCGCTATAACGTCCTCGACCGACGGCGCGGGTTTTGCCCTTTTGCAAAATACGCGCCCGAAAAATTCCTTTACTTTTTGAATAAAATTACGCATTCGCGCCTCCGTCCGGCTTTACTTCGAACAATACCGTCCATTCCCGCGAAACCTGCAACGCGGGCTTATCGGCGCGGCCGACAACGGCCTTGATTTTGAGCGCGACCGTTTCGGACTTGCCGCCGCGCGTTACCTTGCCCTTGCCGGGCAGAATCTCGGGGTCGATCGCGCCGTAGTTGCTCGAAAAGTACTCGAACCGCGCCCCGTCAAGCTCCGTCGGCAAATCTATGTCGCCCGTTACGACTATCGCGACGGGCTCGTTGGTGTCGTCGTAGGCGTTCGCGTAGGGGAACGCCGCTATAACCGCCTCTAACCGCGGCGTTAAAAGCCTTTCGACCTTCTTGCGGCGGTAAGTCTTGTAGTCGGGGACAATCGAGTCCGGCAACCCTAACGCGAACGGCACCGTTCCGGCGTTTAACTCGCCGTTAGCGAACGTTACCTCGCCGTCGGTCATATAGTCGGCGAACTCGCCGTCGGTGTACCCCGTCGTTACCCAATCGAAAAATTCGCGCGCTTGAGGGTTATCGTTGTCCTTATTGTAAAAGTAGTTGAACCGTCTTTTTAGCGGATACGTTTTTTCGGGGCTGACGCCGCGAATGTTCTCGGCCGTAAGCTCCGTTATAAGGTTGCCGCTCTCGTTCTCTACGGGCAGCATCTTAACGTCGTCCTTGTTCGCCGTATACGTCGTGTAGCGCACGTAGCCCGCCGACCCCGCCGTTTGCTTTACGTATTCCACGATTTCGCCGTCGGACTCCTTGGTTATGCCAACCTTGTCGGAATAATTGTCGAGCGACTTGCCGTCCTTGTTGCCCGCAAGCTGCGCCTTCATACCGGCGATGTCCTCGAACGATTCGCGCAGACCGTCGCCCTTCTTGCGCTGTACGGGGTAAACCTTCATTCCGCCGAATACCTCGTTGCGCTTTGTGCGCAGTCCGGCGGGCTCCATACCGCCGTCCTTTATGTACTCGCGCCAATCCGGCTCGTCCCTCCAAAAAATCGACGACGCCGTTTGCACGCTCATACGGCTTATAAGATCCGTCGGAAACTCCTTGTTTACTATTATTACGAATGCCTCGCTCGCGAGCGTAACGTCCGTCGTAACTATTTTGCCCATATAACCCGCCTCGCGCGAGGTCAAGCTCCTTGCGATCATTCCGTAGTCGGCGATGCCCTCGGCTACGTCCTTTATCGCCTGCGAGCTGCCCGGGGCGTTGACGTCTATCGAGGCGCCGGGCTTGACGTATTTTGTGTAGTAGTACGCCAAGGTTTCTATATACTCCATAACCTCGGGGTCGCCCGAGATTACTATCTTGCTTACGTTGCGCCCGAGTAGTCCCACGACGGCAAACACACCGATAAAAATCGCTACGCACGACGCGCAAATCACTTTTAATTTGGATATTCGCAATTTTTACCTCCTTTTGACTCTTCGTAAAGTATGTAACTTTACGAAACCGGACGACCCTATTTCGCCTCCGACAAATACAGTATAGCAGATTTACGCGCCGCCCGCTATCAAGTTATCGTAAAACTATTGTAAAGATTGTGATTGTTGGGCGGCTGTCGGCTACGCGCGGTAATCTTTTCGCGTTTTTTAACCGTTTTACTTCGTAAAGTTACATACTTTACGAAGTTTCGCGGATGCGGCGGCGGTCTTGTTCCGCAAAAATCCGTCGCCCAGCTTGTTCATAACCGCTTGCTTTTGCTCCATAAGGCTGTGGGCGTAACGGTTGAGCGTAACGGCGGGGCCGGAATGCCCCAAAATCTCGCTCGCGGTCTTTATGTCCGCGCCCAGTTCTATAATCCGCGAGGCGAACGTGTGGCGCAGAGTATGAAAATTCCTAAACTCCACGCCCGCCTCTTTTAATATTCCCTTGTACAAAAATTGCAGCGCGCGCGGTTCAAGCGCCTTGCGGCCCCTTACGGTAAATACGAAACCGCCCCCGCTTTCCGCCCTCAGCCGCCTTAAAATTCCGCACAAAAAGTCCGGCAGCGGCAGCAGCCTTTTGGATTTTTCCGTTTTGGGCTCTTGCAGCGCGAGCTTTGTCTTGCGCTCCGCCGCGCCGCTCGCGTAGTCCTTTACGCGCCCCAGCGAACGCCGTACCGTAAGCGTCCGCGCTCCTAAATCCAGGTCGCCCCATCTAAGACCGCACAGCTCCCCTATCCGTATCCCCGTGTACGCGCACACAAGCACCGCTATACCGCGCTTGTCCGGCGAACTTAAAACCGTCCGCTCGATTCTTGCCTGCTCCGCCTTTGTGAAAATTCGGATCTCTTTTTCGCCCGCCTTGGGCAGGCGCACCCCAAAACACGGATTCTTAATCAAATGCCCGCTTTCGACCGCATACCTTAACGCGCTCGAAAGCATAGCGAAAACGCAACGCACCGTCTTGTCCGACAGCGCCCTTTGCCCGTCCCTTAACGCAAAGGCAAACTCCTGCAACGTCCGCGTATTCAGCTCCTCAAGCTCCGCGTCCCCGATACGCCCATTTATATGATTGTCGATATAGCCCCTATAAACCGTATACGTACCCGTCCGCACGCTTCCCCTTATAATATGCTCCGACCAATCGTTCAAAAATTCCCTCGTTTTCATTGCACCTCGCTCCTTGCGCCTAATATCCATCTATAATAGCGCAAATCCCCCTCCCTTGCAAACTATAATAACCCGTCCCCAACCCGCCGCCCTTGCAACCCGTCAACCTTCTTCATCCCGCCGCCCTTGTAACTCGTTTCCCGCCGCCCTTGCAACCCGTTTCCCGCCGCCCTTGTAACCCGTTTCCCGCCGAAAATTAAAAAGCGGAACACAAGCATTAAATACTTACGTTCCGTTCACTTATGGTGGCGGAGCGAGTGCATCCCCGAACGAACACCCAACCCTTAAAAACTATTAAAAACATCGGCCTCACTCCCGCATAAGCGGGCGCAATCGGGTACGACAAACTCGCGCCAATCCTCGTCTATGTGCGACGCGGCGTTTATCTGCGCCACAAAACTCTCTATAAACTCGCGCTTGCTTCTAAGTTCCGGACTTGAACCGATTGCCTTGTCTATGTCGCGTAATAGCTCCTTGTCCGTGCAATTCGACGCATGGTATTTGGCGACGAGCATTAGTATATAATCTATATTTACCTCGATTTGTTTTATCAACTCGATTTCAAATATAATGTCGTCGTTTATGTTTTCTTTGTCCGTTTCGTTTGCCTTTACAAACTCTTGATACAAGTCGAGGTATATGCTTTGGTAGTCCTGCATATCGCGCTCGCTTAAAATCCCGTTGCCCGCGAATTCATCAAACGCCGTCAGAATATTGCGTAGGCGCAGTATACCGCCGAATAGTCGAATAAAGCCTTTTTTCGCTTCCTCGCCTATAATTTGTACGCCGAGCGGATACTCCGCGAGTAGCATTTCCACAAGGTCTTTATATCCCGGCTTTCGCTTGCCCTTGTCGATATATCCGAAGTAATAATCCTCGTAGGTTTTGAGCAATACGATGCCGCCCGCCTCGCGGTCGCCAAACAGCGCGATTGCCTTGTCCGTCGCCTCTTTTAGGTCGCGGAAACAGACGATATTCCCAAACGTTTTAACCGAATTTAATATTCTGTTTGTGCGTGAAAACGCTTGTATAAGCCCGTGCCGTCTTAGATTTTTATCCACCCATAGCGTGTTAAGCGCGGTCGCGTCAAAGCCCGTCAAAAACATATTTACTACGATTAAAAGGTCGATTTCGCGGTTCTTTACCCGAAGCGAAACATCCTTGTAGTAGTTTTGAAATTTGTCCGCCGACGTATCGTAGCTTACGTTAAACATGGCGTTATAGTCCTTAATCGCCGACTCCAAAAAATCCCTTGACTGCTTGTCTAACCTGTCGTTGTCAAAGTCCTCATCGGGGAATGCTTCCTCTATCTCGTCCTCGTTTGCGCTGTAACTGAATATCGTAGCGACGTTAAGCCGTTGCCCGCTCCCCTCAAGCTGCTTCTTAAATTCCGCATAATATAGCTTTGCGGCGGTTATGCCGCCGACCGCGAATATAGCGTTAAAACCGTTTACCCTTTGCGCCGTTTTTACCTCCGCCACCGTATTGAATTTCGACCCCGCCATATCGCCCACGTTTTGTATTACGCGGTGCGAAAAATACGAGCGGTTTTGGTTGCGGTAGGTTTTTTGGTCGAAGTGTTCTATAATATAGCGCGTTATTTCCTCTATGCGCTCGGGCGCGTTTAGCACGTTGTCCGTGTCGATTGCCTCGACTTTTTTGTCGTCCGCGTCGGGCTTTACCTTTACCGTGTTTATATAATCGATTCTAAAAGGTAATACGTTTTGGTCGTTTATCGCGTCCACTATGGTGTATGTATGAAGCCTGTCCCCAAACGCTTGGTCTGTTGTCTTTAATAGCGGGTTGCCGCCCACGCCCGAATTCTCCGCGAATATCGGCGTACCCGTAAAGCCGAAAATATGGTATTGCTTGAACGCCGCCGTAATCGCCGTGTGCATTTGCCCGAACTGCGAGCGATGGCACTCGTCGAAAATCAAAACTATATGCTTTTTGAATACGTCATGCCCCTTGTTTTTGCTTATGAAAATATCGAGCTTTTGTATAGTGGTTACGATTATTTTGTATTCGTAGGGGTTGCCTTTTTCGTCCCTGTCCTCAAGCTGTCTTTTCAAAACCGCCGTTGAAGTGTTCCCGTTCGCGCACCCCTTGGCGAAGCGGTCATATTCTTTCATAGTTTGATAATCAAGGTCTTTACGGTCTACGACGAACAGCACCTTGTCTATATAAGGAAGCCCCGTCGCAAGCTGCGCCGTCTTAAAGCTTGTCAGCGTCTTGCCGCTTCCCGTCGTGTGCCAGACGTAGCCGCCCGCCTCGACCTTACCCGTTTTTTTGTAGTTGGTCGAAATTTCGATTTTGGTCAGTATGCGCTCCGTCGCCGCTATTTGATACGGACGCATAACAAGGAGCAATTCCTCGCTTGTAAAAACCGAGTAGCGCGTTAATATGTTTAGTATCGTGTGCTTTGCAAAGAACGTCTTTGTAAAGTCCACAAGGTCGGGTATTACCTTGTTTTTCGCGTCCGCCCAATAGCTCGTAAACTCGAAGCTGTTGCTTGTCCTCTTGCTTTTTCTGCGCTCGTTTTCGCCCGCCTCCTTTATATGAAGATTCCTTGTGGTATTGGAATAATATTTTGTGTGAGTTCCGTTTGAAATAACAAAAACTTGAACATACTCAAAAAGTCCGCTCGCCGCCCAGAAGCTGTCGCGTTGATACCGCTTTATTTGGTTGAACGCTTCGCGTATCGCCACACCGCGCCGCTTTAATTCGACGTGTACAAGCGGCAAGCCGTTTACTAAAATCGTTACGTCGTAGCGCGTGTCGTGCGCCCCCGTCTTTTCCCCGTATTGGTTGAGAACTTGCAGGTGGTTATTGTGTATGCACTTTTTATCTATCAGCTTTATGTTTTTGGTTTCGCCGTTGTCGCATTTAAGGTTTTGTATATGATCCTCTTGTATCAGCCGCGTTTTCTCGACGATGCCGCTGTTGGCGTTGGCGAGCTTCTCGCTGAAAAACCGTTTCCACTCGCCGTCCGAAAAGGTATAATTATTCAGCCGCTCCAACTGCCTGCGTAGGTTGGCGATAAGAGCGGTTTCGCTCGCCACCCGTATATACTCGTAACCCTGCGTTTCAAGCCGCTTAATTAAATCTTTTTCAAGCTCCGCCTCCGTCTGATATTCGCGCTCCCGCCGTCCGTCGGGTACGTATTCCGTGACGACGGTCGATTCGTTTGTCGCGGCGACAATGTTGTAGGTACTCATGTTATCTCCTTAAAGGTCAACAGTTTATTGCGGTAATATTCGTATTGCGCCTGCCGCGCCGCGATTTCGGCGGGCAAGCCCTTTGTTATGTCGCCTACCAGCGCGGCGAACTTGTCGAGTATAGCGACAATGCGTTTTTGTTCGGCAAGCGGCGGTGCATATACTTCGGTTTTCCTTATTAAATCGTTATATAGCCGTGAAATCGTTCCGCCGTCCGAAGTACGCCATTCTATTTGATTGTACAGATAGTATAGATATTTATTGGTTATAATCGTTTCATCGTTATCTATCCACACAATATTCGAGTCTTGAAAATAGGCATCATCTCCGTCGAATATCACTGCCCGTCCGATTGTTCCTGCAGCCGAAAGCAAAACATCTCCTTTCTTGGGGTATGAATATTTACTTTTATATTCCTCAAATACTTCTCGGGAAATATAAGCGTCGGGACTTTTGGCAAAAGTGCCTATTTTATAAAACGGTATCTCGCCGTCGGCTTGCGTTTGTTCCTTAAATATCCTTTTGCACATACAGATTTTACCTATTTCTCCGAGGGTTATTCGTCGCCCCGTTCTGTTCTGTTCTGTTCTGTTCTGTT
>JAISMM010000038.1 GCA_031276725.1 Clostridiales bacterium | reverse complement strand
CGCTTTGCTAAATACGGCTCGTTCCACGGAACGCGCGCCATCGACAAGGCGCCGCCCGCGCGGATTGCTATAATTTGATTCAGCGCGGTTTCGTAGCTTGCCGGGCCGTGCTCGGTGTCTACGACTACAAAATCGAAGCCCGCGAGCGCGATTATTTCCGCCGCGCTTACGTCGGGCAGCTGCACTCCCGTGCCGACCAAGAATTCGCCCGTCCGCAGGCGGCGCTTCAATTCGTTTTTACAGATTGTTTTAGGTTGCTTGTTCATATCGTTATCCTTCGGAGTTTTCCGACGCGAAAATAATTCCGTTATTCGGCGCGAACGGCTCGCCCTTGCGCTTGAACGTTATATCGAATTCAAAGTCGAACGAGCCCTCGATCCACTGCGGAAAGTTGGTTCCCCACATAGTGTTGAACAGATTCAGGAACAGTTTTTTGTCGGGCTTAAAACGCTTTTCGTTGCGGTAAACGCCGTCGCTTCCGAACGATATTAGCGAGGTGTCGCGCGGCATAACGAACGCTTTCACGCCGTCCGCAAGCGCGGCGGACACATAATCCTCGACGCAAAAGAACGTAAAATTGCAGTCCTTTTGTATATCCTTTTTTGGGTCTACGACCGTTCCGACCTTGTTTATGCGGTACCTTGGCAGCGTCGGAAATTCGACGATAAGGTTGAAACTCTCGACAAACGGCGTCGCGGGCTTGTTCGGCATCGACAGCACTATATTAACGTTGTCGTCTTGGGTGGGGGCGAACCGCGCGGTAAACGACGGCGGCGCGCCGTAAAGCGTAAAGGAGTCGGCGGGCATTTCGTAGCGTAGGTTTAAGGCGTTATCCGCGATATACGCGTCCGCGATTACGGGCGAAAAATCCGCCGACTGCGCTTCGGGGTAATTTTGGCGGCCGAGGTCGTTTATTCCCCAAGCGTGAAATCTGTACGTGCAGGAGCGCAAAAACTCCGTGATTTTTTCTATGCCGATAATATTATAGAGCGGCGAAAAGTTTTCGATAACGGTCTTGCCGTCCGTAATCACCGACAATTTTTGTCCGCGTTTATCGTACAGCAGGGTCAGTTTTCCGTTCGTCAACGAAAGCGCGTCCGGATTTTGCGCCGTTTCGATTTTTATACTTTCGGGCGTTACGGCGGCGGCGCAAAGCGGCGGAACGTTTTCGAGCCGGACATATCTTTGCCCGCCGATATTAGTGCACGGCAAGTCCGCCGACGCGCCGAGCGGCAGCCGCGCGCTACCGGTAAACGGAGCTTTGGACGGATTGAACACGGTCAAGCCGTTCTTCGGCGGCTTTACGCGCCGCGATAATTCTTTTGCCGCCGCCGAGTATATGTTGTCGGCGAGCGCCGCGCCGTTTTTGGCTAGCCCGCGTTTTTCGTCCCACGATTTTTCGATTCTTTTATAGGCGGGGGAGCTTCGTTGGGCGTTAAAGGCCTTTTTTTCGTAGAATCTGTTGTCGCCAAGCGTTATTTCTACGTTCAATCCCCACGTATGCTCCGCGAACAGCAAAAAATCGTCGAGCGCGGCGTTTTGCTCGGCGTCGGCGTCGACGGACAGATATTTATTCAACGCGGCGGCCGCCCTCAGCTTTTTGCGCGCGCGCCTTATAAGCGCGGTTTCGGCGGGGTACGTGCCGACCCCGTGAATCCAAGTGTCGGCAAGATCCTTTTTTATGACGGGCAGACCGCTCAAATCGCATTTAATCAGCTCGTTATAAAAGTCGTCGAGAGTGCCGACTTGCACCGAATAATTCTCCGGGACGGCGTCGAGGATTTCCCCGATTATTTGCGGGGTGTGAGGGCCCCTGTTGTCGTTCGTTTGGCGCAGCGCGAGCCACACGGGGAACGGCCAATTTTTCGGCGGCAGAAGCTCCGTGCCGTAGGCGCCCTTGCTGTAAAAGGTCAATACCCGTTCGCCGTCGGGGGCTTCCCACCAAAAAAGCGTCGGAACGTCCGGCGGCGTCCATGCCGCGTTTGACCCCAAATGCAAAAACTTTACGCCGCTTTTTGCAAGCAGCGAAACCAAAAACCACGTATGGCACGGCACGTCCGTCATTTTGGCGGCGACAGGGCGCGGTCTGTTATATTTTTTTGAGAATTCTTCGGCGTACGTCATTCCGCGCGTAAGCTCCTCGACTCCCGCGAATTCGGTGTGCATAGTGAACGGCAAAGCGTGGCAAACCAGTTGTCCGCGTTCTATAAGCGCCTCCGCCCGGGCGAGCGTGTCGGGGGCGGCGTTTTCAAGAGCCTTTAACAGCGGCCACGACGGCATAGTCCACACGTACTCCAAGCCCTTGCCGTAGCTTTGGGTTCCCTCGCACGTCGCTATAACGTTCTTTAACATCGCGCCGCCGTAGCTTTTGACCACCTCGGACGCCAAATCGGTAAACCCTATGTCGAAATGCGTTTTGAATACGACTATAATTTTCATAGCTTTTATCCTCTAAATTTTAATAAGTTTGCCGCCGTTAAGACGGGATTTTTCGGCGGCGAAGCCAATAATATGGCTTTGCATAGAGTTTTCGATATCAGTTAGGGCCGTCGCTTCTTGACCGGCGTACAAGCCCGCTATGTCCTTTACCAAGAGGTAATCGCCGCCGCCGTGTCCGAAGCCGCCGTCGCCGCCCGATTTTGCGGTATCGATTATTTTAGATTCGCCGCCGAATATATTGCAGACGAGCTTGTTGTCGCGCATATCGCCGTAGATTTCGCCCTTTTGACAGTGGACGTGGATTTTGCGGTAGCAATCCTTCGAGAACGCGGTCATCGTAAGGTGGGCGGTGGCGCCGCTTTCAAAAAGCATATCCGCCACCTGATGGTCTACGGCGTTGTTGTCGCATTTGAATACGCACCTGCCGTAGGGGCCGGTTTTAAGCGCCTCGTAAACGGATTCGCGGGTGGGATTGACCGCTAAAACATCGACCGGCCAGTCGAAGTAGTTCTTGTCGACGCATTCGCCTATATAGTAACGCTCGGCGTTGTACGGGCAGTCTTTTACCGTGCATTCAAGGCACCTTTGCGCGCTGCCCTCCGGCGCGTTTTCCGCCTTAAAGTAGTCGAGACTCCCCATCGACGAAACGGCTTTGCACCTTTCGTTTATAAGCCACGCCAAAATATCCAAATCGTGGCAGCATTTCGCGACGATCATAGGGCTCGACTTATCGGTATCGCGCCAATTTCCGCGCACGTAGCTGTGCGCTTGATGCCAATAGGCGACGTTTTCGGTCATATCGACGGTGGAAACTCTTCCGTAACGGCCGCCGTTAAGCTCGCGCTTAATTTGCGAAAAGAACGGGGCGTAACGCAATACGTGGCAAACGAATATTTTGCGTCCGAGCTTTTTTGCGGCGCGGTAAATTTGATTGCAGTCGCCCGGCGAGCGGGCTATGGGCTTTTCGAGCTGCAAATCCGCGCCTAATTTAAGCGCGGCCAGCGCGTGAGCCTTATGGCAGGCGTCGGGCGTCGCCACGATATACAGATCCGCGAGCTTGCCCTTCGCAAAGAACTCCGCGTCGCTCAAAAACAGACGGTCGTCCGAAAGACCGTACCTTTGCTTTGCGACGTCCAACCGTTCGCGCCTAATATCGCACACGGCGGCGATTTCGGTTACGCCGAGATCCGCGTAAAGCCGCGTGTACAGCGACCCGCGCGAGCCGAAGCCTATAACTGCTATTTTCATAAACGCCTTTGTTCTGTCCTTATCTAAATATAATAAGCGTGTGCGGCAAACAACCGCTCACCGACTAAGTATAATACCCGCGCAAAACGTTGTCAACAATAAACTTAGGTATCGGGTTGCTCTGTATTGACTACTTTTGCTTGCTCCGTACCGTCCGGCTTGGCGGCGTTAATAACCGCGCTTTGCGGCGGACGGCCGAACCTCGCCTTAAAACTTTTTGTAAAGTAGCTTATGCTGTTAAAGCCCGCCTCGACGGCGCACTTGCTTACGCTGCGTTCGCCGTCGTTTATAAGGCGCATAGCTATATCCATACGGTAGGCTGTCAGGTATTTTTTGAACGACATACCGAAAACCTTTTTGAACAACAGGGCGAAGTAGCTTTTATTGTAGGAAACGGCGCGGGCGGCGTCGGTTACGGTCAAATCGTTTTTGTAGTTCGCGTCCAAAAATTCAAGCATATTCCGTTTGAAGCCGCCGCCCGGATCGTCGCCGAGCCGCGTGTACAGCTTGCGGCTTTGCAACGCCGCCAACATCAGTATAAGGCGGCCCTTTACGGCGAGCTCCCGGATTTCGCGCTCCGTTTGGACGTTTTGGCATATACGGCAGATTTCGACGGCGTATTTTTTAAGGACGGGCGAGCTCCCTATAAGGTTGTCGATTTTAAGCGCGCCGTCGCTAATAGCCGACAAATAGTCGCAGAACGGCGACGCGGACTCGCTTTTTAGCCACTCGACGCCGAAGTCCACGCGCGAGCAACAAAGACCGCCGGTATTTTGCACCGACAGCGTATCGCCGGGGTTTTGCACAATAAAGGCGTCCGCCGCCGCCTTGTATTCCCCGCCGTTAATCTCAAAAATCGCGCCGCCCCCGGTAACGGAAAATATTCGGATTAAGCCGTCGTCGGCGGGAAAATCGCGGCGCTCGCCGTTATCGAACGGTTGGGCGTCGGCGTAGTAAACCGCCGGCGAGGGCGCGGCTTGCTTTAAGTCCCGGTCGTCGCCGCGGTGGCTATTCGGCAGCGAGAGTATGTCGGAATGCTTTTCGGACGCGGCGCGGAACCGCGCGGGCGAGAGTCCGAACACGCGCGAAAACTCCCGCGAAAAATAGTGGTACGAAAAGAATCCCGAGCGCCTGGCGATTTCGGCGATAGAGGAGTCGTTTTCCATATGCTCTATTTGTTTTTTCGCCGAGCTTAATCTGTAATAATTAAGGTACTCGCCGAACGTTATGCCGAACAACTTACGGAACCTGCGGCAAAAATAGCTGTTGTTAAAGGCGAGCGCCTCGGCGGCGGTGGTCGACGTGATTCTTCTTGAATAGTTTTCTAAAACGTATTTTATTACGCCCTTAATAAATTCCGTATTGCCGCCCGCCTGCGGCGCGGAAAGCGACGTCAAGTTTTTTTGGTGCAATTCCGCGAACAGCATCAAAAGGTCGGCGTTTATGACGGCCGGACTTAAATCGGCGTTTTGAACGCAGGCGTTGTAGGCGCCGCGCACGAACGCCGCCATACTTTTGGCGACGGCGGACGGAATGTGGTTTTTGATCTTAACGGTTCCGTCCGCTATTCGGTTAAAAAATTCGTACGGACGGCGCGAGTTTTCGATTTCCATAAATTTGGGGTCAAAGCCGATGCATATGTACGAAAACAGCTCCGATTCGCTTTCGACCTCGGCGTAATGCATCTCGTAGGGGTTCACCATAATAAGATCGCCCTTGCGCCCATAGTACCATTTGGAGTCGATTTTGTACCGGGCGCTGCCCTCGGTTATCAGAGTTATCTCGAAACGGCTGTGCAAATGGTAGGTCGTGACTATAAAAGCGCCGCGGTCGTTTTTGACCGCGTACGAGGGAAAGCGGTTGTTCTTAAAATCGAAACACGTGCCGTACGAGGTTACGTATTTGTTTACATACGCGGACATATCCATTTTTGATAAAGAATCAAACATAAGTTCATTATAACAAACGTATACCGCTTTGTTAATAGGGGACGGCGAACAAGTCAATATAGTGCAACACAATATGCAATTTTGTTCTTGGAATCTAAGCGTAAAAAGTGTTACCATATACACAGGAGGGCAGTTATATGAGAAAAATCAAACAAATTGCCGTTTTTATTTTGGTGGCGGTGCTCGGCGCGCCTACGTGGGCGGGCTGCCGCACCAAGCTCAACGAGATGGGGAACGAGGAAGTCGATCCGACTATGTCGCAGTTGTACGTTTTGAACTACAACGGCGGTTTCGGCAGCGACTGGCTGATGAAGGCGCGCGACCGGTTCGAGGAGACGTACAAGGATACCTCGTTCGAGGACGGCAAGAAGGGCGTGCAGATTATGATCGAACCCACGAAGGAGCTTTCGGGTACGTTAAAGATGGCGTGGAAGGTCAGAACGTTCGACGTGGCTTTTGCGGAGTCGCTTCAAGGTTATAACGATTGGGTGCGCGAGGGCTTGCTTTACGACATCACCGACGCGGTGACGGAGCCGCTCACCGAATACGGCGACGCTAAAAGCGTAAAGGATAAGCTTAACGCCGCGCAGGACTCGTTCTTTAAGGTCGACGGCAAATATTACGGTATTCCGCACTACGCGGGCTACGGCGGTATAGTTTACGACCGGGATTTGTTCGATAAAAACTGTCTGTATTTAAGGGCGGATTGGCGCAGCTACGTTACGGACGTAGCCGACAGCAATCAATGGGCGGACGCGTTCGTCGCAAAGCTGACCGACGCAAAGGCTCCCGGCCCGGACGGCGACGCCGCGACGGACTACGACAACGGGCTGCCCGCCACCTACGAGGAATTTTTTCTGCTTTGCAATTACATAGCCGATATCGGACTGACGCCGCTAACGTGGACGGGTCAACACTACGCGGGCTATTTTCAATTTACTCAGCTCGCTATGCGCGCAAACTACGACGGCGCGGAGCAAACTAATTTGTGGACATCGCTCGACGGCGCGGCGACTAAGCTCGCGGCGAGCGTAACGGCGGTTCCGGGCGCGGCGGTCGGCAACGTAACGCTCGCGCCTCCGCTGACCATAAACGCGGCTAACGCCGTCGAAAAAGGCCCGGAGCTTTATAAGGGCGCGGGACTCTATTACGCGGATAAGTTTATCGAAACGGTCTTTAATACCCCCAAGTGGTACGATCCCGCCAAGCAGTTTTCGCCCACGCATTCGCACATAGACGCGCAAAGCGATTTCCTTTATTCGTCGCTCGAGCCCGGGCAAAAGGACATAGCCATGCTGTTTGAAAGCACGTGGTGGGAATCGGAGAGCAATTCGGTAATAACGCGAATGACGGAGCGCTACGGCGAACGCGCGAGCAAGTTTAACAGGAATTTTCAATTTATGCCGCTGCCGCACCCCACCGAGGCGCAGATAGGTCAAAAGGGAACGATTCTCGACAGTATGGTTTCGCTCGGTATGATACGGGCGGGGATACCCGAATGGCGCGCGGAATTGGGTAAAAAGTTTTTAAGGTTCGTAAACACCGACGAATCTCTTAAAGAGTTTACCGTTACCACGAACACCACAAAGGCGCTCGACTACCCTATGGACGAGGCGGATCTCGCAAAAATGTCCAACTTCGGGCGCAGTGTTTACGATACGCAGAATAGATCCGATATGGCGGTTCAGTTTTCTTCCAACCCGCTGTTCGTTTATAACAGCCAACATTTTACAATCTACGCCTTAAAAACGCGTATAAACGGAACGGCTTATGCTCCGATAACGGGTATGCATATCAACAAATTCACCGCGGAGCAGGTATTTAACGGCTATTACGCGCACGGCCAAGACATATTCTCAAAAATGATTGTAGGGTAGGAGTACACGCGGATGAGAGTAAAAACCGACAAACGCGGCGGCGAAGGCGCGTCCTTGTTATCGCGCCTCGCAAAAAAAATAAGAATAGCGGTTTACTCGTTCGAGTGTCTGCTGTTCCGCCGCCGCGGCCCTAAAAAATTCTCTACAAAGGGGCTTTCGAAGCGAAAGCGCAACGACGTTATTTTTTACGCGCTTATGGCGATGATTCCCATAATTCAGTTTTGCATATTCTACATAGTCGTAAATATCAACTACATTCTGCTTTCGTTCCGCGAGTACAGCATCGCCGACGGTCGGTTTATATTCGCCGGGTTCAGGAATTTTGTAGCGGTCATAAACGATTTTAGCGGCAACGGGCTAATGCTGACGGGTCTGTTAAATTCGCTCGTCGCCTACGCCGTTGGCTTGGGCGTCAGTCTGCCGCTCGGACTGTTGTTTTCGTTCTACGTCTACAAAAAGATGCTGTTCGCCAATAATTTCAGGCTTATACTGTTTTTGCCGTCGATAGTACCGGGGCTCGTTATGACTATGATGTACGGCTATTTTGTCGACAGGGCGCTTCCGTCGCTGCTTCAATTGATTACGCATAAGGAAACTATCGGTCTGTTATCCGACCCCGCAAAGCAGTTCGGTTCGATACTCTTCTATTGCATATGGGCGGGCTTCGGCGGCGGTGTGCTGATATATACGGGCGCTATGAGCGGCATAGACGACAGCGTCGTCGAGTCCGCGCGCTTAGACGGCGCGTCGATGCTGCAAGAGTTTTTCCGCATCACCATTCCGCTTATTTGGCCCACGCTGTCGATATTTTTGGCGACGGGAATAATCGGCATATTCACAAACCAATTGGCGCTGTTCAATTTTTTCGGAGCGGACGCGCCGTCGCATTTAACCACTCTTGGCTACTATATGTACGCGGCCGTACAAAGATCCGTGGCGGCGGGCGGCAGTGAATTGCAGTACCCTTACCTGTCCGCGCTCGGTCTTTGTATGACGGCGATAATCCTGCCGCTCACCCTTACCGCGCGGCGTTTGCTCGAAAAGCTCGGGCCCAAAACCTATTAGAGGAGGGGATTAACGATGGAAAAAAGACGTAAAAGAAAAATTAATCCCTTCACGGCGGCTATGTTCGTCGTGCTGGCGCTCCACAGTCTTTCGTTGATTCTGCTCTTTATCTGGGGAGTGGGAGCGTCCGTCAAGACCGACTACGATTTTAGGTTCAACGTGTTCGGAATCCCCAAGGAGTGGACGTTCGAAAATTTCGTTTTGGTGTGGAACAACTTCGGCACGCAGGTCAGAATCGGTATGGAAATCAAGCGTTTCTACATAGAGGGGCTGCTGTTCAACTCGTTTTTCTACGCTCTGTCGTGCGCCTTTGTCGGCACTATGTCGCACTGCATTATGGGCTATATCACCGCTAAATTCAAGTTCAAAATCTCGGCCGTCATAACTACGGTAGTTTACGTTACTATGGTTCTGCCCATAATCGGCACTCTGCCCAGCACCTTGCAGGTTGTGGATACGTTAGGCATCTACGACTCGTGGTTCGGCGTTTGGTTTATGAGCGCGGGCTTTTTGGGAATAAACTTTTTGATATTTCAGGCGGCGTTCAAGGTGATTCCGAGCGATTTTGCCGAGGCGGCGCAGATGGACGGCGCGGGCAACTTCTACGTGTTCACGCGCATAATGTTTCCGCTCGTGTTCAAAACGTTTTCCTTAATATATCTTTTGGCGTTTATCGGCTATTGGAACGACTACCAAAGCCCGCTCATATTTTTACCCAGCAAGCCCACCATCGCCATCGGACTCTACTATTTCAACAGTTCGCGCGACGGGGTTATGGGCTCGATACCGGTAAAGCTGGCGGCGGCCGTGGTGTCGCTTTTGCCGATAGCCGTCATATTCGCGTTTTTTCATAAAAAACTTTTAGGAAATTTATCAATGGGAGGTCTTAAAGGATGATGAAGTCAAGAAAGTTTATAGGCGCGGGGTTGCTCGCGTTGGCGGCGTTTTTATGCGCCGCGGCCGCGCTGTTTTGGCCCGTGTTAAGGTCGGAGCAAGACGGCGGGTTCGGCGTAACCGCGCCGCTTGCGGCCGAGTCCGGCGACGCCGCCGGACTGCAAGCCTCGTACAAGGTCGGGACGGAGCTTACCGTGCCCGCGCTTAACGAGGAAATCGACGGGGCGACCGTCGCCGGCTCGGTTTTTGTGCGCTTCCCCGACGGAAGCCTAAAATCCAAAACAGCGCTCACGCTGTCGCAGACGGGCAAGTACGGCGTCGAGTACCGTTTTTTTAAGGACGGCGCTTTGCAAAAAACGGTCGTTAAGGACTTTTGCGTTTACGATTCTCTCGCGTCCGTTACGGGCGAGGGCGGCGCGGTTTACGGCAAGTACGACCAAGCCGCGTCCGAAAGCGGGCTCGTGGTGAATCTGCGTCCCGGCGCGGAGTTTACGCTCAACAAGCCGATCGATCTTAGCGGGCTAACAAAGACGGAGCCGTTTATAAAACTTTACATAGCCCCGCAGAAACCGGACGCTATCGATTTTTTGAATCTTACGCTAAAACTTACGGACGTTCGCGATCCGAACAACGTTCTTACCGTTAACCTGCGGCGGAACGCGGACGGGCATCAGTGGGCCTACGTACTCGCGGGCGGCGGGGAACAGCTGCCGAGCGGATTGGAGCCGTCCAAAAATATAGTACACCGCAACAACTCGTTCGGGACGCCCGTCGCGCTATCCTTTTACGGCTTAAAAACGCCTTACGAGAGCGATTGGCTGGGGCTTGCCTTAGACGCCGGTACTATGGAGTTCGCCGCGGTCGAAAGCGACAACAGAGTCGTGCCGGTCGTCGATTTGGACTCGCTTTCCTACTTCAACGACTCGTTCGGCGGGCTGTGGCGCGGGTTTGGCGGCAATCCGGTCAGACTGACCGTAACGGCGTCCGAATTTACGAACGATTTGAGCGGCTCGGCGCGGTTTGTAATAAAGGAGCTTAGCGGCGTAGACCTGTCGGCGGAGCTTTGCGCCGATACCGAGCCGCCCGTTATAACGGTCGACAGGGAGGGCTACGATACTCTTCCGTCCGCGCTCGCGGGTCATAGCTATCCCGTTCTTAAAGCGACGGCATTCGATAAGCAAACGGGCGTCGTTCCCGTTACGGCAAGGGCGTTTTATAACTACTACACGCCGTCGCTGCGCGTCGAACTCGATTCGCTCGACGGAACGTTCACGCCGCCGTTTGCGGGCGGGTACGTTTTGGAATACGTCTCGCGCGACCGCTACGGCAACGAGTCCGTAACCGTCGTTCCGGTAACGGCGGTCGGCTCGGTTCCCGCGCTCAACGTTTCGGCGGTCTATAACGGCCGCGTTACAAGCGGCTACGCGGGCGCAAGGATTCCCGTGTCGCCTATGCTTTTCAGCGGCGGGGCGGGCGGCACGGCGGCGAGTATTCGCGTCAGCGGGGCGGGCTATTCCGCTACCGTAACTAGCGAAGGGTACTTTACCGCGTTCAAGGCCGGGACGTACGCCGTCGTTTACGAGGCGGTCGATTTTATAGGTCAACACGCCATGTACGCGTATAACGTTACTTTATCCTACGCCGCCGAACCGGTATTTTCGGACGAGCCGGCTCTTCCCGCAAGCTACCTCGGCGGTTTCGCGTACGCGTTGCCCGGGCTTAACGCTTACAGGGTTACCGCGTCGGGAGCCGAGGCCGTCGGGGCGGAGCCGTCGGTAACGCAGGACGGTCAGCCGGTCGCCGTTACGAACGGCAGGGTCGAGCTTTCTAATCCCGCGTCCGGCACGGGCGAGGCGGTTATCACCTACACGGCGGGCGGGGCAAGCATAGTCAGAACCGTTCCCGTAATTTCCACGGCGAACGGCTCCAATCTGGATTTAAGCAAATTCTTCTTGACCGACGCGGGCGTTACCGCCTCGCTCGAAAGCGACGCCGTGCGTATTAGCTCGGACGAAGCGTCGGCGGGCTTCGTCTATGCGCGCAACCTCGTCGTTCAGGGACTCGACTTCCGTTTCGACTTAGTCGCGGACGCCAAAAAATACCAAGCGTTAGAGTTCACGCTCACCGACTCGCTCAACCCCGCCCAATCGGTAAGGGTCGCCTACGTTACGTCGTCGTCGCAACCCGTCGTTCAAATTAACGGAGCCGACGCTATGCTTATTCCCGCGTCCTCGGGGAGCGGCTCGGTCGCGCTCAATTACGCCGACGGCAGAATCGTCTACGGCGGCGCGTGGGCAAAAATAAGAACCTACGCCGACGGCTCCGCTTTCGCGGGCTTCGACTCGGGCTTAATAAAACTCGCTTTCAGGTTCGCGGGCGTGTCGGGCGCGGCGCAAATAGCCGTTACCAACATTAACAATCAGGTGTTCAACTCCCGCGGCCGCGATACAAACGTACCCGTGTTCGCGCTTTTGAGCGACAGCTACGGCGGCACCCTGCCCATAGGGAGCGACGCCCCGATACCCCGCGCGGTGGTTTCGGACGTTCTCGCGCCCGAATCGGCCGTTACGGTCAGCGTGCAAACGCCCTCGGGCGGGGCGGCGACCGCCGTCGACGGCACTCTTCTTTCGGGCGCCGATCCCTCTAAGGAGTACAAAATCAACCTTAGTATCTACGGCAGCTATATCGTCGTTTACGAATACACGGATCTAAGCAACAACCGCTCCGAGATGTACAGCTTTGTTATAATAGTCGATAAGGTCGAGCCGCCAAAAATCACCCTCGCGTTCGAGCCGCGTCAAACGGCGGCCGCGGGCGAGCTTGTGGCGGTGCCGTCCGCAACGGCGACGGATTTAGACGGCGCGGCGGTAACGGTCTACCGTTACCTGTTCACCGTACAAGGCCGCATAATCGAGCTGTCCGACTCTAACGACTCGTTCAAGGCCGAACACGCGGGAGTCTATACGCTGCGGTATATGGCGATCGACGCGCTCGGCAATATGACGGTTTCCGAATATCAAATAACGGTTACGGGAGGGAATTCATAATGTTTAACGCAACTACTGGCAAAAGAACAAGAGCGCTCGCAAGAGTAATAGCCGTATGGCTCGTACTCTTTACCACACTCGGCTTTTTCACCGCCTGCGCGGGCAAAAAAAAGTCCGACGAGGGCGGCGGCGACCCCGCGTCGCTCACGAATCCGGTTTACCCCGGCGACGATTCCGCGTCTACCGGCGGAATCCACTCGGTTTCGTCCGTAAAGACGGACGCCTTCATTACGGACGGCAACATGTCGGAATACAAAATTATAATGCCCTCTAAGGCCGAAACCGACGCCGACCCCCGCCACACTCATTACAAAATGGCGTCTGACGAATTAAAGGCGCTCATAAGCGACGCCTGCGGCGCGGGTCTGCAAATCGTCGCCGACGACGGTTTAACGTATTCCGACTCGGCAAAATACCTGTCGGTCGGCATAAACGACTACGCCGAAAGCGCGGGCATAACGTTCGATAAATCGGTTTTAGGCGACAACGGCTGCCGGATCGTTACCAAGGGCGGCAGCGTGTTTATGGGCGGGGCTAACGTTTACGGCACGCTCAATTCCGTGTACGAGTTCTTAAAGCACGCGGCGGGCCTCGCTATGTACGACGAGCACGAAGCCGTTTTTTGGGACGACGCCGCCGCGCGGATCAGCTTTTACAATATGGATATTACCGAGGTTCCCGATTTTCAATGGCGCATAAAGCACTCGGGAATGCTCACAAGCGAGAGGAATGTCCGCCGCTTCCGCGCCAATATGATAAACGACTCGCTTATGAACGTGGGCGCGGTTACGGGTCAAACCCCCGAGCCTTTCCATAACGAGTTCGAGTTCATTCCGCCCTCTACGTGGCGCAGTTCGCACCCCATGTGGTTTGCCGACAACACTCAGTACCACCTGTGCTTTTTGGCGCACGGCGACGCCGCCGAAAAGGAGGCGTTCGACAACGAGTTCTTCCGCGTATTAAAGGAAACGGTCATCGCCAATCCCAACCTGGATTACATATCCATAACGCAGGAGGACGAGCGTTCGTGGTGCCGTTGTCCCGCTTGCACGGCGGAGTTTGAAAAGTACGGCACCGACGCGGCGGTAATGATCAAGTTCTGCAACTCTATGATGCGCCGCCTAAAAGCGTGGATCGCCTCCGACGACAACACGTATTTCAGCAAAGACCGCGTTATCAACATAATCTTTTTCGCGTATCAAAACACGGTCAACGCGCCCGTCAAAAAGGCGGACGACGGCACGTGGGTTCCTATCGATAACGACGTTATCTGCGACGACAACGTTTACCCCTACTACGCGCCTATCGAAACGTACTACACCAAGCCGTTCGACGCCGAAACGAATCAAAACAACCTCGACAACCTTACAAAGTGGCGCGTGCTTGCCGACAAAATGTGGCTGTGGCCGTATCAGACCAATTACAGCTACTATCTGTACCCCTACAACAGTTTCGGCGTGATGCAGCACAACTATAAGCTGTTCAAAACGTTGGGCAGAACGGACTACATATTCGATTTGCAGCAGCACAACCAATTCGCCGCCACGGGCTTCCACGAGTTCAAAAGCTGGCTTTCGTATCAGCTTTTGTGGAACACCGATTTATCGGTCGCCGCCCTCACGGACGAGTTTTTTAACGGCTACTTCAAGACCGCCGCCGCCCCTATGCGCAAGTTCTACGAGGAAATGCGCGCCTATATGACCTACCTCGAAAATCACCAACGCGTTAACGGCGGACTCTATTTTGTTATCGACAGACCCGAATATTGGCCTAAACCGATTTTGGATCGTTGGATGGGCTACGTCGACGAGGCGTTCGCGGCGATAGAGCCGTTAAAGTCCGCCGCGGATTACAACCGCTTTTACTTGCGTATCGTGCAGGAGAGCATTTTCCCGCGTTACGCCCTTATAAGCCTGTACCCCGGCAAATATTCCGACCGCGCGCTCCTCGATATGAAGACCTCGTGGAAACGCGACGTTTTGTCGGTCGGTATGAACAGAGTATCGGAACACGTCTTTATCGACACGGTGTTTACCGAGTGGGGAGTGTAGGAGTATGGAACGGAGCAGTCTAAACGGCGTCGCGGCGGCCGCGGTCGGAATACACGACAGGGCGGTTCTTAAAGCCACAAATATTCCGATTACGAGCGGACGGACGAGCGACTACAAAATCATAGTGCCCAAAAAAGCGGCCGAAACGGTGGGCGAAAAGTACCGCTTTGCCGCCAACGACTTGCAGTCGCTCATTATGGAGGCGACGGGCGCGGTGCCCGAGGTTATCGCGGCGGGTTCCTTACGCTTTAACGCGGACGCAAAGTACATATCGATCGGCGAAAACGACTTTACGGCGAGCGCGGGCATAGAGTTTAATAAGGATATTCTCGGCCCCAACGGCTGCCGGATTCTCACAAAGGGCAAATGCGTCTTTATCGACGGCGGCAGTATTAACGGCGCCATAAACGGCGTTTACGAATTTTTAAGCCTCGTCGCCGGTTTCAGAATCTACGACGACGACGAAATCGTCTTTGACCCGTCCGTCAAAAAAAATATTATGTTTCACGAAATGGACGTTACCGAGGTTCCCGACTTTCAGTGGCGGCAAAGGGGACTCGGCACGCTCAATCACGGCGCGTACGCCCGACGTATGCGTCTTACGGGGCCCGCCGACGTTCTTATAAACGTTCGGGGCCTGCCGTTCCACAACACGTTCGCTTATATTCCGCCGTCGATGCACAGGGCGGCGCACCCCAAGTGGTTCGCCCAGGGAATCGAGGAGCAGATAGGGCAATTTCCGTGGTACGTTCCGGGTCAGGAATACCAGCTTTGCTTTTTGGCGCGGGGCGACGCCGCCGAAAAACGCGCCCTCGACGACCAATTTTTTGAGTCGCTAAAAGCCAACGTCATAGCGAACCCCGACGTCGACAACATTTCTATCACGCAGGAGGACGTCCGCTGTTGGTGCCGCTGTCCCGCCTGCACGGCGGAATTTGAAAAGTACGGCACGGATTCGGCGACAATAATCAAGTTTTGCAACGCTATGTCAAAGCGTCTGCAAGCGTGGATCGCCTCGGACGAAAACGTTTACTTTTCGCGCTCGCGCGTTATAAAGATTATCTTCTTCGCCTATCAAAAAACGGTCGACGCGCCCGTAAAAATCGACGCGGACGGCGCGTGTACGCCTATCGACTCCGACGTCGTTTGCGACGGTAACGTTTACCCCTACTACGCGCCTATCGAAACGCATTACACAAAGCCGTTCGACGGCGACGCCAACAAAAACAATTACCAAAACCTAAAAAAGTGGAGCGCGATCGCAAAGCACATATTCCTTTGGCCCTACTCGGCAAACTTTAACCACTACCTTTACCCCTACAACAGCTTCGGCGTTTTGCGGCACAATTACCGCGTCTTCAAAAACACCGCGCGGCCGGAGCTTATTTTTGACCTTCACCAGCACAACCAAAACGCCGCCACGGGCTTTCAGGAATTCAAGTGGTGGCTCGCGACACAGCTTATGTGGAACACCGAACAGCCCGTAGAGGCGCTTACCGACGAATACTTTAACGCCTACTTCAAGGCGGCGGCGGCGCCTATGCGCAAATTCTACGACGAAATCCGCGCCCATATGACCCGCCTCGAAGACGAAAAAAAGATAACGGGCGGCATATACTTCAAAATCGACGAGCCGGACTATTGGCCCGCGGAGCTCCTTAAAGGTTGGCTAAAATATATCGACGCGGCGCACAAGCTGATCGCGCCCGTAAAATACGCCGACCCGCTCCTACACAAAAAGCTAAAAAAGCGGATCGCGCTCGAAAGTATTTTTCCCCGGTTCGCGCTTATCGACCTTCACCCCGGTTCATTCCCGGCGGAGGAGCTTTATAAAAACAAAAGAGAGTGGAAAGAGGACGTTCTCGACCTCAACGTAAACCGTGTGGCCGAGCATACGCTTATCGAAAACGTATTCAACAAATGGCAAATTTAATTTTCCCGACCACATATATACAAGGAGGACACAAAAAATGACAAACAAGCGTTTCAAAACGGCGGTGTTCGCGGTTCTTTTGTCGGCGCTGTCGGCTATCGCGTTCGCCGCCTGCAAAAAGAGCGGCACGGAGCCGCCGCCGCAAGTGTCGGTAAGCCTCGACGTCCAAAGCGCCGTAATCGACGTTTACGAAGAGTTTACCCTTACGCCGACGGTTCAAAACGCCGAAAACGGCGCCGTGGTATGGTCGTCGTCGAATCCGTCCGTCGCGTCGGTTTCGGGCGGCGTCGTCCGCGGGGTGAGCGCGGGCGCGGCGGTCGTTAAGGCGGCGGTGGGCGACGTCGCCGCCGAGTGCGCCGTTACGGTCGAGGATAACGGACGCGTTCCCGTTTTCGGCATCAGCTTCGAGCGCATAGCCCTAAACCCGAACGTCGCGCTTCCGGTAAACGCGTCGTTAGAATTCAAGGACGCGCAAATCGGAATCGCGGTGCAGTGGTCGGTCGACGAACCGTCCGTAGCCGAGGCCTCCGCGATTGCGGATTCGCCCGGCTCGGCGCTCGTTACGGGCAAAGCCCCCGGCGCCGCGACGCTGACGGCGCGGGCGAGCTACGGCGGACTGAATTTTGAAAGAACGGCGGCGGTAACGGTCAAAAACGTCGGCGTGCTCGAACTTGCCAACCTGCCCGCGTCGGGCGGCGGCTATAAATTGAATTTAATCCGCTCAAAGCCCGCGGGCGCGGCGGAGCAGTCGCTAAATACGTCGTTTACGCCCCAAATACTCCTTAACGGAGCGGCGGCAAGCGGCGTAACGTGGGTAAGCTCCAACCCTCTCGCGGCGGCGGTAGACCCCTCGACGGGCGAAATTACCGCCTCGGGCGTAGGGGACGCGGTAATCTCCGCAAGCTGTTCCGTTCCCGATTTAGACGTCGCGGGCGTCAGCGTAAACGTAAGCGTCGCGCTGCCCACCGTGCCGCTTGCCGGACTCGCCAAGCAAACGCTCCAAAAGCGTTCCGCCGCTCCCGCCGAATTCCTTTTGCCCGACGCGGCGCGATCCGACGGCGGCGTTACGGCGTTCAAACTCAACGGAACCGACGTGTTCGCCTCTTATAACGGCGCCGATTACAAGGTAACGGTCGACGCGGACGCTATTTTAACGGTAAAAGCGGGGTTAGATACGCCCTTGCGCGTCGAAACGCCTCTCGCCGCATACACGCTTAACTGCGACCTCGTAACGCTCGCTATCGGCACCGCCGTCGAGCTTGGCTCTGTGCCGGCTTTGTCAAAGGCGGAGGGCGGCGCGCTCAGACTATGGGGCGGCTACTTTATACTTACCGGCAATATCGACTGCGGCGGCGCCAAAATATCCAGCTTCTGCGGCATATGGGACGGCGCGGGCGCGACCGGCACCGCGTCGCCGGATACCGGTTGGGTCGGCACGTTCGACGGACGGGGCTTCCACATAAAAAATCTTTGGTTCGAGGCCGAGGTGTACGGCGGCTTGTTCGGTATGATCGGCGCGCAGGGCGTAGTTAAAAACGTCGCGTTCGTCGACGTCTCCGTTACTCTCACGGCGGGCAATCCGCGCTACGCAAACTTCATCGCGTGGGGGACTTACGGCCTTGTCGAAAACGTTTTTGTAAGCGGAACCATAACCAATCCCAAAAGCTCGACCGCCACCACGCTCGGCACCAGCTTACTGCCGTTTGTCGCGTCGGGGAGCAACGGAATTGTGCGCAACGTTATGGCGGAGCTTAAAAACATCGACTCTCTGCCCTCGTGGGCGGGCGCGGTAAACAACACCGCCTTGCAGGCGTATACTAACGTCTACGTAATCGGCCCCGCCATAGCGTCTATCGCCGGCGGCGTCGCCGTCCGCAATTACGACGCGGACTGCCTGTACCCCGGCGTAGCGGACTTCGCGTCGGCAAATCCCGATCTAAGCGGCTTCGACACCGCTATTTGGGAAACGTCTTCCACAAAAATCCCGGTCTTCAAAACACACAAAGACGCTTTCACCCCCGCCGAAAACACTCGCTACAACAAATAAAAAATTCCCCAAAATTCCCCCAAAAAATTCCCCTCCGGGGAGGGGTGGCGCGTTAGCGCCGGGGTGGTAGCCCGCCCGCACCGCCTCAAAAATTCCCCTGCAACTCAAAAATTCCCCTCCGGCGAGGGGTGGCGCGTTAGCGCCGGGGTGGTAGCCCGCCCGCACCGCCTCAAAAATTCCCCTGCAACCCAAAATTCCCCTCTATGGAGGGGTGGCGCGTTAGCGCCGGGGTGGTAAGGGTTTTTGCAGGCGATACATACAAACCGCCGAACGGCGCCGGGGTGGTAGCCGATAAACCGCAACGGTGCGGAAGTGCGCAAAACACCCAACCACCCCGGCAACTCCGTTGCCACCCCTCCATAGAGGGGAATTCACAAAACGCGCCGATAGCGGCGGACGAACCCCGAAAGGGGAATTAGCGCCGCGCCGCTCCCCAAAATTCCCCTCCGGCGAGGGAAAGCCCTGCAACCCCAAAAAATTCCCCTCCGGGGAGGGGTGGCGCGTTAGCGCCGGGGTGGTAAGGGTCTTTGCGGTCGGCACATACAAACCGCCGAACGGCGCCGGGGTGGTAGCCGATAAACCGCAACGGCGCGGAAGCGCGCAAAACATCCGACCACCCCGGCAACTCCGTTGCCACCCCTCCATAGAGGGGAATTCACAAAACGCCCCAACCCAAAAAATTCCCCTCCGGGGAGGGGTGGCGCGTTAGCGCCGGGGTGGTAAGGGTTTTTGCAGACGGCGCATACAAACCGCCGAAGGGCGCCGGGGTGGTAAGGGTCTTTGCAGGCGATACATACAAACCGCCGAACGGCGCCGGGGCGGTTCAATTACTAAAAAACAATGTTCAAGGAACGGTTCACCACTAAGTTTTATCCGCTTAAAAATAAAAAAACATTTAAGCGTTTAAATAAAAAAAAATATATTTGGAGGTTCAAACAAAATGAAATCGGGAGGTTCAAACAAGATGAGGAAACTTACTAAAACACCGCGCGGGGCGATAATCGTCATATTGATTATTTCGATGCTCGCGTCCGTAGCGGCGGCGTGCAAAAAGGGCGGCGACGCCCCCGGCGGGCCGGCTCCGACCGTAACGGTCGCGCCTACCGAAGCGCGTATCGACATTCACGAAGAGGTTCGCCTTACGGCGGCCGTCCAAAACGCCGACCCCGCCGACGTGGTGTGGTCAAGCTCCGCGCCGACGGTGGCGTCGGTCGAGGGCGGACTCGTAAAAGGGCTTGCCGAGGGCGCGGCGCAAATATCGGCGGCCGTCGGCGGCGTTTCGGCGTCCTGCGCGGTTACGGTCTACGACTCGGGCGAGGTTCCGATCATGACGGCGAGCCGCGTCTCCGCCGAGCTTCTGCTTGGCGGAACCCTGCGCATAACCTACCAAACGCGCTACAAAAACGAGCCAGTGAGCGGACTTAACTATTCGTGGTCGTCGTCCGACCCCTCCGTCGTTACCGTCGCCGACGACGGCGCGGGCACTGTTACCCTAACGGCGAGCGCGTCCAAAACCGGCGCGGCGACCGTATCGGGCTCGACCGAATACCTCGGAAATTCGCTTACGGTAAGCATACCCGTCGGCGTGCGCGAGGACGTTCTGTTCGGCCTTAGCGGGCTTAGCCCCGCGGACGGCGCGTACAACGTAACGGTTCTGCGCACAAAGCCCGCCGGAACGCTCGAAACGGAGCTTAATAGCACCTTCGTTCCCGTCCCGTCGGTAATCTACAACGGCACGCCCGTGGCGTCCCCGGCCGTAGTTTGGCAGGTTGAGGACGGCGCGGCGGCGTCGGTCGATCCCGCGAGCGGAGTTATTACCCCGCTTGCCGTCGGAACGGCTACCGTTAAGGGTACCTACGTAACGGATGCGGGCGGCTCCTACGACATTTACGTCGCCGTTACCGTCGCGCTGCCCACCGTGCCGATAACCGCCGAAAATCCGGTTTTTGAAAAAATGCGCGAGGGCGCCAAAGCCTTCGTTCTGCCGCCCGCCGCGCAAGGCGACGGCACGTTGACCGCCTTCAAAATCGGCGGAACCGACGCCCTCGGCTCTTATAACGCCGAAAACGGCGTCGTAACCCTCGACGCCGCCGCGTTCGGCGCGGCCGCCTCCGGCGTAAACCTTGCGGCGCGGGCGGAAACGCCTCTCGCGGCGTACGCCTTCGCCGTCGATATCTACGACAAACTGTTCGCGACAAAGGCGGAATTCGACGAGCTAGCCGCGCTTTCCCGCGCCCACGACGGCGACGCGGCCGACCGCGTTTGGAGCGGCACATGGGGCTTAAAGGCGAATATCGATTATAACGGCACGTTCGCCGTGTTCTGCGGCATATGGGATTCCAGCGGCGCAACCGGCACAAGGAGTCCCGATACCGGCTGGGTCGGCACGTTCGACGGCCGCGGGCACTATATTAACGGTCTTACGCTAGCCGCCGATCTCCCCTCGGGCGTGTTCGGCAATATCGGCGCGACCGGCGTCGTCAAAAACGTCGCCTTCATAAACGCCGATCTCCACACCGCGTCACAGGGCGACGCCCCGCATCCCCGCTACACGAACTTCCTTGCGTGGGCAAGCCACGGCCTTGTCGAAAACGTATTGGTAAGCGCGACCGTAACCGACCCCTACGCCGCCGTCGTAACCACGCTCGGTTCGGTTTTGATGCCGCGCCTTGTACCGAATAGCGGCGCCGTCGTACGGAACGTTATGGCCGAGCTCAAAAATATCGATTCTATGCCCGCTTGGGCGGCGGTTGCGGTCAAGAGCGACGCCCAAATCGGCGGCTTCGATGCCTATCAAAACAGCTACGCGATCGGGCCGGCATCGTCGGGCGTCGCGGGCGGCGTGGCGGATCGCGACTACAACCTGCCCGGCTTATATCCGTCGATAGACGCTTTCGTCGCCGCCGCGCCCGACACGTCCTCGTTCGACCCCGCGATTTGGGATACCTCCGCCCGCATACCGCTATTTAAGTCGGTAACGGCGGCCGGCATACTCTTGCAGGGCGAAGGCTCGCTGTCGGTCGTCGCGGGCGACTCTATACCGCTTTACCCCGTTACCGACGTTTTGGGCGGTCTTACCTACGCGCTCGGCGAGGGTGCGCCCGAGGGGATTACCATCGACGGCGACACCGTTACCGTTTCCGACGCCGTTACGGCGCCAAGCTTCACCGTAACCGCCTCGTCGGCCAAGTACGGCGTAAGCGGCGGCGCGGTAACCGTAACTGTCAATCAGGCTACAAAGGTAACGGCGGCGGCGACCGCGCTTTACGAGGCCTCCCGCGACACCGCCCAAACCGCGGCTTACGATATTAGCGCCCTCGCGGGGTTAGAAAGTCTTTCGTCCGATTGGAGCGGCTTAACCGTAGTCAACGTTTCTATCGGCGGCGTTCCGGTTGCCGGCACCGCTTACGCGCTTTCAAGCGCCGGCGTTTTGACCCTTAACAAAAGCGCCCTGCGCGCGAACTACGGCGCAAAAACAATAAAAATACTCGTGTCTGCCGGCGGCGGCTACAAGCTTATAAATATCCCCGCCGACGTCGTAACGCTCGCCATAGCGTCCAAGGCGGACTTCGATTTATGGCCCGCCCTCTCGCTCGCCGACGACGGCGACGCGTCCGATTACGTTTGGAGCGGCCACTTTATCCTTGCCGCAAATATCGAGTACAACGCCGATCTTAAAAGCTTTGCGGGCAGATGGGATTCGTCCGCGCGGGCCGGCACGGCGGGGGCCGCTTACGGCTGGCGCGGCGTCTTCGACGGCCGCGGGCACTATATTAACGGACTCACGCTTGTGGGCGACGTTTACGGCGGACTCTTCGGCGATATCGGCACGGGCGGCGTCGTCAAAAACGTCGCGTTCACAAACGCGGCCGTCGTTTTGGTGGCGGGCAACAAAAAATTCTCCCACTTCCTCGCGTACGCAAACCGCGGCGTTATCGAAAACGTTTCCGTAAGCGGCTCCGTAATTAACCGCAACAACGCCAACAACGGAACCATAGCCGGTTTGGGCGACGGCACGACCATGTTTGTTAGCAAAAGCCTCGACGGCGGAACCGCGCGCAACGTTATGATCGAGCTTGCCGCCTGCGGCGATATGACTTCCGCGCCGTTCTTCTCGGCGGCGGTAATGGCGGAAACTACAGACCCCGCCTCCGGCGTCTACGCGATCGGTCACAGCGTAAATTCGTTCGTGGACGGCTGGCCGCAAATCACCGAGTTCACCAACGGCGCGTACCCCAACACGGGCGCGTTCAAGGCGGCGAATATCGACCTTAGCGGCTTCGACGACTCCGTTTGGGATACGTCCTCCGCGTATATTCCTATGTTCAAATCCGTAACGGCGTCGGGCTTAGCGCTGCAAAATCAAGGGCCCTTAACCGTCGCCGTCGGCGAAAGCATAAAGCTGCCCGAGCCAGCCGCCGCCGGCGCGGTCAAAGTCTACGGCGACGTAATCTACAAGCTCGCCGCCCCGGTCGCGGGCGTAACGCTCGCTAACGGCGTTCTTTCCGTCGCGCCCGATTGCGCGGCGTCCTCCGCGTCGGTCATAGCAAAATCTATCCGCTACGGCTTGGAGTCCGCGCCTATAACGGTATCCGTCGCCGCTCACGCAAACGTGCTGTCGTCCGCGACCGCGCTCGTGTACGAAACGGCGCGGGACGAAACTACCGCCGCCACGTTCGACCTTGCCACCCTTGGCGAATTTGCGGCTATGGCGCCGCTCCTCGCCAATCTTACCGTCGATTCCGTTTCGCTTAACGGCGCGCCCGTTACTCCCGCGCTCGACCCCGACTTTAACCTTGCCGCCGACTACAAGCTTACGTTCGGCAAGGCGTTCATAAAGTCCAACTACGGCGCGAACATAATCACAATCGCCGCTCACGACGCCGCGAGCGCAAGCTACCGCATAACCCTAAAAGCCGACTTTGTAACGCTCGCCGTCGGGACTCAGGCGGATTTCGCCGCTATGCCCGCCGCCGCGCGCGCCGAGGACGGCAACGCGACCGACAGAGTATGGAGCGGCCACTTTATCCTTACCGCCAATATCGACTACGGCGGCACCGCGTTCGCGTCGTTCGCCGGCAGGTGGAATTCGGGCGGCAACCCGGACACCACCCCGCCTAACGATACTACCGGTTGGGTCGCTACGTTCGACGGTCGGGGCAAGTATATCAAAAACCTTAAACTTAGCGGCAACATAGCCGACGGCGTATTCGGCGATATCGGCAAGGCGGGCGTAGTCAAAAACGTCGCGTTTATAGATTGCGATCTTAATATGGCGGCTAACCACCAAAACAGATACTCGGGCTTCCTCGCGTGGGAAAACCGCGGCGTTATCGAAAACGTCTTTATAAGCGCCAGAAAAACCGGCGGTCAGGGTCTGGCGAGCACGGGCAGCAGCTTAATGCCCAGATCGAACAAAATCGGCGTTATCCGCAACGTGATGCTCGAATTACTTAATACCCCGTGGGATAGCGGCGCGTTCGACTTTAACTATCAGCTGCACAACGTTACAAACCTCTATTCCGTAGGCGAATGGCTTAAAAAACTTGTCAGCAATACTCCCACCAAGGCTTTTTACCCCGGCCTTGCGTACGAGTCCGTCGCCGCGTTTGATTCGGCAAAAACCTCGCTCAACCTCGCCGATTTCGACCCCTCCGTTTGGGACACCTCGACCAAAATCCCGGTATTCAAAACCCACAAGGCGGACTTTACCGAAGCCGAATCAACCAAGTACAATTAAAAAATTCCCCTCCGTGGAGGGGTGGCGGCGTAGCCGCCGGGGTGGTTGCCCGTTCCCCCAAATTCCCCTCCGTGGAGGGGTGCCGCGTTAGCGGCGGGGTGGTTGCCCAACCCCTAAAATTCCCCTCCGTGGAGGGGTGGCGGCGTAGCCGCACGGGGTGGTTGCCCGTCCGCCGCACGTGGTGGTTGCTTGCCTACCGCACTCGGCTGTTTACAGTCGCCGCCTGCAAAGACCCTTACCACCCCGGCACTACGTGCCACCCCTCCCCGGAGGGGAATTCCGGGACTTGCCTTGCCTTATTGAATTCCCCTCCGTGGAGGGGTGGCGCGTTAGCGCCGGGGTGGTTGCTTGCCTACCGCTCAAAATTCCCCTCTATGGAGTGCCTCGCCTTGTTGACGGGCTTAGCTCGCAAGCTCGCACGCCCTACAAACGGCTACGCCGTTTGGCGGCTCGGTTCGTGGCGGCGTAGCCGCCGGGGTGGTTGCTTGCCTACCGCACTCGGCTGTTTCCATTCGCCGTCTGCAAAGACCCTTACCACCCCGGCACTACGTGCCACCCCTCCCCGGAGGGGAATTCCGGGACTTGTTTCCGGTGGGGAATTTCGGGACTTGCCGAGCGCGGCGGTAATTCCCCTCCGTAGAGCAGTGTCCCAAATTCCCCTCTATGGAGGGGTGCCGCGTTAGCGGCGGGGTGGTTGCCCGCCCGCCGCACGTGGTGGTTGCCCGTTCCCCAAATTCCCCTCCGTAGAGCAGTACCCCAAATTCCCCTCTGTGGAGGGGTGCCGCGTTAGCGGCGGGGTGGTTGCCCGTCCGCCGCACTCGGCTGTTTACATTCGCCGCCTGCAAAGACCCTTACCACCCCGGCACTACGTGCCACCCCTCCCTGGAGGGGAATTCCGGGACTTGTTTCCGGCGGGGAATTTCGGGACTTGCCCGTCCGCCGCTCAAAATTCCCCTCCGTGGAGTGCCTCGCCTTGTTGACAGACTTAGCTCGCAAGCTCGCACGCCCTACAAACGGCTACGCCGTTTGGCGGCTCGGTTCGTGGCGGCGCAGCCGCCGGGGTGGTTGCCTGCCTACCGCACGGGGTGGTTGCTTGCCCGCCGCACTCGGCTGTTTCCTTGAATTCCCCTCCGTGGAGGGGTGCCGCGTTAGCGGCGGGGTGGTTGCTTGCCTACCGCACGGGGTGGTTGCTTGCCCGCCGCCGGGGTGGTTGCCCGCCTACCGCGGTTCGTCCGTAATATAAATAATTACCGAATATAAACTTAGGAGACATAATACAACAATGTCAACGATTGACGGAACAATACAACAAGCGTGGGACTTTACGTGGAACCGCTTATTCTACGGCAAAACCAACCTCTTTTACGACTGTCTGGTGTCGGACGACCCCGACGGGGCGGTGTGTCATCAGCCGCCGCCCGAGACTATCAGGCTGCAAGTTCCCAATCCGTGCGGCTGGGGGTCGGGGATGGAGGACGG
>JAISMM010000032.1 GCA_031276725.1 Clostridiales bacterium | reverse complement strand
CGCTTCGCGTTTCCGCCTCCCATCCTCTCCGGCCCGCCCGCCCGCGCCGCCCCCCCCCCCGCCCCCGCCCCCCGCCCCCCCCCCCAAGCGAGTTTCAGCTTATTTACGGTTTCACCCTCGACAAGACGCGGCGTCTGAACCTTGGTGAATGCCCTTGCGTTCCGGTTTTCCATTTTAATGAGCATAACCTCCGAGGCGACGTCCGCGACCTGCGCCTTATCGGTGTCGATCGACGCGAGTCCGTAGGGCAAAGGGAGATCCGATTCGATATAGTCGTAGCCTATGACCGAGACATCGTTCGGAACGTTAAGCCTCAAATTCTTTAACGTACGTATAACGTCGTAGGCAAGCAAGTCGTTATAGCAAAATATCGCCGTATAATCGAACCGCGCACCCGCGCTTTTTAGAAGCTCTGCGGCCGTAGCGCCGTCGTCGCCTATCGTAAGCACCTTATATTCGGATTCCGTAATCCCCGCCTCGACGACGGCGCGCATAAATCCGTTAAGACGTTGCGCAAAGCAGGATATGTCCTTGGGCCCCGACAACATCAAAATTTTGCGGTGGCCGCAATCGACAAGATATTTCGCCGCTATGTAACCGCCCGCTTCGTCGTCGGTCGTTATGCTGTCCGCTACACCGAATGAGTTGCGCCCCAAAAGCAGAACGTATACTCCGCGCACGTCGAACAGCCTTTTCGTTTCGGCGTCCACATCCAAAAAACTTATAACGCCGTCCGCCCCGCGGCTGAGTATGTTTCTAACCGTCGGCAACGACAGCTTGCCGCCCGAATCGTCGGTAAATATGATCAGGTTATAGTTTTCGGCCGACAGCTTTTTGTGCAGTATGTCGGTTACGATAGAATAGTACGGGTTAATAAATTGATCGTAAACTATCGCTATGGTCTTGGTTTTTCCCGTACGCAAAAACTTGGCGCTCATAGACGGTATATAACCCATCTCGACCGCCTTACGGTTGATTTTTTCTTTGAGCGCGTCCGATATGTCGGGCATATCCTTTAACGCCCTCGATACCGTGTTTACGGACACGTTCAGTTCAATCGCTATGTCTTTGAGCTTGCAAAGCATTCTCCGTCCTTCCGTCGACAAAATTTTTGCGTCTTTCTCTGGCGTCAATGCAATTTACATTAACGTTAATGTTGATTGTATTATTAGCTTACCACAAAAAAATGCGTTTGTCAATACCTTTTCAAAAAAAATTTGCGTTTTTTTAAAATTTTTTTTGATTTTTTGATAAAATAAACTATAAGTAAAAGATTTTCCTCGGATAGGCGCTAAAAAAATTCCGCCGGCCGTATTTTTCATCCGACGGAATTTGTTTTTACGGCGCACTCGCCGTTTATCTTACGCCCGCAGTTCGTTTAATAATTACGTTTTTTATCCAAAATACTCTTGATTTTATCTATCGGCAGCTTTAATTCGCGGTTCAGCTTCATTAGTCCGTTAGTTTCCTGAAATACGTCGGTCAATTGAGTGTAGCAAAAGCCTTGCAAAAAATCCGTGCCGTAAACGGATCCGACAATATCCCCGAACCGTTCTATAAACGCGTCCTCGTTCTTTACCGCGTCGCAGTATCCCCAACCGCCGTCGCCGCAAAAAGAAATTCCGCCGAACTCGGACAGCAGAATCGGCACGTTTTCGACGGACGCCCCGTCGGCAAGCGACATTCTGCACCCCGACACCGCTCCCGTTTTGTAGTTTTGAATATCGGAAATTTGCCGTTTGAATTCGTCGCCGCCCGCAAAATAATTGTGCTGGGCGCAAATATCGCCGCCCACGACCTCCCACCCGTCGTTGCAGGTAACAAGTCTTGTGCCGTCGAACGACTTGAATATGTGGTAAAGCGCCCTAACAAAATCTTGCTGTTTTTTATCGTACCTAACGTTGCGTATGCCCCAGCTTTCGTTCATCGGGCACCACACTATAACGCTCGGGTGATTAAAGTCGCGCCTTATAAGGTCGGCCGCCATAGAGTAAAACGCCTCGGCCTCGTTAAAGCAAAACTCGTAGCCGCTCGGGATTTCCTCCCAAACCAAAAGACCAAAAACGTCGGCGTAATGGTAAAAACGCGGATCGGATACGACTTGGTGCCGCCTTACTCCGTTAAAGCCGAATTCCTTAGCGGTTTTTAGGTCGTAAATCAACGCGTCGGCGTCCGGCGGCGTCAGCAACGAATTTTCGTAATAGCCTTGATCCAAAACGAGCTTTTGATAATACGGCTTATTGTTAAGCATAATAACGCCGCCGCGCACCTCGATTTCGCGCATACCGAAGTATGTGCTTACCTCGTCGACGGTTGCGCCGTTATCGACAAGCTCCAAATGCAGGTCGAAAAGATTCGGACGCTCCGGCGACCAATAATGATTCTCGTCCACAAAATCCGGTTCGCGTATGTCGAGCGTGATCCGATTGACCTTGCCGCTTACGGAATATTCGTTGCAAGCTAAAACCTTGCCCTTAAAACCAAGCCAAACTTTAAGCGACGTATCGGCCGACGGATTTTTTATAAAATACTCGACCGACGCTCTTCCCGTTTTAATGTTCGGCGTAACCAAAACGTGCTCCAACCGAACGCCGCCGACCGCCTCCAACCACACCGTTTGCCATATGCCCGTACTCGCCTCGTACCAGCAACGGTCGGGTGAACCGTCGCAATATTGCTTGCCGCGCGGCAAAAAGCGGTCGAAGCTGTCGCGCGCTTTTACGATCAAAGTATTTTCGCCGCTTAAAACGAACGGCGTAATATCGAAGTCGAACTGCGTGTAACCGCCCGTATGCGAACCGATGCGGACGCCGTTAAGCCAAACCTCGGCAAAATAGTCGACCGCGCCGAAAACGAGCCGCAAATTCCTTTTTGCAAGATTTTTTTTAACGGCGAAGCTTTTTTTGTACCAAACCGTTTCGTGCTTTTCCGGGCTGCATATGCCGCTCAGCTTTGACTGATAAACGAAAGGCACGTTGATTTTTTTGTCGAATACCACGGCGGCGGGCTTTGCCTCGCCGTCAAAGCCGAACGCAAAATCCCATTCTCCGTTTAACGATTGCCAATCGCGCCGCCTAAAATCGGGCCTCGGGAAGTCTTTGTCAATTTCTATGAGCCGCATTAAATTCGGTTCCTCCGTAAATAGTTTTTTCATCGCGCCGCACCGACTGCAATTTTATTACCGCCTCGCCGCAAAAATAGGTGGCATAAGCCGTCCGCTGAACGGCGCGTACGCCCGAAACACTCTAATTCTATCACAAAATATTTTTTAATGCAAACATAATTCACACCATTTTACAAAAGGAAAGCATTCGGAAAAGTTTTACACTTGTGTAGAACAGCAAAAGGACGCGCTGTTTTGTACAAATATAGAACTCTTTCCAATTATCTTAATGGAATTATTATAGCATATTTTACTTTACATTTCTTGCATAATTAAATAGCACGACCTTAACCTCGTCGTCCTTTTTAAGCGTGCGGGCAAGCACTCCGTTTATAGGGAATATTACTTCGCCGTCGTATTCGATGGTGCTGTTGCCGCTCACCTTATAGCGGAAACGATCAGACCGCTCTTTCATCATAATATTGCAAAACACTATTTTTTCATACCTTTCTACGCTCCTAGTATATCAAACGATTGCAAATATGCTTGTCCGCCTTACGAGAATGCCGCCTCAAAACCTCGAATTTTGCCAGTCGATCGGTTTGATCGCGGCGCTTGCATTCGATGCGCGTCTCTTCGCAAATGCCGTCCGCTATATCCGCGAGATATGATCGTTGTTCCTGCACATTGCGGCAATTAAAGAATGGATTCGCCCTATGTAACGCTTGTCCAATCTTAAACGTCGCGCAGTCGATTTCAATCACGCTCAGTATCGCGTCGCGGTGATGGTGCTTTACCCGCGGTATCATTCTTACGGCTGCCGCCGCAGCGCGCGCGTCCGCCGCCCTGACATAGAACAATCCGGTGTAATATCGCCCTCTGCCCACGTGCCCACACTTTGCCGCAACCTTAAAAATGCCATATGTATTATCTTCCTAATAGAAGTCATTAAATGCCTCTTAATAATTGTCTGCTGTGTCCGCTTTTAACTATTCTGTTGCACGTAAAATATCCGCGTCGGAGCCGAACCGTTCCTTGTACATTCCGAGCATATCGGCAAAATCCACGCTACGAACCGTAACGCCGTGAGATGCTTTAAGATCGTTCAGCCACGCGTCCGTTTGCGAGTCGAAATTCATATAGAAAACCGACTCGATTTGAGCGAATAACCCTTGAACGGCCTGCGCGGATATCTGCGTTTGCGTCTGTTCGCGGGATCGTAACCGGGGGGGCTCGTCTTCCTCGTCGTCGTTATCGCCGGTCTGCTGTTAATCGTCATTCGGATCGCCGCCGTCGTCGGTCTTTTTGCCGCAACCGACGAGCGCCGAGCCGAAAATCGTCAGCAGCGTCAAGAGCATACAAATAATTATTCTCCAATTTTTTAACGTCTTTACCCGGCCGATCGCTTTACGGAAAGGGTTTTGAGTTTTAATCCTTTAAGCAGCCTATCGGCACAACAAATACTCCGTCGGGACGGCGGTAAGCGTACTGTCCCGCCGAAAGAACCATCAAAAATGACGGCTCCTGCATTTTTTCGGTGTTGACAACCGCGCGGAGCTTTAATAAATGGGCGGCGGCTTCCTCGATTTCCCTGTTGCCCATTTTTACTTCGACGGCGCACCAACGCCCGTCTTTTAGGTGAACGACCGCGTCGGCTTCGAGTCCGCTTTTATCTCTGTAATGAAAAACCTCGCCGCCGAGTGATTGAGAATATACGCGTAAATCTCTGACGCACAGGGATTCGAAAAGCAATCCGAACGTATTGAAGTCCTTTAATAAGGTTTTAGAGCTTGCGGAAAGTACCGACAGCGCTATCGACGGATCGCTAAAATGTCTTTTTGCGGACGTTCTGAGCGCGGTTTTTGAACGCATAGAAGGATTCCACGCGGGCAAATCCTCAACCACGTGAATTCTTTCCAGGGCGTTCAAATAGGTTGCCGTTGTTTTGGGCGCGATCGTGCCGTCGTCGGCGGACATATCCGCCGCGATTGTAGAATTTGCGGCCATAGTCGAAACGTTTCGCGCGTAGCTTTTAAGCAAAGCGAGAACGCGGCGCGGATTCTTTTCTACGCCGTCGACTCTCGACACGTCGTAATTGACAACCGCCTCGACATACGCGGCGACGCTTGTAAGCGCGGCGTCCTCGCTTTCGCCCACGGACGCGGGCCACCCGCCGCGCGCTAATACGTAGGCTAATTCCTCGATAGAAAGCTCCGATTTGCATCCGACGTCTTCGTTCCCGTCGAACAACTCTTTGAGCGAAACCTGTCCGTTAGAATCCCGCGACTCGAACAAGCTCATCGTCCGCATTCTTAATCTTGAAATTCGGCCCGTTCCCGTGTGTAAGGTCGCGTTATCTACGGGAACCGCCGAGCCGGTCAGAATGAATTGCCCTTTTTTGCCGCGCTTATCCACCATATATCTTACGGCGTCCCAAAGTACGGGCGCGGTTTGCCACTCGTCAAGAAGCCTCGGCACGTCGCCGTCCAAAAGCAGCGACGGCTTAGTTTCCGCCATCCTTATGTTGTTTGAATATTCGTCGGGATCCTGCATCGACAAAAGGCTTTTAGCCTTTTGCATCGCCGTTCTTGTCTTTCCGCACCATTTGGGGCCTTCTATCAATACCGCTCCCGTCGCGGCAAGCGCTTTTTCCAGCGCCTTATCCGCGATGCGCCGTAAATATTTTTTTTGCATATCCGCCGTCCTCCTATACCTATTATTACTCATTCGAACGGGTTTGTCAAGCAAATTACCCATGTTGGCGCGAAATTTTTACCCATGTTGGCGCGAAATTTTTACTCAAGTTGGCGACGCCGTCGTTTTTGCGCCCGCGCAAAGCAATACTCTCTTTTTGCTGAGCGCGGTTTGGAGACAAAAATACTCTTGCCTTAATTCGGTTTGAGCCGGACAATATTTTTAGAGTTTTACGACTCGACGCCATCGGCTGCTCCCCAAAATTCCCCTCCGTGGAGGGGCGGCGGAGAACGCCGACGGGGTGGTTGAGATTTTTTGTAGGCGGTTCGTAGGGGCGATAGCGATAAGCCCCTTACCACCCCGCCGCTAACGCGGCACAAACCGAGCCGCCAAACGGCGTAGCCGTTTGTAGGGCGGGCGAGCGCGCGAGCTAAGCCCGTCAACAAGGCGAGGCACTACCCGGAGGGGAATTTTGGGGAGTAGCCGACGGCGGCTGACAATCAACCACCCCGCCGCTAACGCGGCACCCCTCCCCGGAGGGGAATTTTGGGAGTATAGCCGACGGCGCGGAGCAGAAAACGCGCGCCCCGGCGGAAAGGCCGGAGCGCGCGCACGCTAGGTTAAAAGCAAAGGGACTGCCAAGCGGTTGTCCGTTACGAAATCGCCGTTAATTCTACGACGACCTTGGCAAGGTAAAGTTCGGCCGCTCCGGTGGTGAACAGCGAAACGAAGTTGCGTCCGGTAACGCCCGTTACTTCGCCCTTGTGATAACCCGCCGTGTTGCCGCCGGTTATTGTGGGGAATTCGGCGCCGTCAAAATTAAGCTGAGCGGGTGCCGACCATTCGATAACATAATAGTATAAGGTGATCTTGTATGTGCCGACGGCCTCAAAAATATTGTAGAAAAGACCCATAGAGGTATTGGCGGCAACGTTGTAGTATCGCAGGTTTTCAACATCGAATCCCTCCTCAGTGCAAGCGGCTACATCGTCGGGAGCCGCCGCCTTTGCGACGGACGTACCGGCCTCATTACCGCCGAACCCCGGAATCTCACTAGCCGTATACGTCCACGTGTGTCCGACGGAATGGCCGCCCGGCGTTTGATTCGTAGCTACGTGCGCCGTCCGCGAAACCGTTACGTCGCCCAAGAACGTGTCGGCCGCGCCGTCGCGCCAGAAGCCGACCTTGGCGTACGCGGCGTTGCCCTGCAAGGTGTGCGTCCACGTTTTTGCGCCCGCCGCGCCGTCAAAAGGTTGCGCGAACGCTTGGCCGCCGCTGCCGTTGGCGATAAAGAAATACCAAGGGGCGGCTGCGGGCGCGTATGCCTTTACGGTAAAGGTGTAGTCGTAAGCGGGATCGACAAACAGATTATTCAAAGCGGAAAGAAAATTTTGCCCCGTCGAAATTCTGACCGCGTAATCGCTGTTAAAACCGTTGGCGGGGATCAAGGAGGCGGCCTGTTCCGCGGTCAGCAGGCCGTCGTTGGCCAGTTGGTCAACGCGCGTCCACAGAGGAGCGCCGCTACCCTCCAAATTAGAGTAGTTGCCGTCCTCGCCCGTCAAGGTCTTTCCGCCGTCGGCGTCGAGCATAGCGTCGGTAACCGAAATGCCGGCGGTGCGGGAAACGACAGATTGCCCCGCGTCTTTCCAGGTAAAGGTGAAATTGTCTAACGCGAGCCGTAAGCCGTCGTACTGAAACCCTCCGTCGCCCGTAAAAGTAAACATACGGAAATGCCACGTACGCGCCGAATCGAACATCTTAAGATAATCGTATGCGATGCGGGTAGTGCCGTCGCCTATCTCGTAGGCTTGATTGTCGCCGTCATTGTCGCCGTCAAAAATGAACGACACATAAAACGGAGGGCAGTTGCCCGCCAGTTTTTTGACGTCGAATTCGATCGTCCAGCGCCCGGATCTTATATAACTGTCCATCGCGCCGAAAAATACTTGGGTATTCGTACCGGCGGTTAAACCCGTGTAATCCAATATAAGCGAATTACCCGCGATCGCGTCCGCGCCGCCGCTTATGCTCATAGCGACAGTGCCACGGTTAAACCCCTTTGCCAGATCGCTGTCGTAGCCTTTTTGGAAATTTTCATTATAGACGAGCTCCGACGTGTTCAAATTGGAAATACGGTTTTCGTCGGTCGATACGGTTGTTTCGGGCGTAACCGGCGCGACTATAACGTCGATAAATTCCTCGTCGTCGCCGTTGTCGTCCTCGATAAAATAAGAAATCTTGTGAACGCCCGCGACCGACGCCCGGAACGTATATGTGCCGTCGTTGTTTTTGGCGATAGCCGTCCCCTGCGATATAACCGGAATAACCGACATATCCGCGGTGATGTCCTCGCCCGAATGATTAAGCGCCGTCGCCTTAGGCAACGTAATATCCGCGTTTACGCCGCCGGAATACGAGGGCTGTTTGTCGACGAAGCTAATTTGCGGCGCGGCGGCGGGAGGGGGCGGCGCCGTTACCGTTACGGTTACCGTTTTAACGTCGGTTTTAGTTACGTTTTTGGCGGTAACGGTAAGAACGTACACTCCGGCGGCGGTAGCCGAAAAGGTTTTGGTCTGTGCGTCGTACGTCGCGTCGGCCGTGGCCGCGCCGTCCTTTGTAACGACCACGGTTACGCCGCCCGCCGCGTCCGCCGTAGTGTAGGCGAGGGTGTAGGTTTGGCCGGTCGTGATTTCCGCCTCGGCGGGGCTAGTAACTGTAAGTACGGGCGCCGCCTCGCCGTCGGGGGGGGGCGGAGGCGTTTTTGTACACGCCGCCGCCGTAAACAGCAACGCTATTACGGTTGCCAGCGATACGACGAGTTTGCCGAGTCTGTTGTTTGCCTTTTTCATTTTTTTTGAGTCTCCTTTTTTTATTTTTTTGTTTTTTTACAATAAATCGGCGCCGATTTATTATAGGGGGACGGGGTTGGGGGCATATATATTAAACAAAAATGTAGCGGGGCATTTTTGCGGTTTTTGTTTTATAATTTTCGACAAAATGCGGCACGTTGCTTACCTGCAACCGTTTGCGTCCGATATTGTCGCGGTCGCCGTCGGCGAACACAAACGCTATCGCGACGCCGCGCCCGCCGTCGACAGCGTCCTTAACGCGCGGCAGCAGCGCGAACGGCAGGAACGCCTCGACGGTATAGCCGCCGGCAACCGGCACGCATACGATTTGCGCCGTAGCCTTATTCGCCGTGATCGCGTCTTTTGTGCGCGAGGAGGCGAAGACCGTCCACGAGGGCGAAACCGCCAGGTGCAGAGTGTCGTACTGCTCCTCGCCGCGCAAGAGCTGAAAATCGGCGTTCGGCAGGGTTAACATATCGGTAAGAAAGAGTTCTACGCAGTCCCCGTGCCAAAAATCCACGGCGGAAGCGTAGTCGGGGTTGTCGTCCCGCACGCGGAAGGCGAAATACAGTCCGGAGTCGTTCCATGTGAGCTTGCAGACCTCGACGCCGAACACGTCCGCGTACGCCGACGCGTCGACGGCGTCGCCGGTGGCGAGCGACGAGCCGACCATACCGACCGAATACCCCGCGCCGTTCCAGTCGGACAGGTCGCCGTCGACCGCGATCGCGGAAGCGGCTTTGGGTACGGAGTACTCCGGCGCGGCGCCGTCGAGCTCCTGAAAATACAGATTCGAGTTGTCGGTCAGCGTAATCCGGTCGGGCTTAGTCAATCCCTTTGTGATGATGCCCGCCCAGGTTTCGGACTCCATAGTATAGTAATTATAGTTGCGCGAAACGGTAACCGAGTCGGCGTTTTGCAACAGGATCGCGCACTCGAAGTCGGTTTCGGCGGACGTGCGCCCGGTATTATAAAACAGGTTGCCGTCGATTACGGAGTCGCTTACGCCGAGGAAAGCCACGCCCGCGCGCCCGGAGCTTTCAAAATAGTTGTTGCGGACGTCGGCTTCTTTAAGCGTGGCGGACGGAGCCACTACGGAGCTTTCGGCAAAGGCGAAAACGGATACGTCGGCCGAAATGGCGTTAATCGAGGCATAGCCGTTGTTGATAAATTTATTGTTGCGCACGGTAGGCTTTTGCGGCAACGTCCCCTCGTTAAAATTATCCAACGAGGTGTGCAGCGAAACCGCGCCGTGCATTACGTTTTTGAAGGTATTGTTTTCGATTACGGCGTCGGGAACCTGCGCCAAAACGCCGCGGTTGCGCTTGTCGCGCACAATATTGTCGGCGAACGCGAACGCGGGCGCGTAGGTCGTGTTGGTAACGACCTTGCCGATCCAATCCTTGCCCGACAGCCTTTCGGCGACCGTTACGTTTTGGATAAGTTCGCCGCCCGTAGCGGACACCACGGTGAGCCGCCCTATTAAATCGAACGTAACTTTGTCGTAAACCCCGAGGACGTCGCCGGGGCGCGGCAAGGGATTCGACTCGGTAGAGCGTGTCAGCCTAAGCACTTTATTTACCGCGTCGGCGCCGTCGACCCCGTAATAGTAGCCGGCCTTGATATTCACCGCGTCGTCGTGCGAGTTTTCTAACACGCTGCCGGTGATCGACACGCCGCCCGTCATAGCCAAAAGGTGAAAGCCGTCCGCCGTCGCCGTCATTAATCTGTCGCGCGACAACGTCATATTAAAGCGGTTTACATAAAAGTTTTCGACTTGATTTGCAAAAAACGCCATTCCCGGCGCGGAATTAAGGCCGCACCCCTCTAAATACAGATTTTTGCCGCCCGACACGTTGATGCCGTGAGCGTCGTACATAGTGAACGCGAACGCGGCCAATTCGCCCGGGCGCGGTTTGAGGAAGCGCGCGCGGTAGCCCTCCTTAAACGTCAAGACAGCCGTGATATTTTCGCCCTCGCCCGACAAGACGAGCGAATCGAAATAGTCCTCCTCGCGGATCAGCGTGTTACCGCGCTCGCGCGGCGCCGACGTGTTTTTATCGTACTCGACGACGGAATCGAGCGTTCCGCCCAAGGCGGGCACCGACCGCAGTTTTTGCACCGTTTCGTTAAAGGACGCGGGGATTTTGTACGTTACGCGCAAAAGAGATTCGTCGACGTCGATAACCTCGCCGCGCAGCGTGGGCGAAATCTTGTAGTCGAGGCGTATGTTTTGCAAACGCAGGTTTTGGCAATTCGTTACGACGATACCCTTCTTCCAAGAGGTAGGCGTGTAGATAAGAAGCTCGGTCGCGTCGCCCGCCCCGACGATTTCTAAACCGTTAAAATCCGTCAGCCGAACGGCCGACTCCCCGCCGATATGCGTCCCCGCGTAGTCCGCGTTAATCAAAACGGAGCGGTTCGGCAATTTGATTTTTACCGCGCCCTGCCCCTGCCCGTTGCGGCTTTTAGCCTCCGCGATTACGGCGTCGAGGCGCGCCGAGTCGTCGGCGTATGTCCCGGCAAAGCCCTCGAAGTCGATTATGTTGGCGGGCAAAAATTCGGAATCGTCCTTAACGGGGTATTTGATTTTTTGCGCCTCCGAAGCGCGCACGCCGACGTTCCCGGCGTCGGACAGTCCGTAAGCTCCGACTAAATCCGGAACGGCGTATTCGTCCGCGCCCAGAGTCCCGACGTATTCGGCGATATCCGGCAGCGCGGCCTCGACGGTAATTTTGACGGTTGCGACCGCCGTTTTCGCGCCGTTTTTTGCCGTAACGGTCAAAACGTACGCGCCGGGCGATTCCGCCGAAAACAGCCGCGATTCCCCATCGTACGCGCCGCCGCCCGTCCCGCCGTCGCCGCGCGCGACGTCTACCGTTACGCCGTCGGGGGCGTTTTGCGCGGTATATTCCAGCTTGTACGTTTGACCGACCTTGATAGTAGCCTCGGCCGCGCTTGTAACTGTCAATACGGGATCCGCGGTTTTGGCGCACGCGGCGGCTTGTAACGCTAACAGCAGCGCCGCGAGCAAGCATACGATTCTTTTAAGCGACGGCTTTTTTTGCCGCGTTTTTACGTTTTTGACCATATTGTGTACTCCTTAAACATTTTTTTTGATTCCGTGGAAAACTCCGAACAGGTTTGGGCGGAGGGCGGCGTCCGCTCCCGGTTCTAGCCCGCGACCTCCGCCGCGTTGCCGCGCTCGTCGATGTCGGTCGAGTCGCCGTCCTTACCGAAAAGCCCGTAGCCGTCGAGCGGCGATTCCCTGTACGCGTAGTTGTCGTATACCGCGACGCCGGAGGACTTTGATATATAGATCGAATTTTGAAAGAGGCCGTTATAAAAAAGATTGTTGCGTATAGAGCCGCCGCCCGCCGCGCGGTAATACACGCCTTGCGCGCGGCTGCCGTAAAAGAAGTTGTTGACGACCTCTATATTCCTGATGCAGTCCGGAACGATCGTGCCGCCTATCCTCCACACGGCGATATCCTTTTCGACGTTGCCTATAAATTTGCAGCCGCTGACGCGGATATCGCGCGGCACCGTTCCCTCGCTGAATATGTCCTTGGCGCTGACGATAGATATGCCGCCGTGTAAAATATTTTGGAAGGCGCAGTTTTTAATTTCGGAATTTTGCACCTGCGCCAAAATTCCGCGGTTCCTCTTGTTGCGGATCACGCAGTTTTCCAGAATCATACGCGGGATTCGCGAGGCGTTAATCAGCAGGCAGTCCGTAACCGCGACGGACTGCGGAACCTTAACTTTTTTATCCAGCGTCAAATCAAACTGCGAGGCGATTGCCTCCGATTCCGTTACGGTGCGGGTGTCCAACAGTTTTAGACTGTCCTTATCGTAAATTTCGACCGTGTCGCCCGCATTAATCTTTAAGGGCGCTTCGACGCTTGTCGCCGTACAGGTCAAACGCTTGCCGGACGAGCTGTCGATCCTAAAATAAAACGTGCAGAAGTTCATTGCGTCGTCGTGCGAATTTTCGTACAAGCCGTTCGAGACGATAAGATCGCCGTAGCAGTCTATCGTGTGCAAGCCGTCCGCCGTGGCGGTCTGCAACCGCGTCGAACCCGGCCGCAGGGCGATATTGGCGCGGTTAAAGTACAAATTTTTTGAGGAATAGCCCATAAACATCATTCCCGGCACCGTGTAGATATTGCAGCTTTCCATATAAAAATTTTCGCATTCCTCGACGATAAAGCCCAAATGCTCGTACATAGTATACCCGACGCTGACTTTTTTGCCGACGGCGGGCGCGATAAAATCGCCCGCGAGCGATTGACCCGCGAAGGTGATTGTCAATTCGTTGTTTTGTTGATTGTAGACGCCGTCCGCAAGCATACACCTTTTGTCGCCCGTGGAATTGTAACGCAACATACCGTCGCGGTCGGGAATGTCCCGCTCCGTGGCCGGATCGTAGACGTATTCCATATAGTTCCCCATCTCCACTTTTCCGCCGTCGTAGCGGTAATCGGTCATATCGAATTCGTCGTTCACGGTAATAGTTACCGTGCGCGCCGCCGCGTTCGAGCTTTTTACGACTCCGGCGATCGTGGGACTGACCGCGAAATCGAAGTTAATGCCGTTGACGTGGATATTGCGGCAATCGGTTACCGACCATATGTTTGTCCAATTGGTCATAAGCCATTCGGCGTTTTGACCCGCAAAATAAATATCCGAATGCCCGTTCAGCGTCAACGCGGACGCGAATCTGTAAACGCCGGACGGAAAATAAATTTTCTTTAAGCCGGCGACGTTACGAACGGCCGTCATTAAATTTGCCAGGGCGGGCGAATTGTCCGCGTTGGACGGCAAAATTCCGTGAGCGGTTACGTCGTATATTTGCGCGAAGGCCGTGTCGGCGGGTACGGGATAACGCACCTCGTTCAGGAATTTATCCTTGTCGACGCCTACCGAGGCGGCGTCGCTAAGTCCTATAAAGCCGTCCGTCGCGATATTGTTTTTGTACGGGCCGTTCGATAATGTGGTCATAAGCTCCTCCTTAGAAACTATTTGCGGCGGTATAGGCGTTACGGTAACCGTTACCGTCGCCGTCGTTGTTTTTGTGATATTAAGGGCCGTAACCGTCAGCGTATACACGCCCGTTTCGACCGCCGTGAACGTCGCCGTCGCCGAATCGTAGACGCCGTCGCCGCCACCGTCCTCGCGGGTAACCGCGACGCCGACCCCGCCGGGCGCGTTAGTAACGTCGTAGCTTAAACGGTACGTTCCCCCGGACTCGATTTGCGCCGAGAGCGGGCTGGTTATGGTTAGACCGGGCGCTTTTTCCTCATAGACGGGCGGCGGCGCCGTCCGGCACGCCGAAAGCGTTATACACAGCAAGGTCAGAAACGCCGCCGGCCGCAGTTTTTTCTTTTTCATAACGACCCCCTTTACCCGTCGCGGCGCAGGTACGCGGCGTTATAAATTTTCGTGTACCTTTCGACCTTGTATTTATTTAAATCGCTTAAATATTTGTCCCACGGGGCGCCCTGCGTCGCCTTCTTTTCTTTAATAAACTGATATTCCTCGTTCTCTAAAAACGGCGAGAGGCTGGCGTAAATCTGTTCGCTTTCGTTATATTCGTCCACGGTCAGCTTTATATCGGACGGCACCGGAACCTTCAAATACGGCGCGTATATTTCGCTCATCGCGTTCAGCTTTTTGATGATCGGGTCGTTCATCTTGCCCACAAAGCCGTAATTCCAAAAGAGCGCGGAGCCGGTTCCGACGTTCGGCGTAAGCGTGGCGCGGTAGTCCTCCTGCGTGCCGGCCCAGCCTTCGGGTATACGAAACGTCCACGACGAGCGCGTTTCGTCGTCCCACGCCCAATCCGCGTTCTCTTCGCCGTAGCCGATAAGCTGTTGACCGAGTTCGCCGTACATAATGTCTAACAGGCGCGCGATCTCGCGGACGTACGGCGTGCCGGCGGGAATAGTCGCGCCCGTGGGCGAAAAGTGCGGGAAACCCCATTGCAGCGGCTCGCCCGCGTACGACGCGCTTGTCAACGGGCCGAACGTAACGTACTCGCTTTCGTACTTCATTCCCGCCACCAAATACGCGGCCGCCGAGCAAAAGCTGCCCAACCGGTGTTCCATTCCCTTTTGCGCGAGCTGCGCGTCGGTTTTGATCGAAAACGTGGCGGGATCCAAAAGTCCGTCCGCGTCCCACCGCGCCATAGTGTCTAAATATCGGCGGTATTCTTCGGTGGCGGGAACATAGACGATTCCGGAGCCGTCGTTCTTAACCTCTAAATCGGGGAAAACGTAGCCGTACGAAGCCAAGATAAAATTGCGCAAATATTCGAGCGACCGCGAGGCGACCGGAATTTCGTCGGCTTTGCCGTTGCGGTTAGGATCGCCGGATTTGAACGCGCGCAGCACCTGCTCGTATTGCTCGACGGTGCGTATGTCGGCGGCGTCCGGAAGCGTATACCCGTCCTCGCGCAGATTTTCGATCCATTTTTGATTTATAAACATCTTGAACGTTAAATCGCGCGGCACGTTGTTTACGCTAAGCGCCGACCACATTTTGCCGCCGGAGCAGGTCGCGGTCCGGACGGCGTTTTCGTCGGTGTCGATACCGAAATTGTTCTCTAAAAGAGCTTTGTAGGTCGGCATATAATTATCGATTAAATGCCCGGCGCGCACGCCGCCCGTAACCAACTCCGGATCGTTAAAGGCGCAAAACGCCCCCAAATCGCCGTAATAAACCTGCTCGGAAATCGAATTGTTGAACAAAAACAAATCCGGTAAATTCGCCTTGTCCTCCCATACCGCGCTGCGCACCTGATCGTAGGCGGAGGTATCCACCTCGGTAAAATCAAAATCTAAGCCGGTGATTTCGGACAATTTTTTGAACATTTTCATATCGTTAAAATGCGGATTCGACGCTCCGCGCGGTACGAAAATCTTAACCGCAACGCGGTTCTTGACTATGCGGTACGGGTTGTCGGACGTTCCCGAGGGCAAAAAATTGCCGGGGTCGTACTTACTCTTGCCGCAGCCGGAAAATCCGACCGCCGCCACCGCGATTGCCAATACGATCGCACAAATTCTTTTTTTCATATTCCGTTCCTCCCGAATACGGTTCCGTTTTTTAGCGTTTTGTTTTTTATTTTACGGCTTACTCCGCGCGGCCTCATCCTTTGAGCCCTCCTATCATCAGTCCTTTCTCGAAAAATCTTTGAAAAAACGGATATATCAACAAAATCGGCGCGCTCGCCGCGACTATGATCGCATACTTTAAGGACTCGGCGGCAAGCGTCTTTTCGGTGTCGCCCAAGGAGCCCCCGATAAGATTGCTTTCGCTGCTGACAAGAATGCGCTGCAAAACGCGTTGAAGGGGAAACAATTCGTCCCGCGTGATATAGATGAGCGAATTAAAATACGCGTTCCAATGACCCACCGCGGCGTATAGCGTCATAACCGCGAGGATCGGCCTTGATAACGGCAGTACGATCGTTAAAAACAGCCGCAGGTTTCCCGCGCCGTCGATCATCGCCGCCTCTTGCATTTCGTAGGGAATGGCGGTGGATATGTACGTGCGTATGACGATAACGTTAAACAGACCGACGCATCCGGGAATAATCATCGCCCAAAACGTGTTGAGCATTTTTAACGATTTTACAACTATGTACGTCGGAATCATTCCGCCGCCGACGAACATCGGCACCACGAAAAACAAATTCCAAAATTTCTTGCCCGCCAAATCGCGGCGCGACAGCGGGTACGCCGCCGTAAATTGTAAAATCAACGTGATCGCGCTTCCCGCGACCGTATAGAGCGACGTGTTGAGGTATCCGCGCAAAATCGCCGTATCGCTAAATACGCGCGCGTAATTCGACAGCGTAAAATCCACGGGCCAAAGCCCCACCCGCCCGGTATTGACCGCGTCGGGCGCGGAAAACGAGCTGGCGACGATATACAAAAGCGGCAGCAACGTAACGAACGCGTACGCCGCGGCTACGGCGCATACGCCGCAATTAAAAACTTTATCTTTTCCGCCGTTCTCTACCATACTTCACCACAGGGACGTTTCGCCGAGCTTGCGCGCGACAAAATTAGCGATCCAAAGCAACAACAAACTTACCGCGGAATTAAACAGACCTATCGCCGCGGCGTAACTGTATTGCGGCAGCTTTGACATTAACGACACTCTGTAAATATACGTCGATAAAATTTCCGACGCGGGCAGATTGCCGCCCGTCTGCATAAGAAAAACCTTTTCGAAGCCGACGTTCAACGCGTTGCCGACCGATAAGATAAACATAATGACCGCCATCGGAACGATTTGAGGCAAATTAACGTGGCGTATGCGGCTAAGCCGTCCCGCTCCGTCCAACACGGCGGCCTCGTGAAGGCTTTGATCGACGCCCGCCAACGCTCCGACGTAAATAATCGCCCACCACCCGAGTCCCTGCCAAACGCCGCTGACGACGTAAACCGTCGAAAACCATTTCGCCGATTCCAAAATATTCCCGGCGGGAATTCCCACAAGACGCCCCGCCGCGTTAAACACGCCGCGATCGTAGTCCGCAAAGGAAAACAGCATACCAACAACCACTACGGTGGAAATAAAATACGGCGCGTACGAAATCGTCTGCACGCTTTTTTTGAACCACTTGACGCGGATTTCGTTGATCAATAACGCCAAAATAATCGGCAATACCGTATTGACCGCGATGGAATATACGCTTATCAGAAGGGTGTTTTTAAGAATAGTGAAAAAATTCGGCATAAGCGCGAAGGCAGCGAAATGCTTAAAGCCCGCCCACGGCGACGAAAGAATTCCCTGATAAGAATTATAGTCTAAAAAGGCGATGACAAGGCCGCCTATCGGCAAATAGTGAAATACTACGACATATACGGCGGACGGTACCAAAAACCACAGCAATCTGCGTCCGCTCTTTTTAAGCGCGCCGGATTTTTTTGCCGGCAGCGCGGTTTCGTTTCTCATTCTTTACCGTCTCCTTTTTGTCGTTTTTTGTTTTGCCGTCGTTATCGCCGCACGATCCGCCTTCGCTACCGTATAAACTAACGCCCGATTTATATGTTCCGAGCCCGCACACCGACCGTCGCGGCGATACGGCGCAAGCACATTTATGAATTTAGTATAACACAGTCTTACGGCGTTGTAAATAGGTTATTCAAACACAAACCTGTGTTTTCTTTACTTTTCTTTATATTTTTTTCGCGCGGCCCTTTACTTTTAGGCGCGGGTATGTTATACTTTTAGTATGGAAAATATAGCAAAACATTTGAAAACTAAAATCTATGCGAAATATATCGATTCGCCGTTTTGCTTTGACGTCATACCGCAAATAATAGGTTATGAACGCTGTTCGCCCTCAAAACAAACCGTTCATGTAAAAAACCGCGTCCACAACGTTCTGCACTTCGTTTTGAGCGGAAAAGGATATTACCACATAAACGGTCAAAAATATGAAATCGGCGAAAATGAGTTATTTTTTTATCCGTCGATGTCGACGGCGCATTACGCTCCCGACCCGCAAAACCCGTGGGAATATATTTGGATCGAATTTAGCGGAATCGCCGGCGATTCTCTTTGTAAAAGCGCGGGCTTTAACGACGGCGCGCCGACTTACGCCCCGCGCGACGCCGCCGCGCTACGTCAGGAGTTTACGGGCTTTGTCCGCGACACTCTGACGCCCGACGCCGGCAACGCTCTTATGCTGACGGCGCGTCTGTTAAAAGTGTTCGGGCTTCTTTTGATCGAAAGGAACGAGCCTAAAATCAAAAGCAGTCATTCGTCGCAGCACGAGCTGATCGCGTCGGTAAACGCTTATATCGCCCACAATCTGCACGACGGCGACATTTCCTTAGAGTCCCTAAGCCGCCGCTTCCTTATTAATCCGACATATTTGGACCGTCTGTTCAAAACGTTTACGGGCGCCCCGCTGATCCGTACCCTGATTAATTTAAGGATGCAAAAGGCGATGCTACTTTTGCGCGATTCGTCGTTCAGCATTAAGGAAATCGCCGAGATGGTGGGCTACGGCGACCCGTTTTATTTTTCAAACAAATTCAAGGAACACTTTGACATATCCCCGTCTAGGGTTCGTAAAGATTGCAATCCGTAATAATTTTTGAAAGGAGTATAATAAAATGCATAACGGGACGGCCGAAAAATTCGTATGGGCAGAGGGCCTATCGTACGAAAAAAATATAAACGTCGCTTTTTTGTACGGGCCGGTCGCGGTCGGCCGTATTAGGCTCGAAGTCTGCGGTCTTAACGCGTACAGAGTTTTTTGCGGCGGTAAATTTGTCGGCTACGGCCCCGCGCGGGCGGCGCACGGCTACGTCCGCCGCGACGTGTTCGATTTATCCGATTGCCTCGGCGCGTATATCGCGGTCGAGGTAACCGGCTACAACGTGAATAGCTATTGTTGCGCCGACGTGCCTCCCGCGTTTTCGGCGGCCGTCTGCGACGGCGACGGCGGCCTCATCGCCGACACCGACGACTTTAAATGCTTTTTGCTCGGCGACCGCGTGCAAAGGGTGCAAAGGTATTCGTTCCAGCGTCCGTTTGCGGAGTGCTACCGTGCGGAGCGTTGCCGCACTTCGCTCTATAACGGCGACGCCGCGGGCTTTAAGCCGCTTGCGACCGCGATTCTTACAAATCCGCCGCGCGTTTTGGAGCGCAACGCGCCCTATCCGGACTACGCCCGCGCGCCGTTGAATAACGTCTACGAATGCGGCTCGGTTAAAATCGACGACGCCGCCGAGCCGTGGCGCGACCGCAGCCTTATGAACGTCGACAACGCCGGCACAAAGGGCTTTTTGTACGGCGAGTTGGACGTTCGGTTAAGCGACGAGGCGGGCAAGTTCGTCTATAAAAAGTGCGGCGACTATTCGTCCGATTTAGCGGCGGGACGTTACGTCGTGTTCGACGCGGGCCGTACGCGCACCGGATTTTTGGAGCTTGGACTCGACGTAAAAAGCGACTGCTCGCTCTATGTCATTTTCGACGAAATCGATTGGAAGGAAAAACCGTCCGGCCCCGACTCGAACGGCGCGGCTAACATTTGTTTTTACCGCAACGATTGCTGTAATGTTATAAAGTACGAATTGAAGCGCGGCGGGTACCGGCTTATGAATTTCGAGCCGTTCAGCGCCCGGTTTTTGAAGCTCGCGGTTTTGTCCGGCGAGGCGCGCGTCAAAAGCGCCGCGTTTATCGATCTTCAAAACGGATCGGGCGGCGGCTTCAAATTCGAGTGCGGCGATATAAGGCTAAACGCGATAGCGGCGGCGGCGGCCGAAACGTGGGCGCAAAACGCCGTCGACATTCCTATGGACTGTCCGAGCCGCGAGAGGGCGGGGTGGCTTTGCGACGCTATGTTTTCGTCGCGGGCGGAGCGTCTGTTGACGGGCGCGAACGTTATCGAGCGGAATTTTTTAGAAAATTACGCGCTTTGTCCGCCCCTTAAAGAGTTGCCCGCCGGAATGGTTCCCATGTGCTACCCCGCCGACGCCGCCGACGGCGTTTTTATTCCCAATTGGGCTATGTGGTACGTTTTGCAGTTAGCCGACTACTACCGCCGCGCGGGCGAGAGGTCGATTATCGATTTAAGCCGGAGCAAGGTTTACGGTCTTATCGACTACTTCGACAGGTTTTTGTGCGCCGAGGGGCTTCTGTCCGATTTGGACGGTTGGATCTTTATAGAGTGGAGCAAGGCCAACGACTTTACTAACGGCGTAAACTTCCCGACCAATATGCTGTACGGAGCTATGCTTAAAGCCGCCGGGGAACTCTACGGCGATAACGCGCTGATTAAGAGGGGCGAAAAAATCACGGAGCTTGTGCGCGCTCTGTCGTTTAACGGCGAGTTTTTCGAGGATAACGCCGTGCGCCTTGACGATCGCCTTGTCCGCGCGGGCAATACGAGCGAAACGTGCCAATATTACGCGTTTTACTTCGACATCGCCTCGCCCGAGAGCTTCCCCGGGCTTTTTGCCAAGCTGTTCGACGGCGGTTTCGGCGGCGGCCGCGACGAAAAAACGTTTTGTCCGAGCGTTTACAAATCGAACGCCTTTATAGGCGACTATATGCGACTCGATCTTCTGTGCCGCTACGGCCGCCACGCGCAAACCATAAAGGAATGCGCCGACACACTCTACAATATGGCCGTCCGCACCGGCACGCTGTGGGAACATAATTACGTTTTCGCAAGCCTCAATCACGGCTTTGCCTCCTACGCCCTAAACTTGATAACCCGCGCGACCGCAGGCTTTGTCCGTTACGAATCGAAAGACTCCAAAATCGTTATGACCGAGCCGCAGCTAAAAATCGACCTTCACGCCGTCCTTCCCGTCGGCCCCGACCGCGTCGTTTTCGACTTTAACGGCCCCCGCCGCACAATAACGTTCCCCAAAGGCTTCAAAATCGAATACGTCTAGACGCAGGCAAATGCGCCTGCAAAACCGCCTGTCGGGCGGAAGGGCGAAATTCGTCATATTAACCGTTCTTGAATCAGTTTTTAGTATTGTAGAATATTCCGGGTCCAGAAAGCGTTATGCCGGCATTGCGCGGCATTCGGTATTGCGATATGCGGAGCAACTTTTGGGGAGAGTATCTTGCGATAAACCTTTTAATATACTCAGTTTTAATCTCCGTCGGCCGCTCCCCGCCGAGTGTTCCCTCGGAATCGCTGTCCGTGGTATATAATAAAATACCCGCCATTTCGTTTGCATTATCGGATTGTCCGCAATAAAGACTTTCTCTGATAGCGGCAACCGCATATCCGCATTCAAAGCTGAGTTGCTTTATCAACAAGTGTGCCAGCGTATGAAGCAACAAAAATTTGGGATCAACCTCGACTCTTACCGCATTATTTCCCCAAAATGAAGCCCCTAATTTCTTCTTCAGTACTTCCGCTCCGACAGCTACTTTCGGAGCCGACCTTGTTCCCCTGTCTTAATGTAAGTGTCCTTTATGCTATTTGTTTTACCACCGCAATTAGTTTTTTGATGTCGAGATTCTTTGTATTTTTGCCCCAAGATATTCGTATGGAGTTTTCTATTATCTTATCGTCTATTCCCATTGCTTGTAGGACATAGCTAAGTTTGTAATCTTTTGATGTACAAGCAGAACCGTTAGAAAGCGAGCAACTATCTCGAATTGCGATCATCAATGCTTCCGAATTTACTCCGATGAAAGCGACATTCAACGTTGTATCTACACAGTATCTCTGTTCACCATTGATGGTATACTTTACCCCCGATTTCTCAAGAGTAAGCAGTGCGTCGACCTTTAGTCTTTTGCTCTGTTCTGCCCATTTGTCGTGATTTTCAATTGCAATTTCTGCGGCTTTGCCAAAACCCGCAATGAGGGCTACCGGCAATGTCCCCGGTCTTAGACCGTTTTCTTGCCCGCCGCCACGCGTGTGTGGAAGTATCGGCAGCCTTTTATAGTTTCGCTTTCTAAGCACAAGGATACCTATACCTTGGGGACCATACATTTTATGTGCCGTAGCGGACAGCATATCATATCTTACTGCTTGCAGTTCACTAATTAGCTTACCACAGGACTGAGCCGCATCGATATGAAACCAAACGCCGTTCTTTTGGCAATATTCTCCAATTTCCTTTATCGGCTGTATAATTCCCGTCTCATTGTTAACGTGTTGCATCGACACAAGAAGCGTGTTGCCAGTTATTTTTGATATAATATCCTCGACTTTTACTCTTCCAGAAACATCTGGCGCGATAAAATCAGCAGTAAAGCCTTGCTTTTCTAACTGCCTAATCGGTTCAAGCGTTGCTTTATGCTCGATGGCGGTTGTTATGATGTGAGTCTTATTATTCGCTTTACCCCACTCGGCTCTGTGCCGTGATGTCGTAGTTCTCAAAAAGTTTACCGCCTTTTTTTGAAAACTTTGCTTCACTATTTTTGAGACTATCTATATCTTGCTGCATAGCCAGGCTTAGACTGTCTCTTTTCTGTTTTAATTCTTGAAGCCGCTTTGATATGACCTCATATTTTACTTTGAGCCGTTTTACTGCACCGTCTTGTTGTTCTAACTCTTGAGTTACCTCATTCTTATCGCTAAGAGTT
>JAISMM010000016.1 GCA_031276725.1 Clostridiales bacterium | reverse complement strand
GTAGTAAGACCCCTTGAATACCACAAGGTTGATAGGCCGAGGGTGTAAGCGCAGCAATGCGTTCAGCCGATCGGTACTAATCGGTCGAGGGCTTAATCGCAAAAAAACGGCTTGTCCTTATGTCGGCTAACGCCGCAGCGGGGGCAAGCAAATCTAAATCCGACAACCTAATTAATTCACCATCTTTTTTGGGTTCGGGCGATTCGCGTTCTAAAAATGCGTTTTGTCCGCGCCCGTACGAATCCGCCGAGGCGAGTTCGCAGCCCCGACACCTTTCTTCTTTCGGATGTTCCTCCGTTCCTTTTGTGTTTAATGTGGATATATCGGCCGTTCCGGTAGCAATACCGGCCGCGGCCGTTTTTTTATTTTCCCCGGTGTTTTTTTATTTGTGGTGAATTATTCCTTGCGCTACGTTTCCGAACAATGCAAAAAAATATCATATTTTATGCGAACGCATTGTCAAATTATGGAAAACGTAACCGCAAAAGATTCCCGTTGACGCGGCGGCAACTTAGATGCCGGGGCGGTTACCCGCTTATCCTCGCACCCGGCAACTCTTCAAAATTCCCTTTCCGCCGTGGGGAATTTTTAGCAGCCTCTAAAAAAATTCCCTCACACGGAACGGCGCCGAATCATACAATAGTATTATGAAAACTATTGTAATCGATCCGGGGCACGGGGGCTACGACTACGGAGCGGGCGACGGCGTCCGTTACGAAAAGGACGACAATTTGCGGCTGGGACTCGCGCTGGCGGCGCGGCTGAGGCGGGACGGCTACAACGTGGTACTTACGCGCTCGACCGACATATTCGTGCCGCTGATCGACCGCAGCGTGATCTCGAACACGAACAACGCGGACCTGTTCATATCGTTACATAGAAATTGGGCGGCGTCGCCGTCGGCGAACGGCGTCGAGAATTTTGTGCAGAGCGGCTCGCCGCAGACTAACGCCGTCTATGCGTGGAACGTCCTAAGCCGTCTTGCGGGCGCGGGCGTTCAGAACACGCGCGGAGTTTCGTACGACAATTTTTCGGTGTTGCGCAACACGTGGGCGCCGGCGCAGCTGTTAGAGAGCGGCTTTGTTACAAACGCCGTCGATAATATGCTGTTCGACCGCAATTTTGACGCCTACGTCGACGCGATAGCAAACGGCATAGCCGAATCCGTCGGCCCGCCCGACCAAGGTAACGGCGGCGCCGACGCGAACATTATTCGCGGCATACAACGCACGCTCAACAACCGCTACGGCGCGTCGCTCGCGCCCGACGGCGTTTACGGTCCCGCCACAAAGCGGGGAATCGTTCGCGGACTTCAAACGGAGCTCAACCGCCTTTACGGCGCCAACCTTATTGCGGACGGCGTTTTTGGCCCCGCGACCCGCCGCGCCGTGCGGCTTTTGCGGCGCGGCGACCGCAGCAACCTAGTTTATCTTTTGCAGGCCGCTCTTTACGGCGCGGGTTACTATTTAACCCCCGACGGCGACTTCGGCCCCGCCACCGAGACCGCCGTCAAAAGTTTTCAAGCCGCCGACGGCTTGACCCCCGACGGCGTCGCCGGGCGCGATACCTTTTCGGCTTTGTTCGGTGCGGGCGGCGGGAGCGGTAGCGGCGACGCGGACGGCGGAAACGATAGCGGTAACACGGACGGCGGAAACGATAGCGGCGACGGAAACGGTAGTGGCGATGCGGACGGCGGGAGCGGTAGCGGCGACGGAAACAACAACGTCGGCAACGCGGATATTATTCGCGGCATACAGCGCACGCTCAACAACCGCTACGGAACGGCGCTCGCCGCCGACGGCATTTACGACCCCGCCACGGAGCGGGGAGTGGTGCGCGGACTTCAAACGGAGCTCAACCGCCTTTACGGCGCTAACGTTGCCGCGGACGGCGTTTGGGGCCCCGCCACCCGCCTTGCCGTGCGTCCTCTCAAACGAGGCAACCGCAACAACCTGGTTTATCTTTTGCAGGCCGCTCTTTACGGCGAGGGCTATTATTTAACCCCCGACGGCATTTTCGGCGCCGCCACCGAAGCCGCCGTCAAAAGCTTTCAAGCGGCTAACGGCTTGACCGCCGACGGTATTGCCGGGCGCGATACCTTTTCGGTAGTATTCCGCTAGCGGGCGCTCAAAAGGGCTGTGATAACGGCAAATGCGGAACCCGCCCTCGCTTACGTATTAAATATACGCGCTTGCCGGGCGGAACCTGCCTTTGTCGCCCTGACAACCCTTTTGACCGCCCGGGCGTAGGACGGCAATTCCCATCCGGGGAAAACTCCGGACAAGTTTAGGCAGCTTTAAGGCGCGTCTTTTGCTATCAAAGGTAACCTTTTGCCGGCGACTTTTCACGCGCCTTGCAAGTAAGGCGCTTATCGTCGGCTAATAAAACTTTTTTTGACGATGACGGGGCTATTGCTTACAAAAATATTTCGGCTTTTGTCAAAAAACCCGCCTTAAAACCGTCTAAGTTTGTTTAGAGTTTTTCATAGGGCGGTCGGCGCAATCGGGGAACGGGGCTAGCCCGCGCTATTTATTAAACAGCCGCACCATAACGCCGAGGATGTCGGTGGGGGCGACGTCCTTTATGGCTTTAAGACCGGATGGGGGACGCGATTTTTTGGTCATATTGGCGAGGCTCATAATTTGCCCTATGTCCGGCCTGCCGCCGCCCGCCAAAAGACTCATAAGAGCGGCGTTTTTGCCGCCGCCCCGGTTATTAGTCGCCGCCGCGCTCAAAAGGTCGGCTATGCCGCCGCCCGCGCCACTCTCCGCGCCGCTTTTGTTCGCGCCCGCGTTCATTAAAAGCGGCAGAATCGAAGATAAATCCATATTGACTCCTCCCGTCAAAAATTCTTAAAAACCGCGTAATTAAGTCCGCCCACATCGGGTTAAGCAAGCGCAAAAAACTTTGTTTTTTTGCAAGCGTAGCGCCGATTTGCGTGTGGGCGGCACGAGCGGCATGTTCCGTCGAACGTCAACGACCGGCGTTCAGTCGGGCAAGTCGCC
>JAISMM010000082.1 GCA_031276725.1 Clostridiales bacterium | reverse complement strand
CGTGGCGGTAGCTATTTCCACGGCTACTCCCAAATCAGAGACCCCCCCCCCCGCTACCGCGTACCCCTCCATAGAGGGGAATATTGGGGATATCCCAAGTGCACCCTCACAGCTTTTTCCGATTAACAATCCCCACCCGATAGTCCGCCCGCCGCACTCGGCTCGTCCTAAAAATTCCCCTCTGTGGAGGGGTGGCGCGTTAGCGCCGGGGTGGTTCCCCGCCCGCCGCACTCGGCTCGTCCCCAAATTCCGCCCGGCAAATGATAATTTTGAGGCAGTAGTTTTTTAATCGGCTACTCCCTAATAATTGAACCACCCCCCGCTAACGCGTACCCCTCCATAGAGGGGAATTTTGGGGATATACCGAGTGCATCCTGATAGCTTTTTCCGTTTAACAATCATCACCCCACAGTCCGCCCGCCGCACTCGGCTCGTCCTAAAAATTCCCCTCTATGGAGGGGTGGCGCGTTAGCGCCGGGGTGGTTGCTTGCTTGCCGCACTCGGCTCGCCCTCAAATTCCCCTCTATGGAGGGGTGGCAACGGAGTTGCCGGGGTGGTTGCTTGCTTGCCGTTCTCGGCTTGTCCCCCAAATTCCGCCCGGCAAATGAAAATTTCGGGGCGGCGGCGGTGTGTTACAGCAAATTCGGCAGGAGCGGGTAATTTTCGCGTTTAAGCTCGTCTATATAGCTTATCGAGGTCGTTAGAGCGACGTAGGCGTCGGACTTTTGGTTGAGCCTTGTAAGCTCGTTGAGGGCGGTGTACTTTTCGTCCATATATTTGACGGCGTTGTGGTTCGAGAGCATCATGGCAAAGCGCTTGCCCTTGTCAAAATGCGCGCGCGCACGGTCGAGGGCGGCGGCGACGGCGGGACGGTCGAGGCTTTCGGGATCGGCGTTAAATTCGGTCAAAACGTCCGACAAAAGCCCGCGCTGACCGTCGTAAAAGCGCGTCGCGTAAATAAGCTCCGCGCCCGCCGCGAGCGCGAAACATAAAAATATCGACAATATTATAATAAGCCTTTTCATAGGTTGTTATCTCCGCCCTTTACCAATTGTCGCCGCCCGATATAGTAATCTTGTCGGTGTAGCATTCGCCCGCTTTGGGGCTTACGTAGATAGTTCCGTCCTGACGGACGTCTATAAACAGAATCTCCTTAACGTCGTTATAGCCTTTTTTGTTGAGCGACTTTATAACGGCGGCGCGGGCGGCTCCCGCAAGCGCGAGATTCCGCTCGTCGAAAACTCCGTCGATAAGGAGCGGCAACGGCAAAAACGCGGGCTTTAACACCGTCGGGTCGGACGGCTTTTCGACGACGCACAGTTTGCCGTTCGTCTCGATTATGGCGTACTGAATTTCGGCAAAATCGACGTAGCCGGAGCTTCGCGTAGCCTCGATAAGGTCGTTGACGTTGATGTTCATCTTTTTAAGATTTTCGTAGTTGATGCCCTTTTTGTCGATGACGATAACGCTTTCGCCGCTAACCAGCTTGCGCGCCCGCATACTCTTGCGCGAAACGAACGACACCGTTAAATGCAGCGTCGCCAGCGTGATTACCGGAATTAAACCCTGATAGAACGGTATGAACGGGTCGTTCATCGGCACGCAGGCGACCTCGGCGATAAGCAGAGTTATGACAAGCTCGAACGGCTGCATTTCGCCCAGCTGCCGCTTGCCCATAATGCGCATTACGACCAGCACAAAAAAAAACGTTACGACCGCCTTTATAAATATCACCAGCATACTGCTAGTATTTTACATTCGCAAGGTTTTATTCATTTAACCTATCAGCCGGGCCGAGGGAATTTTTTGACGGCTACTTCTTAGTAATTGAACCGCCCCGCCGCCGTATGGCGCCACAAACCGAGCCGCCAAACGGCAAAGCTGTTTGCGAGGGCGCGGACAATATGCGCCGAACCACCCCGCCGCCGTATGGCGGCACCCCTCCATAGAGGGGAATTTTTAGATTGTAGCCGGGCGGAAAGCGACTTATTTTTTGTAGGCAACAGCACCGTTATCGACAAAAAAAGAAGGTAATTTACGGCAAAAAAGACACGTATTAAAGTCGTCTAAACTTATTCGGAGTTTCCTTAGGCGGTTATGAATTTTTCGATAGCGCAAATGCTGCGCTCCGCCGCACTTTTGACAAACGAATAAAAGTCGCCGATCGCGGCGTGATCGCCGTTATCGGATATCGCCCGCATCGAAAAAAAGCGGCGATTAAAGAGAGCGCAAATATGACCTACCGCCGCGCTTTCCATATCGCAGGCGTAGGCGCCGAAGTCGTCGAATATTCGGCGCGCCTTCGCGGAGTCGTTAATGAATTGGTCGCCCGAGGCGATAACTCCCCGGTAATAGGTAAAGCCGAGCGATTTAAGCGCGCCCTCCATAGCGTCGCAATCGGGCGCGGAACAGGCAAAGCCGACCTCGTTAAAGCCGCCTATTTGCCCGCGCTTTAAGCCGTCGGGCGTAAGGTCGTAGTCGTGCTGAACCACCCGCTCCGCCAAAACTATGTCGCCCTGCCTTATGCCCGGCTTTGTGCCGCCCGCGACGCCGATATTAATAATAGGCTCCGCGCCCGAAAACTCCGCCGCCATAAGCGCCGCCGCCGCGCTTGACGCCGCGATGCCGATTCCGCAGCGGCACACGACTAAGTCCTTGCCGAAAAGCCGCCCGTAACGGAACGAAAAGCCGCCGATATTCTTAATCCCGCCGCCGCTCATTTTTTGAATAAGCCCGTCCGTTTCGATTTGCATAGCGCCGATAACGCCGACCATAAACCGTACCTCCTTAAAATTATAAATCTACCGTTATTGAATAAAACAATAAACAGCCTGCCGCCAAAAACGCAGTCTCTCCCGCCGACGGGAAATTTTTGTTATTTTTTGTCGGTTTCGCCGAGTACCCGCGCTTTTCGACAAAACAAACGCAAAAACCGACAAGCCGTAAACGGCGAAACCGTTTGCAAGGCGCGCGAGCTTGCGAGCAAGCCCGACCACACGGGCGCGGCGCCCCATAAGGGGAATTTGCGGAAGTGCCGAGTGCGGCGGACGGTCAACCACCCCGACACCTACGGCGCCGCCCTCCCCGGAGGGGAATTTTGGCGGGTTACTTTTCCAATAGTTTGTCTAAACTGAGGGCGTAGGCGTCGATGAAGTTTTGAATAAAGTAGTCTACGGATGGGCAGGCGGAGGCGGCGAGGGAGGATTTGACGGATTGATAGGCGTCCGAAAATTCGGTGTTGCCGCTTGAAAGCTCCTCGGTGCATTTGATGAGGGCGCAGAGGGCGTCGGCGTGCTTTACGAGAGTTTTTTCGTAGGAGGCGGGCGGGCGGATGCAGTCGGAAAGCGGCGCTTTTAGGGCGGCGGGGAGCATATCGATAAGGGTGTTCTCCGCTTCCTTTTCCACCTTTTTATACGCCGCGGTGATTTGGGCGTCGAAGTATTTGACCGGGGTCGGCATATCGCCCGTGATAACCTCGGACGCCTCGTGATAGAGGGCGTAGACGGCCGCTTTTTCGGGGTTGACGTCCGTCCGACCGAACACGAACCGTTCGATAAGCGCCAGCGTGTGGGCGACTATCGCGGTTTGGTGGCTGTGCTCGGAAATGTTTTCGGCGTGAATGTTGCGCATAAGCCCCCATCGGTTTATGTGCTTCATACGGCTTAGAAACGCGAAAAATTTATACATCGGCGGATCCGTTTTCGGATTTTTCGGCTTTTGAGAGGTTGCGCAGAACTTTTTTGGCGACGGCGGCGACGTTTTCGGGCGTGAAGCCGTAGATTGTGAAAAGCTGCTCGGCGGGAGCGGACGCGCCGAACGTGTCCATACAGACGTAGCCGCCGTCGAGTCCCGCGTACTTGCCCCACGAATAGCTAGACCCCGCCTCGATCGCTATGCGGGCGCGGACGCCGCTAGGCAGAACGCTTTCGCGGTATTTTTGGGTTTGCTCCTCGAACAGCTCCATACACGGCATACTGACGACGCGCACGCGCAAACCGGGGTTCGCGGCGACGATAAGCTGCTTTGCCTTGACGGCGACCTCGACCTCGGAGCCGCTGGCCATAAGAATCAGATTGGGAACGTCGGCGCAGTCGTCGAGGATATAGCCGCCCGCGAGCGCGTCCTTGCCCGTCCCCTTGTAAGGCGGCAGATTTTGGCGCGTGCCTATTATGCACGCCGGCCCCTTGCCGCTAAGGGCGGCGGCGTAGGCGGCGGCGGTTTCGCGTCCGTCGCAGGGGCGGAACACGCGCATATTCGGAATCGAGCGGAGCGCCACAAGCTGTTCGACGGGTTGGTGCGTGGGGCCGTCCTCGCCCACTCCGATGCTGTCGTGCGTCATAACGTAAAGAACGGGCAGCCGCATAAGCGCGCTCAGGCGCATAGCGTTTTTCATATAGTCCGAAAAGACGAAAAACGTGGCGCAAAACGGTATAAGTCCGCCGTGCAGGGCAAGACCGTTCGTTATCGCCGCCATAGCGTGCTCGCGGACGCCGAAATGCAGGTTGCGCCCCTCGGGAGTTTGCCAGCCGTAGTCGCCCTTATCCTTCATATAAGTTTTATTCGAGGGCGAAAGGTCCGCCGAGCCGCCGACTAAATTCGGGATTAAGTCCGACAACTTATTCAAAATAACGCCGCTCGTGTTGCGCGTGGCTTCGGGCTTGTCGGGCCACTTCCATAGCTCCGGAACGTCGGCGAGCTCCGGCGCCTTGCCCCTTACCCACGCCGTGAATTCCTCGTACTCGGCGGGGTATTTGGTTTTGTAGCTTTTGACGGTTCTGTTCCACTCGTTTTCGTACTTTGCCATATCGGCGGAAAGCTCGGCGTAATGCTTGACTAAATCGGGCGGCAACTCGAACGGCTTGGCGGTGTAACCGAGCGCCTTTTTGAGCGCCTTTACGCCGTCCTCGCCTAACGGCGCTCCGTGAGAGTCCGCCGTTCCCGCCTTGGGCGAGCCGTAGCCGATCACTGTGCGCACCACTATGAGCGAGGGGCGGTTAAGATCCTTTTTGGCGAGCGTAATCGCCGCGCTTATAGCCTCGGTATCCTCGCCGTCGTCTACGTTCAGCACCTGCCAGCCCATAGCCTCGTGGCGCTTTGCGACGTCCTCGGTGAACGCCAAATCCGTGTCGCCCTCGATGGTGATGCCGTTGCTGTCGTAGATGACTATGAGCTTGTTAAGCCCCCACGTGCCCGCCAGCGACCCCGCCTCGTACGAGATGCCCTCCTGCATACAGCCGTCGCCGCAAAGGGCGTAGGTGTAGTGATCCACAAGATCAAGCCCCGGCTTGTTGAATTTGGCGGCGAGCATAGTCTCGGCGAGCGCGAACCCCACCGCGTTGGCGTAGCCCTGCCCCAAGGGACCGGTAGTCGTTTCGACGAACGGCGTGTGGCCGTACTCGGGGTGGCCCGGGGTACGCGTCTTTAATTGACGGAAGCCCATAAGATCCTCCTTGGTAACGCCCATATTGAACACGTGAAAGAGCGTGTAGAGGAGCGCGGATCCGTGTCCCGCCGAAAGAACGAACCTGTCGCGGTTGAAAAACGACGGATTCTTGGGGCTTACCCGCAGGTGCTTTGAAAACAGCGCGTAGCCGACAGGCGCCGCCCCCAAGGGAAGCCCCGGATGTCCGCTGTTCGCCTTTTGGACGGTCTCCGCCGCCAAAACGCGTATCGCCGAAATTGCTTGCCGTTCGATTTTTTCCATAATGTATCTCCTTAAAAATTTAGTTTTTCAATTAAGCTGACGACCGCCCCGGAGGGGAATTTTGGAGAGCCGCCGGGTGCGTACGACATCCGATCGCCCCGCCGGGGAATTTTTAGCGGACGGCCGTCGGCCGCCAAGTATAGGCGTATCAAAAACCCGTCGGAGCGGCGAAAACGCGCGTATATCTAATACGTAAGTTAGGCGGGGTTGCGTTTTTGGCGCTGTCACGGGATTTTTCATACGCCTATGACTCGATATACCGTTTGAGCGGTTCGCTGTCAATCCCCGAATACGCCGACAAAAACGAGTACAACAGCCGGGCTATAAGGCGCGCGCCGCCCTTTTTGCGGCTTTCGATATTGACGGGCAGGACGGGGTCGTGAACGCTGATGCGCGCCAAAAACCAACCGTCGGCGTAATCTATATTAGTTCGGACGCCCTCGTAGGTGGACGGGGCGAGCGTGAACGTCTTTTCGGAAAAGTCCCGCAGCTCGCGCAGCATTCTTTCGCCGTAAGCGGCAAAGTCGGGCGTTTTGAACGAAAGGCGTATTTCCGCCGTTTCGAGCGGCTCCTCCAACCCCTCGATAAGCGATAAAAGCGTCTTGCCGTCCTTTTTGAGCTCGGCGAGCTTCGCGATAATCCGCGCCGCCAAATACGCGCCGTCGTCGAGGAAGTTATTTTCGCGGAACGCCGCGTGGCCGCTCGTTTCTATGGCCAAAACCGCGTTGCGCCCCTCGGCGTTAAGGCGCTTGGCCTCGTTGATCACGTTCCTGTAACCGCGCTTGTAGCGCATATGAAAGCCGCCCTTACTTTCGATAAACTTGCGCAGTCCGTCGCTCGTAACCGAATCGGTGACTATATAGGCGCCCTTTTGCTCCTCTAACAGAATCGCCGACGAAAGCGCGATGAGTCCGTTGCGGTTAAGCTCGCGCCCGTCCGCCAAAACTATCGCCGCGCGGTCTACGTCGGTATCAAATATGACGCCCAAATCGGCGGCGTTATCCTTTACGCACGCGCGGATCGAGCTCATCGCGGCGGCGTCCTCGGGGTTGGGAACGTGGTTGGGAAAGTTGCCGTCGGGTTCGAGGTATTGCGAACCCGTCGTGTCCGCGCCGAGCTCGCGCAAAACGTTCCGCGCAAAAAAGCCGCCCGCGCCGTTACCCGCGTCCACCACGATTTTAAGCCCGCCGAGCGGACGCTCTACGTTACCGCAACGGCGGCGCACAAGCTCGATAAGCGTTTGAGCGTAGTCCGAAAGATAGTCGCGGCGGCGCAAAACCGTCCTTGCGCCCTCGACCGTTTCGCCCGCCTCGGCGTAGGCTATAACCGCGTCGAGCTCCGCCGAATCCAAGCCCCCCGCCTTTGTGAAAAACTTTAAGCCGTTGCGCTGCTTGGGGTGGTGCGACGCCGTAATCATTACGGCGCCGTCCGCGTCGACCTCGGGATTTTTGGTCATATAGAACGCCGCCGGGGTCGTGAACAGTTCGCCGTCAAAAATCTCCGTTCCCGCCTTTTTGAGAACCTCGATGCAGATTTCCGAAATATGAGCGGACGAAAGGCGGGAATCGCGCCCGAGCGCTATTCTTAAATCCTTGTCGCCGTACTTTTTTTTCAAAAATACCACGAAACCGTTCACGAGCGCCGCGACCGCCTCGTCGGTGAGCGTAACCCGCTCGCCGTAGTCGGGGGTGGCTGTGCCGCGGATATCGCTGCCGCTTTTAAGACTTTTTAGTTCCATAAATTAATTATACCGCATTTTTCTTAATTTGACAAATTATTTTCGTTGCATTTACCACAAATTTGTGATACAATATCATTATTAGGACGATTTTTATTTTTAAGGAGCTATATATTATGAAACTTGGATTCGTTAAAGCCGCCGCGTGCGTACCTACGGTAGAGGTCGGAGCGCCCGACCGTAATAGGGCCGCGATACTGAAACTGCTTACGTCCGCCGACCGCAAAAAGACGGAGCTTGCCGCGTTCCCGCTCGACGCCCTTACCGGCGCGAGCCTCGGGAGTATGCGCGGCTATTCCCTTATTACCGACGGGGCGATCGCCGCGCTGACGGATTTGGCCGCCGACACCAAAGAATTACGGTGCGCCGCCGTGGTGGGCCTGCCGCTCTGCATAGACGGCGAAACGGTTTCGGCCGCCGCCGTAGTCGGTAAGGGCGTTATAGCGGGCTTCGCCGCCGACCTGCCCCCCGAACGGCTGAAAAACCGTTCCGTTAAGATTGACGGCCGCGACGTGCCGCTTTGCGCCGTGTTTAACGCCGGCAACCGGGACTTTACGTTCGCGGTGGCGTTCGGCGAGGACTTCGACCTTATAGAGTCCCGCGCCGCCGCGCTCGTAAAATCGGGCGCCGACCTTGTAATCAATATGTCGGCGGGAAAGGCGCTTATAGATTCGTTTGAAAGCCGGCGCGTAAAAATCGCGGCGCAGTCTAAGCGCTTGGCTTGCGCCTACCTGTACGTTTCGGCGGGCGGCGGCGAGTCGGTGGCGAAAAACGTTTTTTGCGGCGACCTGTTCGCCGCCGAAAACGGCGAGCTTTTGGGCGCCGTCGAGGGCGACAAAAGCGACTCGCTTTATGTGGAATTCGACTTCGATTTGGTCAAGAACGCTAAAAAATTCGCGGGTCTGCCCCGCCCCGCCGCCGACGTTTCCGGCTCCGTTACCGTCAATATCGAAAGCCGCGACGGCGACATTACGCGTCACACCGAGCGTCTGCCCTTTGTGCCGCCGTCGGCGCAGTTCGACCGCATAAGCGACATTATGGGGCGCGGCATACGCACCCGAATGAACGACGCCAAATGCGACAAGGTTATATTCGGGCTGTCGGGCGGCCTGGATTCGACGACCGTTTTGTTGACGAGCGTCAAAATGTTCGAAAAATACGGACTCGACAAAAAGAATATCGTCGCCGTAACCATGCGCGGCCCCGGCTCGTCCGACCGCACGGCGAACAACTCCCGCGCGCTTATAGAGGCGCTGGGGGTGTCGCATATCGACGTTCCGATTATTAAGGCCGTCGAGGATCATTTGGAGGCGATAGGCCATTCCAAAAAGGACACGGTTTACGAAAACGCGCAGGCCCGCGAACGCGCGCAAATCCTGCTCGACCTTGCCAACAAGCACAACGCGCTTATGCTCGGGACGGGCGACCTGTCCGAAACGGCGCTGGGCTGGTCTACCTACGGCGGCGACCAGCTTGCCCAATATAACCCCAACAGCTCGCTGACTAAGACGCTTATACGGGCGATGGCGCGGAACTACTGCCTTACGACCTCGAACGCCGCCGCCGCAAAAATCATAAACGACGTTCTTAACACGCCCGTTTCGCCCGAGCTTTTGGCGGGTCAGGAAACCGAGGCGCTGCTCGGGCCGTTCGAGCTTCACGACTTCTTTTTGTATAATCTTATCGGCAGAGGCTTTTCGGTCGAAAAGGTTTGGGAGCTTGCCGCGATCGCGTTCCGCGACATTACCAAAAAGAAAATTCTTAAATATATGCGGCTGTTCGTTCAGCGCTTTTTCGCCAACCAATTCAAGCGTAACGCCGGGTGCGACGGCATACAGGTTACGGAATTCGACTTGTCCGACAAGGTGATATACACCGAATTTTCGGACAGGCTTTATATTCAACAAATCGACGCTCTCGACGCGGGCAAATAGGAACGCCGATATGGGCTACGCGTTGTGTTTTGCCCCAATCGGGTACGTCAATGTGCACTCGTTCGGCAAAACACAGTCTGCTGCCCGCACTTAAAAATTCGTCGGCTAACCGCCGAAAAATTCCCCTCTGCGGAAAATTCCGAATAAGCCGGGCGGCTTTAAGCCGCGCCTTTTTTGCCGGAAAAATTCGCCGGCTTAAACCCGCCGCACTTATTTAGAGTTTTCCGCTATATAGGTATCGACGATTTTGGCGGCGGTTTGCTCCGCCGTGAGTCCCGTCGTGTCCACCGTGCGGCGGCTGTATTTTTTGTAGAGCGACCCCCTGACTTCGAGCATAGCGGCGAGCGTTTCGACGCTCATAGCCCCCCGCAAAAGCGGGCGGTTGCGCGAATCCTTTATGCGCTTAAAAAGAGCCTCCGGCGTAGCCGAAAGATACACGGTTACGGCGTTTTTGTTGAGTACCGCCATATTATCGCGCTTGACCACAATGCCGCCGCCCGTCGCTATAACGGCGTCGGTGTACCCGGATACCGTTATGGCCGCCTCGGTTTCGAGCTCGCGGAAAAGCGCCTCGCCGCCCTTTGCGAAGATTTCGGGGATAGTCATTTTGGCGCGCCTTTCGACTACGGCGTCGGTGTCGGCGAACCTAAAACCCAGCATCGCGGCGGCGCGGCGGCCGGACGTGCTTTTTGAGCTTCCCGGCATACCGATCAAAACTATGTTCATCTCGCCAAAAGCTCCGCGCACATATTGAGGGCGGTTATGTAGCCGTCGGTGCCTTGACCCATAACGCAGCCGTCAACGACGGGCGCCAAAACCGATATTCGGCGGAATTTTTCGCGCTTTTTGATATTCGATATATGCACCTCGATTTTGGGACACCGCAAAATTTTGAGCGCGTCGGCGATGGCGTAGCTGTAATGCGTGTACGCGCCCGCGTTTATTATGAGCGCGTCGGCGTAGCCGTACACGGCTTGTATGCGGTCGATAATCGCGCCCTCGCAATTGCTGTGGAAAAACTCCGGCTCGAACCCGAGCTTTTCGGCCGCGTCGCGGATTTTTTCCTCGACCTCGCGCAGCGTTTCGCCGCCGTAAATCTCGGTTTCGCGAACGCCCAGCATATTCAGATTGGGGCCGTTGATTACGATTAGTTTTTTCATATTGGGTTATCTCCTTGATTAATATTTTATTTGTTCGTTCCGTATATTTGTTTGTTTACTTCGAACTCATTTTATCGCGCTCCGCATCGTGTTATAGATTTTGGTCGTTTCGGCGGAAGTAAAGCGGACATCCAAAAACAGCTCCTCGGCGGCGATCGCTTGGTAAATCAGCATATCGAGTCCGTCGCAAAAGCGCGCGCCGCGACTTTTAGCGTAAGCCTTAAACGGCGTTTCGACGTAATTGGCGTCGAAAAACAAAGCGTTTTGCGCGAGAGTAACGGGGGGCATAACGAATTCGCCGCTCCTTTGGCTTGTGCAGTTTACGACTAAACCGACGGCGCAATCGGGAATAGCCGCCTCGGCGCCCGTCAGCCGCGCAAGCTCCCCGGCTTTTTGCGGCGTGCGGTTGACTATAAAGACGCGCGCGCCCGCCGTTTTAAGCGCGGCGGCGATTGTAACCGCCGTGCCGCCCGCCCCCAAAATGAGCGCGGACACGAACGCCGCGCCGCCCGATTCCTTAGTAAGCGAGCTCATAAAGCCCGCGCCGTCGGTGTTGTAGCCTTTAAGAACGCCGCCCGAATTTACCACGGTGTTGACGGCCGCACCGCCGGAATTTTGATCCAAAAACGGAATAACCGCCGTTTTGTGCGGCTTTGTAACGTTGAAGCCGTCTAGCGTTTTAAGGCGGACAAGCGCGTCGGCGAGTCCGGACGGCGCGACCGAAATAAGCGAATATTCCGCGTCGATACCGAGCGCCGCGAACGCCGCCCCGTGAATGGCGGGCGACAGCGAATAGTCTATATTATAACCTAAAAGCGCGAACTTTTTCATAGCAGTATATCGAAAAATCCGGGGTAGCTGACCGACACGCACTCCGCGCCCCCGATTATTCCGCCCTCGCGCGAAAGCGCCATCGCGACGGCGGCGCTCATAGCCACGCGGTGATCGCCACGCGCGTCGACCGTCGCCCCGCCCTTCAAAAAGCCCTTGCCGTTAATAATCATACCGTCCTCGAGCGTATCGACGTCCGCCCCGAGCGCCGTCAAAAATTCGGCGGTGGCGTCTATGCGGTTACTCTCCTTGATTTTAAGCTCCGACGCGCCGCGAATCTCGCTGCGGCCCTCTATAAAGCACGCCATAACCGCCAAAACCGGTATTTCGTCGATAAGGCGCGGTATCATAGCTCCGTCTATGCAAAACGGACTAAGCGCGCGCCCGCCCGACGCCGTAATATCCGCCGACCTTTCGCCCGCCGTTTCGCGCTCGCCGCACGTCGTAATTTGAGCGCCGCAGGCGGTGAAAACGTCCAAAATCCCGGTGCGCGTGGGGTTTATTCCGACGTTTTTCACGGTAACCGACGCGCCTTTTTTGCAAAGCGCCAACACGAGCGGAAAAGCCGCGCTCGAAATATCGGACGGAACGTATATGTCGGTTCCGCTAAGCCGCCCCGGTTTAAGGTTTATGCTCCCGTAACCGTCGGCGGTCATACCGATTTTTATGTCGGCGCCCATTCCCGCGAGCATTTTTTCGGTGTGGTCGCGCGAGGGCGTTTTTTCGGTAATGCGCGTGGGCGAGTCCGCAAAAAGCCCCGCGAGCAATACCGCCGATTTAACCTGCGCCGAGGCGACCGGCATAACGTAATCTATGCCGCTTAGAGGGCGGCCGACGATTTTTAAGGGGCAAAAGCTTTCGCGTGAGGTTATGTCCGCGCCCATAAGCGACAGCGGCTCCGTTACGCGGTCCATGGGACGCTTGCAGACCGACGCGTCGCCCGTCAGCGTAAAAACTCCGCCGTTTTGCGCCGCCAAAATTCCGGTCAAAAGCCGCGTCGTTGTGCCGGAGTTTCCGGCGTAAAGCTCCGCGTCCGAAAATTTTCCGCCGCCGCGCACGGTGTAAACGCCGCCGTTTTCCGTAACCCGCGCCCCGCAACGCACGATGCAGTCGAGCGTACTTTTGCAGTCGTCGGAATTTAGCGCGTTATATATCCGCGTGTCGCCGTCCGCAACCGCCCCGAGCATAAACGCCCTGTGGGTGATACTCTTATCGGGCGGCGCGGCGAGCGTCTTGTTAAACTCCCTTACAGGCCGAATTCTTTTTTGCACAGCGTCATACTCTCCTCTATCTCGCGCACCGTAAACGTCATTTCCTTTTGCGAATCTATATCGCGCGACGCTATCACGCTCACGCGCCCGTCGGCGGCGTTCTTTTTGTCGGCGAGCGCGGCGGCGGCGGCTTCGCGCGCGTCGAAAACGAGCTTTTTGCCTTTAAGAACGCGGCGGAGCGTCGTCGTCATTTTAAGGTAATGGAGCGGATTTATGTAGTCCTTCGTCAAAAACGCCTCGTACAAAAGCCCCCACAGCACGTATTCGCCGTGCGACAGCCTGTGGCAATCGACCGTTTCGAGCGCGTGGCCGACGGTGTGGCCGAGGTTGAGAATCTTGCGCCGTCCCGTAGTCTCGCGAAAGTCCTCGCCGACGATTTTTTGCTTGAACGCTATGCACAGCCGCACCGCCTTTTCTAACGCCGACGGCTCGAAGCTCATAAGCGCGGACAGCTCGGCGTCGATAAAAGCGTTTAACCCGCCGTCTAAAAACGCCGTCTTAATAATCTCGCCGAGGCCGCAAAGCCTTTCGCGCCCGGGGAGCGTTTTCAAAAAGTTAAGCGACACGATTACGCTTTGCGGATTGTGGAACGCCCCGATTATGTTCTTGTAGCCGCCTAAATTCACGCCCGTTTTGCCGCCCACGCCGCTGTCGACCTGCGCCAAAAGCGTGGTCGGCACGTTGACCCATTCGACGCCGCGCATAAAGACGGCGGCCGCAAACCCGGCGGTATCGCCCACCACGCCGCCGCCGACGGCAACGACGCGGCTCGCGCGTCCGCAGCCGCTTTCCAACATTTTTTTGCATACCGCCTCTACGGCGTCGAGCGTCTTATAATTTTCGCCCGCGCCCGTAACGTAATATTTGGCGCCCTTAAAAAGCGGGCCGTAAAGCGTGTAAACGTTCGCGTCCGTAACGGCGAAGGCGTTCGGGCTTGCAAGCGTCTCCGCTATAACGTCCGATTGATCGGGTTCTATGGTAATCATAACGCCGCCTCCCTCTTTTTTGCGATTCTCTCACGCACCTCGTCCATATGGTCGCCGCCCGACGTTTCTAAAATCGCCGCGCTCAGCCCGTAGCAAAGCATAGCCTCGCAGACGACCCCGGCGGCGGGAACGGCGCAAACGTCGCTCCTTTCGGCGGCGGCGGCGGCGGACGTCATAGTCGCTATGTCGACGGTTTCGAGCGGCGAGGCGAGCGACGGAATCGGCTTTATAACCGCCTCGACGACGATATTTTCGCCGTTCGATATTCCCCCCTCTATGCCGCCCGCTCGGTTAGTTTCGCGGACGATTTTACCGTTTTTCAAATACATTCGGTCGTGAAATTCCGAGCCTTTAAGGGCGTCCGCGCCCGCTCCGTCGCCGATAGCCACGCATTTAACGGCCTGCACGCTCATTACGAGCGCCGCCAACAGGTAGTCGAGCCTTTTATCGAACTGAATATGGCTGCCTATTCCGACCGGAACGCCCGACGCCGCCGCCCGAATCCTGCCGCCCAACGTATCGCCCGACTCTTTTGCCGCCTCTATAAGCTTTATCATCCGCGCGGACGCCCGCTTATCAAGACAGCGGACGGGGTCGGCGTCGGCGCGGGCGTTAAGCGTGCGGATATCGCCCGCATCCGCGTCCGAATTTTCGCCGCCGATCCCTATAACGTGCGACCCTGCGCATATGCCGAGCTCCGCCAAAAATATGCGGCACACCGCTCCGACGGCGACCCTCGCGGCCGTCTCGCGCGCCGACGCCCTTTCAAGAATATTCCGCGCGTCGCTCTGGGCGTACTTGACCGCCCCCGCCAAATCCGCGTGGCCGGGTCTTACGGCGGTAAGCTCGCGCCCCTCCTTTTTTGCGCCGAGCGGCGACATAAGATCGCTCCATACCTTTTCGTACTCGCCGTTTTTTATAAACATAGCGATCGGCGCGCCCGTCGTTTTGCCGAACCTCACGCCCGACAAAAATTCGACCGCGTCCTCCTCTAACCGCATCCGCGGCCCGCGCCCGAAGCCCGACCGCCGCCGATTCATTTCATCCCGAACGACCGCCCCGTCTATATCAAGATTAGCCGGCACGCCCTCCAAAATAACGGTCAACCCTTTTCCGTGGCTCTCGCCCGCCGTTAAAAACCGCATACACCTCTCCTTAAACCCGTTTGTCCCCTCTATTATACCAAACCCCGCAAAAAATATCAAGGATTCCGCGCCACATTCCCCAAAAGTATATTACCGACGGCCAAACCGCCGCGTCCGCTCCGAGTCGGCTTTGAAAAAACCTGCCGTAAAAGCCGCGCTTTCTTGTCGGGAGTTTTCTTAAAAAGCGCAGATGGCGCCGTAGTCGCCTATCCGCTCGCCGAGCGCCGAGGGAAGAATGCGGCAGAGGGACTTGGTTTGCGGCAGGCATTCGCGGTCGATAACGGCTTGCGCGTAGGGCAAAATAAGGTCGTGAGCGCGCATAAATACGCCGCCCGCGACTATCAATTCGGGGTTTAGAAGGTCGATTAAATAAGACGCGGCAAGCCCGAATACCTCGCCGCATTCGCGCATAAGTTCGAGGGCGAAACGGTCGCCCGCGCGTGCGGCGGCGGCGATATCCTTTGCCGTAACGGAGCCGCCTTGCGCCGTGCCGAACAATAGCGAATCGGGAAATTCCGCATAGCGCAGCGCGGCCGTGCGCGAAAGCCCGCCGCCGCTGCAAAAGCCCTCTAACGAGCCCGCCTTGCCGTACCCGACAGCGCCCGTTTGACGCATTCGCCAATGCCCGAGCTCGCCCGCCATACCGCAAGCGCCGGAATACAGTCCGCCGCCGAGTATAAGCCCCGCGCCGAGCCCCGTGCCGAACGTCAAAAATATCATATTTTGCGCGCCCGCGCCCGCTCCGTACTTCCATTCGGCGACGGCGCACGCGTCCGCGTCGTTTTTGAGCCTTGCCGCTATCCCCGTTTTTTGCGCGACTATATCCGTTACCGGAACGTCGTCCCAACCCGGCAGATTCGGCGGCGACAAGATCCGTCCGCGCGCCGCGTCGAGCGGGCCGCCGCAAGATATTCCTATGCCTTCGACCGCGCCCGGAATTAGCTCCGCGCCGGCGATTTGCGCTAAAAGATTGCGGCAACAGGTATCCAAAACCGCCTCGTAAGACCCGACCGTAGGAATTTCGCGCCGCGACAAAAACTCCGCGCCGTTTTTAGACGTCCGCGCCAAAACGGTCGCGCATTTAGTGCCGCCTATATCGATGCCGCCGAAGATTTTCATAAAAACAGCCCGCGCTCGACCGCCGCGCACAAATAGTGATAGACCGGCAGGTGAAGTTCCTGAACTCTGTACGTTTCGGTTTGCGGAACGTCGATTAAAATATCGGCGTACTCCTTCATTTTGCCGCCGCCCGCGCCCGTGAGCGCGATCGTTTTAAGCCCCGCGCTTAGCGCGACTTTGAGCGCGGCGATAAGCGGCTCGGAGTTGCCGGACGTACTGATCGCCAAAAATACGTCGCCTTTCTTTCCGAGCGCGTAAAGCTTTTGCGCGTACAGCGCGCCGCCGCCGACGTCGTTGAGAATCGCCGTGTTTATCGCGACGCCCGACACGAGCGAAACGACGGGAAGCCCTTGGGCGAGTAGTCCCAATAGTGCGCCGTCGTTAGGGAAACGACGCAAAAACCGCGCGTCGAACTCCTTGTCGCGCTTGCGTTTCAGCTTAAATTCCTTGATCATCTCGCCCGCGATATGCTCGCAGTCCGCGGCGCTGCCTCCGCTGCCCGCAAGCAGCAGCTTGTTGCCGTTCTTAAAGCATTCGACCAAAGCGTCCCTCGCTTGTTCAAGCGCCGCTTTTAGCGCGCTAAGCTGCGGATACGACTTGATTAATCCGTCCGATTCGTCGGTGTAATTCATAAATTCTCCTTAAAACGCGGCGTTATAATTGACCTAAAAGCAAGCGGTAATAGTAAGCGGGCAGGGCGCTCCAACCGTGGCAAAGACTGCCCGCGCCGTCGAAGTCCGCCTCGCCCTTTTCGGTCTCCCAAAACGAGGTCGCGCCCGCCGAAAGCATCTTGCCGAAAAGCGTATCCATATCGCCGAGGATAAACTCGGCGTAAAAAGCGCGGTCGGTTTTTATAAGCGCGTCGTAGGTAAACGAACGCATACTGAGCGTGGATTTGACAAAATTTTTGCCCGCCGCGAGCGCGGAACAAACGGCTTTCGCGCGTTCGCCGTCCGCCGCGCCGCTCAACACGGCTAAGGCGTTCACAAGCTCGGAATAATGCTTGCCGTCGCCGAACGTGTCGTAAAGCCCCCTGTTTTGACGCCAAAAACGCTTGTTCGCGGCGGCGGTTATATCGGCGGCGAGAGAGGCATAAGTTTTAGCCCGTTCGGCCTTACCCAAATTTTCGCAAATAACGGACATACTTTGCAGAGCGAGCGAGCAAATAAATTGTAACGCCGCGTCGAATTTGACCGTGCCGCCGACCGAATATTCGCCGTTGACGCCGTCGAGTCCGTCGTTCCACTCGTAGAAATCCCAACGCGTCTTTTCGCCTTGGAAATTGCGGACGAGTCCGTCCTCGGTTCGGTCGGTAAAAACCTTTATGACCGACGACAGCTTTTGGAAGTATTGTCCGGCAAAATTAAAGTCGTCCGCGCGTTCGGCGTACTCCCTTACCGCGACGATAAACCACAGCGAGAACGACGGAATCGCGAGATCGGCGGACGATGGCGTACAAATGGTCAACAGCCCGTCGGGGCGGCGGTCGAGCGCCATAAGTTCGAGCGAAGCGCGTTGAAACTCTAATCCGTCCGCAAACGCCGCGCCGCCGAACAGCATTTGATTGCGGCTGTCGAGTCCGTACAAGCCCTGCTCGCGCCAAGGCGTGTCCTCGTAATGCTCGTGCATACAAAGCCGCAGCGTCCTTACAGCCGTGTCGTAAATCCGCCGCCGCAACCCGTTCCCGGCGTCAAACGGCCGTTCGGTAAGCGGATAAAGCCTTTCGCGCAAGCCGATTTCCTCTATAATAACGGGCCCGGCGGCGTCGATTTGCAGGTAGCGGCACCCTAGCCGCCTGAACGGATTAAAATATTCGACGGTTTCGCCGTTGCCGATAAGTTCGACCGAAAAATCTCTGTTTTGAATTTTGCTCCGCACCCCGCCGTCCGCGATATGCTCGCCGTAACGAACCGAAAGAGTATCCCCCGCCGCCGCCTTAAAGCGGATAAACAAATACCCCGCGCGCTCGCGCCCGAGGTCGTAAAGGCGCTTATCCTTATCGATGAGCTTACCCACGGTAAGCGGCTCCAATGTCAATCGGCGTACGGGACGCGGAAACGGCTTCGCCCTTCGCCCCGTGCAAAACGCGGGGCGCGTCGGCGCGTCGGTTCGGGTACGCGTATCGTAACGGAACGAATACCCAAGCTGCGGCGTTATGAGCTTTTTAAGCCCCGGAACGTAGTCCGGCGCGGGACGGCACGGCGTCTTAGCGGACGAACGGGCGACAATTTTACCGCCCGAACAAACCTCGTAAATAAGCCCCGGCTCGGTGTTATAAAACCCGAACGAGCCGTCGTCGCCGCAATACCAAACAAGAATTTTAAGCTCGTTTTTGCCCTTGCGCATAAGATCCGTTACGTCGTATTCGTCGTAGACCTTGTGCCACGGAAAATCCGCGTATTGCCCGAATTCGGTCAATTCGCCGTTGACGTAAAGCGCGTAGTTTCCCACGCACGACACGCCTATCCGCACATTGCCGCCCGCGTAGTCGAACGAATCGAAAAACTCGCCGTACACGTCGCCGTCGCTTTTACCGTCCAACCAAATCCAATCGGCATTCTTAAATTCCATACGCTAACCCTCCCCGCAAAAAGCGGAATCGCGGCATACGGTTAATACCGGCATACCGTACACAATATACCACGGCGCACGGCGTTTTGTCAACCAAAATTAACTCGTGGGAGCGGCTGATTTGCGGGCGACGGCGCCGGAGTGTAAATTGTTATTCGGTAATTTTTTAAGGTTGCACGGCAACGCCCTGCGAACGGCAGCGGGTGTGATTGACGGCTCGTCCGCGCTCTCGGCGCGTCAACAAAATTCCCCCCGCGACGGCTCGTCCGCCGCTCTCGGCGCGTCAACAAAAATTCCCCTCTGCGACGACTCGTCCGCCGCTCTCGGCGCGTCAACAAAATTCCCCTCTGCGACGGCTCGTCCGCGCTCTCGGCGCGTCAACAAAAATTCCCCTCCGCGACGGCTCGTCCGCGCTCTCGGCGCGTCAACAAAAATTCCCCCCACGACGGCTCGTCCACCGCTCTCGGCGCGTCAACAAAAATTCCCCCCACGACGGCTCGTCCGCGCTCTCGGCGCGTCAACAAAATTCCCCTCTATGGAGGGGTGGCGGCGAACGCCGACGGGGTGGTTAAATCACTAAATTATAACCGCTTAAAATATGCCCGCTTGACGCCGCCTAAACTTGTTCGGCGGCTTTTTGGGCGGCGGAGATTCGGGCGTATTGACGGCGGTAGCGGCGGGTGTAGACGTCGTCGACACGCGAAACAAGAATATAGGCGCGCATTTTTTTGTGGACGTCGGTCATAAGCTTTTGAATCGCGGCGGGTTCGGGAAGAGTCGGGTCGGGGTAGACGGGCGCGAGGTAGGTCAGTGTGAGGCGGCGCCTTGTTTTTTTGAGCGATTTACGGACGTTGCGTATTGTAACGACGGCGGGCAACACGGGCGCGTCGGCCCTTACGGCGTAGCGGAACGCGCCTTTTTTGAAGGGGCGAAGGTCGCGGTAGCGGGGCCACATAGCCGCCTCGGGCAGGAACATAACCGCTTTTTTGTCGGCTAAAAGACCGCTCACAGCCTCGTCGAACATACGCATAGCTTTGAGGTCGTAGGGAATGGGGACGGCTCCGAGCGCCCGTATAAGCCCGCCCAAAACCGGAATGCTGAAATTTTCGAGCCGCGAGGTTATGTAAAGCATTCGCGGCATAAAGCGAACCGGGGTGAGCGTTATGTCGAGCGTGTGGCAGTGGTTGCTGACCACCACGACGGGCGACCCTTTGAGGGCGCGGCGGCGGTTTTGACCCAGCTCCCGAAAGCGGTACAGAAAGGCGTAGAGGATATTTAGGACTATGTAGACGAAAACGCGCAAAATATAGCCGAAAAACCGCGCCGCGGGGTTGCGGTTCAGTATGTCCTTGGGCGTTTTAATCTTTTTGGGAGCCGAAAACGGCATCGCGAGCATATGCGCTCCGGTATCGTCGGGCCGTTCGATACCGTCGAAGTCGATCATTCGGCGGCCTCCGGCAGTACCGTGCGGATATACTCCTCGTCGTAGTCGGGCTGACCCTCCATAAGAGCGCGTTCCTGATAGGCGAGCTTTTCCTTGCGGTAGCGGCGTATGTCCTTTTCGGTCAAGTCCGAAAGGTAATTTTTTTCGGCGGCGATATTTTGGACGCGCTTGCGGTTTTCCTCGACCGCCTTAATAAAAATCTGCTCCATCTGCCCCACGCATTTATCGAGCGTATAATTCGGGGCGATCGCCAAATACTCCTTTTGCATAGCGGCTTTTTCGGCGGGATGTTCGATGAACCAGTCGATTTTTTGCGCCAGCTCGTCGGTGTTGCCGCTTTGGAAAATGTTTTGTTCGTGCAGGGCGAACTGCTTGGTCGCGCTGTATTTGGCGTCGGAAATAAGCGGCACGAGTCCCCTTACGAACGCCTCCATACACGCGATCGCCTCGCACTCGATCTCGCCCGTGTGAACGTAGAGATCGGCGGAATCTATCGTTTTTATAAGCTCCTCGCGGTTGCAGAATTTAAGTACGGGCGGATTTTTAAGCAGCTTTTCGCCAAGGCTTTGGAGCTTTGCCCCGCAAGGCCCCTTGCCGCACAGAACGACTTGAATTTTGTCGCTATATTTTGATTTTGCGGCGGCTTTTATAAGAATATCCTGACGCTTTTCGCGGCCGAATCTGCCGCACATCATAACGACGAACCTGTCGTTTAGCTCCGCCGGCCGTTCGCTTTTAGGCGCGGTAAAGAACACGTCGCGCACGCCGTTAGAAACCGGGTGTACGGTCGAGGCGTAGCCGTGTTCGGCGAGGAGTCCTCGCACCATTTGACTGGGAACGTGGACGTGCGCGAAGCGGTCGAAAAACTTTTTGTAGAGCCCGTAAATCCATTGATTGACGAATTCGAGCTTGCGCAGCCCTATGTTATAGGTGATATTTTCGGGCTGGACGTGAAACGCCGCCGTGGACGCTATGCCGAGGCGGTCGCAAAGCGTTTTGCCGACCTTGGCGAGCTTGAAGGGCATAAAAAAATGGACGAGATCCGCTCCCGAAAAAGCGGCCTCCAACACCTTTTTGTCGGGCTTGGCAAGCACCATACCGTGCGAATGTATTATGGGGGTTATGAGCGGAAAATGACGCTCCTTAACCAAATAAATGCCGACCTCGTCGTCGTTGCGTATGCAAGTAACTATACGTACGGTATGCCCCTTTTCGCGCATCTTTGACGCGAGCTGCATTGCCGTCGTCGTGGTACCGTTCTCGACCATTCCGTATTGATCCATAACCAATGTTATTACCATTGTGTTCCTCTCCCGGAGATTTTTTTTGGCGCGGCGAAATTCCGCGCTCGGGGAACGAAAAACCTCGGGTAAGCACGCGGGTTTTTCGCGGTTCATATTTTATTATAGCGTTAAAACATTAAAATCCAATTACAAGAATATTAAAGTTTCCGAATCCCGCGCTTTTTTAGACACGCGCGCGGACTCTAAACATAATGATACAGCTAAAACGGCGATATGTCAAATAATCTTGACCGAAAAATCGTAATATCGGCGAAAAAACGATAATTTTATGCGTTTGAGGGTAAAATTTTGCTTAAAAAGAGTCCCGTGGCGCCGTTTTGCGCCCGTGCGACATCCTCGGGCGAGCCCGCCGCCAGCACCGTACCGCCCCGTTCGCCGCCCCCCGGCCCCAAATCTATACAGTAATCGGCCGTCTTTATGACGTCGGTATTGTGTTCGATGACGACGACGGTATTACCCGACGAGGCAAGAGTTTGCAGTATGGCTATAAGCTTTGCCACGTCGTGAACGTGAAGTCCGGTCGTCGGCTCGTCGAGGATATATAGCGTTTTGCCCGTGCTTTTGCGCGACAATTCGGCGGCGAGCTTTATTCTTTGCGCCTCGCCGCCCGACAGCGTCGTCGACGCCTGCCCGAGTTTAACGTACCCGAGTCCCACCTCGTAGAGAGTGCGGATTTTGTTGGATATAGCGGGAATGTGCTTAAAAAATTCGTTCGCCTCCTCGACCGTCATACCGAGTACGTCGGCGATACTCTTGCCCTTATATTTTACCGCCAGCGTTTCGCGGTTGTAACGCGCCCCGCCGCAGACCTCGCACGGAACGTAAACGTCCGGCAAAAAGTTCATTTCGATGCGGATAATGCCGTCGCCGGAGCAGTTTTCGCACCTGCCGCCCTTGACGTTGAACGAGAACCGCCCCGCCTTGTAGCCGCGCTCCCTCGCGTCCGCCGTTTTGGCGAACAGGTCGCGGATCTGCCCGAAAACGCCCGTATAGGTGGCGGGATTGCTGCGCGGCGTGCGCCCTATGGGGCTTTGGTCGATGTCGATAACCTTGTCGATATGCTCTAAGCCACGAATTTCGCGGTGCTTGCCCGCCGTAAGGCGCGTTTTGTTGACGGCGTTCGAGGCGGCGGGATACAGAATTTGATTGACTAAACTCGATTTGCCGCTGCCGCTTACGCCCGTAACCGCCGTTATAAGCCCGATCGGAATTTTGACGTCGATATTTTTAAGGTTGTTTTGCTCCGCCCCGACGATTTCGATAAAGCGTCCGTCGGCTTTTCGGCGCTCTGTCGGAATCTCGATTTTGCGCTTGCCGCAAAGATATTCGCCCGTAAGCGAATTTTTTGCCGCTATAACCGTTTTTATGTCGCCCGCCGCGACGATTTCGCCGCCGTGAACGCCCGCGCCCGGCCCAACGTCCACTATAAAATCCGCCGCGCGCATAGTTTCCTCGTCGTGTTCGACCACGATAAGAGTGTTCCCCAAATCGCGCAGGTGTTCGAGCGTGCCGATTAACTTTGCATTGTCGCTTTGGTGAAGACCTATGCTGGGCTCGTCCAAAATGTACAGCACGCCCTGAAGCCCCGAGCCTATTTGCGTGGCGAGCCGTATCCTTTGCGCCTCGCCGCCCGACAGCGACGCCGCCGAACGCGAAAGGGTAAGGTAATCGAGTCCCACGTCGATTAAAAATTGCAGCCGCGCGTTAATTTCACGGATTATTTGACGCGCTATCATTCGCTTTGTCGGCGAAAGGTCGAGCTTATCGAAAAATTCCTTTTGCTTGACCGCCGATAAATCGGATAATTCCTTTATGTTCAAGCCGCCCACGCGCACGGCGAGCGCCTCCTTTTTTAGCCGTTGCCCGCCGCAAACCTCGCACTTTTTGGCGCGCATATACCTTTCGATATCGCTCTTGACCCAATCGGACGACGTTTCGCGATAGCGCCGTTCAAGGTTCGTAACGACCCCCTCGAACGCCGCCTGAAAGCTGCCCTTAAAGTTGTAGGAATTGTACTGCATATCCATTTTTTCGCCGCCGTTGCCGTAGAGTATAATTTGCTTTATGTTATCGGGCAGCTCGCGGTACGGCGTGTCGATCGAAAACCCGTACTTTTTGGACAGCGCCGAAAAAAACATTTCGCTGTGCGACCCCGAATCGAAGTTCCACCCGGAGATTGTGAGCGCGCCCTCGCGGAGCGACTTCGAGCCGTCGCCGTAAATAAGCTCCGGGTCGACGCTTTGCGTAAACCCTAATCCCGTACACGCCGGGCAAGCCCCGAACGGACTGTTGAACGAAAACAGCCTCGGCTCGACCTCGGCGAGCGAAACGTCGCACTCGGCGCAGGCGTACTTTGTGTTAAACAGCTGTTCCTTTCCGTCGCAATCGATAACGACTATGCCGCCCGCGAGCTTCAACGCCGCCTCCAAGCCGTCGGCGAGCCGCTTTTGTATGCCGTCCTTAATTACGAGCCTGTCGACTACGACGCTTATGTCGTGCTTTTGCTGCCTATCCAAAGCCGGAAGAGGCTCGTCCAATTTATAGACCGCGCCGTCTATACTCACCCGCGCGTAGCCGCTCCTTTTGAACTCGTCGAACATTTTGGAATATTCGCCCTTGCGGCCGCGAACGACCGGCGCGTTCACAAGGATTTTTGCGCCCTCGGGGTATTCGAGTATTCTGTCGACTATTTGGTCGACGGTGGTTTGAGTAATCTCCTTGCCGCACTCGGGGCAATAGACTGTTCCGACCCGCGCGAAAAGCAGCCGGTAATAGTCGTAAATCTCGGTAACCGTGCCGACCGTCGAGCGCGGATTGTGCCCCGTCGTCTTTTGATCGATCGAGATCGCCGGGCTTAGTCCGTCGATGCTCTCGACGTCGGGTTTGCTCATTTGACCCAAAAACATACGCGCGTACGACGAAAGACTTTCGACGTAACGCCGCTGACCCTCGGCGAAAATCGTATCGAAAGCTAAGCTCGTTTTGCCGCTGCCGCTTACGCCCGTAAAAACTATCAACTTGTTTCGGGGCAGCACAAGGTCGATATTTTTTAGATTATTCTCCTTGGCGCCCTTTATTATTATGTTTTCCATTTGTCCTTTTATGTTCCTCTAATCTTACGCATTTTGGTATTCATTCTTTTCAACTCCGCTATTCTGTCGCGCAGCTTTATCGCCGTCTCGAAGTCCAAGCTGCCCGCGGCGGCGTTCATAAGCCCTTTAAGGTTGTCGATCATTCGCGGAATCTCGTCGGCGTTGATTTGCTCGGCCGCCTTGGCGGTTATGGCGATCGTGTTCTTAATCGGCTTTATTATGGTGCGCGGCGTAATGCCGTGCTCGGCGTTGTAACGGCTCTGCTTGTCGCGGCGGCGGTTCGTTTCGTCGATCGCCCGCCTCATCGAACCCGTAACGGCGTCGGCGAACATAATAACGCGGCTCTCGGAATTGCGCGCGGCGCGGCCTATCGTCTGAATAAGCGAGGTTTCGCTCCGCAAAAAGCCCTCCTTGTCGGCGTCTAAAATCGCGACCAGCTTCACCTCGGGAATGTCGAGTCCCTCGCGCAAAAGGTTTATGCCGACTATTACGTCGAAGTCGCCCGCCCTCAACGAATTGATTATTTCGATCCGCTGCATAGTGTCGATTTCGGAGTGCAAATAGCGCACCCTTACGCCGTTTTCCGCCAAATACGCCGTAAGACTTTCCGACATCTTTTTTGTCAGCGTCGTTACAAGCGCCCTGCCGCCGCCGTTTACGACCGACTTAATTTCGGCTATCAGCCTGTCGATTTGACCCTCCGTCTTGTGAATTTGCACGGGCGGGTCTATAAGCCCCGTCGGGCGTATAATCTGCTCGGCGACAGCCCCGCGCGCTAATTCCAGCTCGTAGGGGGCGGGAGTCGCCGAAACGTATACGACCTGCCCCACCCGCTTATTGAATTCCTCGAATTTAAGCGGGCGGTTGTCGTAGGCGGCGGGAAGCCTAAAACCGTAATCGACAAGGCTCGTCTTGCGCGAAAGGTCGCCCCGGTACATAGCCCGCAGCTGCGGCACCGTCATATGGCTTTCGTCGATAAACATTATAAAGTCGCGCGGAAAGTAGTCCAAAAGCGTGTACGGCGGCTCGCCTGGCTTGCGGCCGTCGAAGTAGCGCGAGTAGTTTTCGATGCCGCCGCAGTAACCCACCTCGCGTATCATTTCTATGTCGTAGCGCACGCGCTGTTCGATTCTTTGCGCCTCGATCAGCTTGCCGCAATCGGTAAAAAATTTTACGCGCTCCTCTAAATCGGACTCGATTTGGGCTAGGGCGGCGTCCATAGACGCTTGCTCGAACGCGTAGTGCGACGCGGGGAATATCGCGGCGTGCGACAGCGAATTAACCCTGTTGCCCGTAACGACGTCGAACTCCGAAAGGCTCTCGATTTCGTCGCCGAAAAACTCGACCCTTACCCCAAGCTCGCTCGACCACGTAACAAAAATCTCGACCGTGTCGCCCTTGACGCGAAAATTCGTCCGCTCGAATTCGACGTCGTTTCGCTTGTAATTAATCTCGATAAGGCGGCGGATAAGCGCGTCGCGCGATATGCTTTGACCCGGGCGCAGCGAGACCGCCATTCTGTAATACGTTTCGGGGGCGCCGAGGCCGTATATGCACGAAACGCTCGACACGACGACCGTGTCGCGCCGCTCGGCGAGCGAGCAGGTCGCGGAATGGCGCAGCTTGTCGATTTCGTCGTTTATCTGCAAGTCCTTTTCGATATACGTGTCGGTGCTGGCGATATACGCCTCGGGCTGATAGTAGTCGTAGTACGAAACAAAAAACTCCACGCGGTTATTCGGAAAAAACTCCCGCATCTCGTTGCAAAGCTGCGCCGCAAGCGTCTTGTTGTGCGCCAAAATCAGCGCGGGACGCTTTGTCCGCGCTATTACGTTGGCCATCGTGTACGTCTTTCCGCTGCCCGTAACGCCCAAAAGCACTTGCGAACGCAGTCCGTTTTCGATTCCGTCGGCAATCGCCGCTATCGCCTCGGGTTGATCGCCCGTCGGCGCGAATTCGGATACCAATTCATAATCCGGCATACGCCCATTATACCCCATTCCCGATTTTTACGCAACCTTATTCGGGGGGTGCAAAAAAATTTGTGGCGAATTAGTTCTTTCGGTTATCCGGCTCCGTCCGCGTAATCTTGTAAAAACGCTTGACAAAAAAATATGACCGTGATATTATATAGTCCTATTTCGGACTATATTTTAAGGAGTTACACATTTGACGGTTCAAAAACAGCTTGCGGAATATTTGTCCGTTTGGAAGGAAACGGACGCTCTTTACCGCCGTTTGGCAAGGCTGAGCGGCATATCGGACAACGCCTTTTGGATACTGTACTGCCTTTGGCAATTCGGCGAAAACCTCACGCAAAAAAACATTCGGGAGCAATGGTCGGTCAGCAAACAAACCGTTCATTCGGCGCTCAAAGAACTTGAAAAAAAGCGTATCATACGCGTGAGCGAATCGGACGGCGACAAACGGAGCAAGCAAATTTCCCTTACCGAAGAGGGTTGCCGCTTTGCGGAAAAATACCTCGGCGCCGTGTGCAAAGCCGACGAAAACGCCTTTTCAAAAATGAGCGGCTCCGAACGGGAAGCTATGCTTAACTGCGCAAAAAGGTATTTGGAATTATTCCAAAGCGAGGCGGAAAAAATTTTCGCGCAAAAGGGAGGTTTTTAATGGATATTACAAAAACGCGGTTAAGACGCAAAAATCTGCTGCGCTACACGATCCCCTCGGTCGCGGGTATGTGCTGTATGTTCCTGTACGTAGTCGTGGACGGCATATTCGTCGGCAGAGGCGTGGGCATAGACGCGCTTGGCGCGGTCAGCCTTGCTATGCCGTTCGTCCTGTTTACGGGCGCGCTATGCAACCTTATGACGTTCGGCGGAATAACGATCACGGCGATACGGCTGGGGCGCGGCGACAAAAAAGGCGCCAACGACGCTTTCCGCAACGCCGCCGCGCTCGCCTTTTTCGTCGCCGCGCTCTTGATGACGGCGGGGTTGGTCTTTCCGCGCCGGGTCGCCGCCTTAACGGGCGCGAACGGCACGTTCCTCGATATGACGGCCGACTATATTTTTTATTACAGCGTCTTTTGTCTGCCCGTGGCGTTCGTATTTATATTACAAGGCTTTGTGCGCAACGACGGTTCTCCGGGGCTAGTGAGCGCGGCGGTCGTCGCCGGAGCTCTTATGAACGTATTCTTGGACTGGCTTTTTGTATTCCCGCTTCAAATGGGAATAAAGGGCGCGGCGATCGCCACGGGCATAGGTCAAATATCCGTCGTGTTGATTTTGTCGACGCATTTTATCCGCCGCAAAGGAGCGTTACGGTTCGGAAAACCGTCGTTTTCGTTGCCGCTTATGGGCAAAATAATAAAACGCGGCTTGCCCGAAATGCTGTCGCAGTTCGGCTCGCCCGTTACCACGTTCTGTATGAACTATGTGCTTATCCGCACGTCGGGCGACCTTTCGGTGTCGGCGTTCAGCGTTATGTCGTATCTGACGTCGTTTTCGATGGGCATATTTTTCGGCGTTTCGGAGGGCTTGCAGCCTCTTATCGGTCAAAGCTACGGCAAAAAAGACGCCGACGATATGCGGTTCTACTTTCGTTCGGGTCTGCTCATAAACCTGTCGGCGGGTCTGGCGGTCTACGCGTTCCTGCTCGCCGCGGGACAATACGTTTATCCCCTATTCAATTCCGACCCGGAGCTGTTAAAAACCGCCGTCGCCGCGCTGCCGAAATTCGGTTGGAGTTTTTTGTTCGTCGCGCTCAACCTGATGATCGGCTCGTACCTATATTCGACCAAAAGAACCGCTCAAGCGGCGGCGCTTATGTTTTGCCGCTGTATTGCGCTCAATTCCGCCTTAATCTTGTTGCTGCCCCGGTTATTCGGGTCTGAAATCGTATGGTATTGCGCCGGAATCGCCGAATTCTGCGCATTTATTATCGCCGCGCTCCTACTGCAATGTTCCAAAAAAAGCCGCGACGCCGTTTGACGGTACAAGCCGCCCGCCTAAACCTGTCCGGAGTTTTTCGGGTCGGATGTTTCGCGGATGTATTTGCCGGAGCGGGCGGACTGCTTGCGCTCGCGGATTTCGTTCATATAGGCGGTGCCGAGGATGCGGTCGCACATAGAGTAAGCGCCGGCGATTTTGCCGTGCATATAAAAGCTGTAATAGCCGTCCGAGGTGAAAATTATGTGGTCGGCTAAGAGTATGCCCATAGCCGAAAGAGCGACGGCGGCCTTGGCGGTAACGAACTCGTCGGCGGACGAGGGCGCGAGCGAGCCGGCGGGATGATTGTGGGCGAGTATGATTTTTGACGCGCCGTGGCGGCAGGACGATTCGACGATTTTTTTGACGTCGAACGCGGTGTAGTGCGTCGCGCCGGACGTAATCAGCCCCATATTCAAAAGGCGGTCGTTAACGTCGAGGCACGCCAAATAGAGCAGCTCCGTGTTGCGGTTGGCAAAAAACGCGTGCATATACGCCGCGGCGGCCTCGTGCGAGTCCAAAAACACGTTGTTTTTGAGCCGCGAGATTTCCGCCTTGCGCGCCGCCGGAATGACCGCCGTAAGCATTCGCGCCGTGGTTTGACTGACGCCGGCAAAACGGACGAGCTCGGCTGGATTGGCGTTAAGAACGCCCGAAAGCGAACCGAAAGCGTCGATAAGCTTATGCGCCAAAACGTTGGTATCTATGCGCGGAATCGTCGTAAAAAGCAGATATTCCAAAACCTCGTGTTCCGAAAAGGTCGTAAAATCCGGGTCGGTATCAACCGCGCCGCGCACGCGTTCACGGTGTCCCGCGTGAACGTTTTCGCGCTCCGCCGCTTTTTCCGCGCCGCCGTCCATCAGCCGCGCACCTGTCCGTCGCCGAACACTATGTACTTGTAGCTAGTCATCTCCCGCAAGCCGATAGGGCCGCGCGCGTGGAGCTTTTGGGTCGAGATGCCCATTTCGGCGCCGAAGCCGAACTCGAAGCCGTCGGTAAAGCGCGTGGAGGCGTTGACGTAGACGGCGGCGCTGTCGACGCCCTCGGTAAACTTTTTTGCCGCCGCGTTATCGCGCGTTATGATGACCTCACTGTGCGAACTACCGTACTTGTTGATATGCGCGACGGCCTCCGCTACGCCGTCAACGACCTTGACCGATATTTTTAGCCCTAAAAATTCGGCGGCAAAATCCCCGTCCGAGGCGGGCGAAACGGCGGGGACGATCGCGCGCGTTTCGTTACAGCCGACTACCTCCACGCCAGCCGCCGTAAGCTCGGCGACGATTCGCGGCAAAAATTCGGCGGCGATTTTGCGGTCTACGAGCAGGCTTTCGAGCGCGTTGCAGACGCTCGGGCGTTGCAGCTTGCCGTTAAGAATTATTTTTGACGCGGTATCGAAATCGGCGGTACTCTCGACGTAGGCGTGGCAGTTGCCCGTGCCCGTTTCTATAACCGGGACGGACGACTTTTCGACGACGGTCTTAATGAGTCCCGCCGAGCCGCGCGGCAACAAAACGTCGACGTATTCGCGGCATTTCATAAGCGTTTCGGCGTCGGCGCGCGCCGCCCCGGGCAGGAACTGTATAAAGTCGGCGCGATAGCCCGCCGCCGTCAAAGCGTCCTTTATAACGGCGACGATCGACTTATTCGAGTTAAGGGCGTCGCTCCCGCCGCGCAGAACGACGGAATTGCCCGATTTTAGGCAGAGTCCCACGGCGTCCGCCGTAACGTTGGGACGCGCCTCGTAGATTATTCCAACAACGCCGAACGGCACCCGCGCCTTGCGGATTTTAAGCCCCGCCTTGTTCGTCCATTCGTCGATTATTTCGCCGACGGGATCGGGCAATTTTATAAGCTCGGCTATGCCGTCCGCCATAGCCTTAACGCGCCCCGGATTGAGCGCAAGGCGGTCGATAATATGGGCGGGCTTGCCGCACGTTTTTATATCGATGGCGTTCGCCTCCAAAATTTTAGACTCGCCCGCGATAAGCGCGTCGGCGGTTATCCGCAGCATTTTGTTCTTTTGGTCGGTCGGCATAGAGCCGATATAAGCGGCGTTGTCCGCCGCCGTCTTGCAAAGTGAAATAACTTCGTCCACGCGCCTATTCCTCCCCGTCCGTCTCGGGCAAAAGGGCGTTGTGAGCGACCTCTTGAACGTCGTCGTTGTCGTCGAACATATTAAGCATTTTCAGGAATTTTTCGGGGTCGGCGACATCCACCGTATCGAGCGGTATTTTTTCGATTCCGTTCTGCAAAAAGGTTATGCCCTTTTGCTCCAAGGCCTCGCGCACCGCCGAAAAATCCTCGGGCTTGCACGTGATTTCGTACGCGCCGTCCGAAACCGAAAAGTCCTCGGCGCCGCACTCCAACGCGAGCAGCATAAGCGCGTCGTCGTCGGACCCGGCGGTCTTTTCGACAATCATAACGCCTTTCGTTTTGAACAGGTACGACACGCAGCCGTTAGTCCCCATCGCGCCGCCGAACTTGTCGAAAATGTGGCGCACGTCGGCGGCGGTGCGGTTCTTGTTGTCGGTGAGCGTTTCGACGATGACGGCGATTCCGCCCGGCCCGTAGCCCTCGTAAATCACAGTGTCGTAGTTTATGGAATTGACCTCGCCGCCCGCCTTTTTGATACTGCGGCTAATGTTGTCGTTGGGGATATTAAGGGCCTTCGCCTTGGCGATGATGTCGCGCAGCTTAGAATTGAGCGCGGGATTGCCGCCGCCCTGCTTGACCGCCACCGCTATCTCGCGGCCGATCTTGGTGAACGCCTTGCCGCGCGCCGCGTCCGTCTTACCCTTGGCGCGCTTAATAGTCGCCCATTTGCTGTGTCCCGACATAACGTCCCTCCGAAAATTTCAAGTAATAAAAGCGGCAATACGGCGGCGTCGATACGGGCTCGGGCGCGGCTTTTTGCCTCGACCGGGTACTAACGTCCCTCCGAAAATTTTAAGTAATACATAAGTATTCCCGCGCTGACGGCCGCGTTGAGCGACTCGACGTCGCGCATCGGAATGCTCACAATATCGTCGGCGGCGCGTTTGAAACTATCCGAAACGCCGTCCGCCTCGCTGCCGATTATAAGGCAAAACCTCTTAGGGCGCGGCTTATAGCGAAAAACGTCGCCGCCGCCCATATCGGCGCAAATAAACGCGTAACCGTCCTCGCGCATCCGTCCCAAAATCCGGGGCGAAACGTCGATAATATTCACGTACGGCAAAGCGCCCATCGAGCTTCGGACAACCTTGGGATTATATACGTCCGCGCAACCGTCGCAAACTATATCGTTATAACCGGCGGCGCACGCCGTGCGGATTATCGCGCCCATATTGCCCGGGTCGCGAACGCGGTCTAAAAGTAACGAATAGCGGCAGTCGACCGACTCCTTCTGCTCCGGAACCGCCAAAACCGCCAAAATGCCCTGCGGCGACGGCGTGTCCGAAAGTTTTTCGTAGACGCGTTCGCTCACGACCGTAACCGGCGCGGCGACGCCCGCAAGCTCCGCAAAAACCGAGCCGTAAAGCGCGTCCGTAACGACGATTTCGCGTACTATGTCTGACATACTACCGCTTTTTGCCGCCGAAAGCACCCATCTCTTGCCCTCGGCGACGTATTCGCGGTATTCGTCGCGATACTTCTTTTCGCGCAAACTCGCTATACGCTTTATCTTTTTATTGTCCGCCGAGGTTATGACTTCCATATTATGATGTTGCCGCGCGCGTACCTTGCGGTACGTAAGCAAAACCGCCGTTCATATCCGACGCTGCCGCGCCGCTTTTCAACGGCCGACCCCTACCGCTTTTGAGGCGGTTTCGGCCAAGTTCCTAAACGCCGTCGCATCCGTTACGGCAAGCTCCGCCAAAACCTTGCGGTTAAGCTCGATGCCCGACAGCTTTAAGCCGTGCATAAATTTGCTGTACGAAAGCCCGTTAATGCGGGCGGCGGCGTTTATACGCGCGATCCACAGCTTGCGGAAATCGCGCTTTTTTAAGCGGCGGCCCACAAACGCGTACATTTGCGACTTCATAACCGCCTCGCGGGCGATGCGGTACGAACGCGACTTAGAGCCGAAATAGCCCTTTGCCAATCTAAAAATCTTCCTGCGCTTTTTTACGGCGTTGACTGCTCTTTTAATTCTCATAACGCGCCTCCTACTTTTGGATGAGGGTCTTCATAGCCCTCTCCTGCTTTTGCGAGCCCATATACGCTATCTGGCGCAAGCCCACCTTGCGCTTACGCGTTTTCTTGGTAAGAATGTGGCTCTTACCCTGTTGGCCGCGCTTTAACTTGCCCGACGCCGTTACGCGGAAACGCTTTTTCGCTCCGCTGTGTCCTTTCATTTTTGGCATATATTTATCCTCCGAAAATTGTATTTACATTTTTTGTGCCGCCGCCGACATTTTGCGACCGCGAGCCTTTGTCCGCCGCAAACGGTTTTTACAGCCGCGAACATCCATCAGTCGCTTGTCTTTTGCCGCCGCCGGCCTTTGTCCGCCGCAAACCGCTTTTGCCGCCGGCCTTTGTCCGCCGCAAACCTTCGTTCGCCGCCGGCTTTTTGCGACCGCTTGCCTTTTGCCGCCGCGAATTTTTTTATCGCCGCGAGCCTACTTTTTGGGATTCAGAATCATCAAAATGTTGCGCCCCTCGGTAACGGGCTTTTTGTCGATAACGCAAACGTCCTCCAAAATCGCGAAAAAGCGGTTCATAACCTCGACGCCTATATCGGCGTGCGTTTGCTGACGTCCGCGCATACGGATCGAAACCTTAACCTTGTCGCCCGCCGTCAAAAATTTCTGCGCCGACTTGGCCTTAGTTTCAAGGTCGTGCTTGTCGATAGTCATCGACAGCCAAACCTCTTTGAGCTCGCTCCCCTTTTGGTTCTTGCGCGCGTCCTTTTCGCGCTTGGCGGTGTCGAATTTGTACTTGCCGTAGTCCATAATCTTACAGACGGGCGGCGTCGCCATAGGACTTATCTTGACTAAATCAAGATTTTTGCGGTCCGCTATAAGGTTAGCCTCGTACGCGCTCATTATGCCCAGCTGCGCGCCGTTCTCGTCAACGACGCGAATCTGACCGTCCCTGATTTTTTCGTTGATTTCAACCTCTTTAATGATGATTAGGTTCCTCCCAAAAAAAACAAACCGACGCCGACATTTTTTGAATAAAACCACTCCCTTCGCGCATATCGGGCGAACGACGCCGAAGCCCGCCCGCGACAAAAAAAACGGAACGCACAAAAGACCGTTCCGTGCGCTCCGATTAGCTAAAAAACATAATTCGGCTCAGCGTAACCGCTTCGGAAAAACCCTTGCGGCGAGAACAATTCTCTTGCGTTACAATTACTATATACCTTTTTCGCTCTTTTGTCAAGCGATAATAAGCCGATTTGTGTTATGTTTTTCAAAAAAAATTTTGTTTTTTCAAAATTATTTTTTCCGCGCGGCGTATAACCTCCATTATATGCAAAACAGCGATTTATTCAACAGACCGTTTTGTCATAATGTATAGTGTTGCAAAAGATATGAGAAACAAATGATGACAAGAAAAAGAAAATATGATAAACGTGAGAATGGAATGTAAGATATGCGGAAGCGAAAGGATTGTAAATAACGGCAAGCGTAAAGGTACCCAATGTTACTTGTGCAAAAATTGCGAGCATCAATTTTTAAGCGAGTTTGGGCGCCATAGTGAAAGAAACGTAAATATGGCGGTGTCGTTGTACTCGTTGGGATTATCTTTTCGAACAATAGCGGCAGACAACGACATTGTTTTGCACGATTTAGAAGAAGAACCTGCGTCGTGTCCGGAAGCGCTAAAATGCTCGATCTTACGATGAGCCTTTTTGCCAACCTTAATGTCAATAATCCTAAACATCGTCTCTTCAATTTGTTTCACTCATCATAACTTTTGTAATGCTATCTGTGCGTGTGGGCGGTAAACTTGTTATATCGCCAAATCCAACATTTCGCCGGGGACGCCGCCGCCGAAATAGAAGTCGGGAACCTTGCCGACGATGACGTTTTCACACATTAGGACGTAGGTGCGGGTTTTGACGGAGCAGTCCTTGCCGGGCAAAACGACGTTGACGTCGGCGGCGACGGTAAGCGAAATTTTGTGTATGGTTTGGTTTATGCCCGCGCTCAAAAATTCGGAATCGAATTCGGTGGCGACCGAGCCTATGGGCAGCGCCTTTACGGTAACGGCGGGGCCGCGTCCCGCCAAGACCGTTATGCCGGAAAACGAGCCGAGCGGCACGGGTATGCCCTGCTCCTCCATTTTTGACAGATTTTCCTGCGCTTTAAGCGTGATTCCGCGCGCGATCGTGTTTATAAGAATCGCGTTGGCTTGAATCAGGGCGACGTTTCCGTCGGTGTCGTACGTGATTTTAATCAAATCGTCGTAGGCGTAATTTTGCGCGGCGACCTCCGCCGAGGCTTTGTTTATAGAGAGTATCGTTAAGGCGCGGATTTTTTCCTCCGACACCTTGCGTATAATCGGATTGACGTTAAAATTAAAATGTAGCAGCACAAGCACGCCGACTAAAAGAACAGCCGACAATATGACGGTCGGCTTTCTTTTGAAAAATCTTTTTTTTGTTCGGCAATACATAATAGTATATATGCGTCGACGCCGAAATTGTTACGTTTTTTTTGAGAGGGCGGCGCGGCGGATAATCAACCGCCCCGGCGAACCGCCTGCAAAAACAAACAACCACCCCGCCGCTAACGCGGCACCCCTCCGCGGAGGGGAATCTTTGGGATATACCGAGCGCGGCGGACAATCAACCACCCCGCCGCTAACGCGGCACCCCTCCATAGAGGGGAATTCGGGAAAATAACCAAGTGCGGCGGACAATCAACCACCCCGGCGAACCGCCTGCAACAACAATCAACCACCCCGCCGCTAACGCGCCACCCCTCCGCGGATGGGAATTTTTCGGCGGTTAGCCGACTACTTTGCCGCCGAGCACAATCATTTGGATTTAGGCGAAAATATCAAAGTTACCGCAAAGCTAGCGGCAATCGCCACGCCCACGCCGTAGGCGGTGTTGATAAGCCCGCCCGCGAACGCGCCGACAAAGCCGACGCTCCGCGCCGTTTCGATAGCGCCCTTTGCAAG